>NZ_SEWF01000002.1 GCF_004168285.1 Emticicia agri | reverse complement strand
CATCTGACAAGTAGCTATAAAATTTTGTTTTTGTCTTTTTAGATTTACTCTGATATAATCTAAACCCTTTCTAAAGAAGCTATTAGCTTTATATCCATGTTTTTTGACTTTAATCATCTTTACTTTTTGATGGAGATATTGACCTGTTTTCAGTGCTATAGCTACAGCAATACTAACAAAAACCAACAATTTACTAAGTTTTTCGTTTCCTTTAATATGAGTAGTTTCTAAATCAAAGCCCCTTTGTTTGAAAGTTTGAAACAGAACTTCGATACACCACCTATGTCGGTAAAGATTTCCTAACTGCTTGGCTGGCAGATTACCTATCAGAAACAAAAAGTCTTTATTATCTAATTTCTTTAGCATAGTATTGCACCAGATTCCATCGACCAAACATGTTTCAAAGTAACGCTCCTGTTGATGGGACAATAAGTCGTTTATTGAACAAACAGCCCCATTCTTAAGTGTTATCAAATGGTTTTTAGGTAATCTCATACAGAAGTTTATCTGCCTGTCTTTTAGATACTTTAGCCATTGAATACCAATAAATTCCCTATCTCCAACTATCAAACCGATTCTATCCAAACCTATCACATCTACAATTGATTGTAATAAGTCACACCTGTCTTTACAATTACTATTACCTGAATTATTATCTAATAACTCCCAATACAATGGAATCCCTATTGAACCATTTTTGGCAACTATCATCAAAATATTGCATTGATAAATGCCGAAGTCCCATTCGGTTCTATCTATTGATAATTGAAGTTTACCTTTAGGTAAAAACATTAATAGTAAGAGACATACTTGCCTGTAATCGAAATCATAATCCTTAAAAAATGCCTGTATTCTACGTTCAACTGATTCTAATGTAGCTTCACTCTCAATGTGCAAGGCTATTTCTTTAAATTGCACCTTCCGGCTTTCGAGCATCCCTATCAGAAAATCACCAATGAATTTTTTCCTTGATAGATTCTTAGCAAGAGGTATTTTATCAAAAATCTTTATAATTTCGTCCCTAATGAGTTTTCTCATTCTAAAAGGTTGGTTTTGTTTGCTTGGTCGCTACAAAATTCAGCCTTTTTGTTTATAAATTAAAAATCTTCGGGTAGAGTACCACTCACTACCAGATTAGTTGTAGCAGTAACACTACAAATGTTTGCTCTTTTGACAGTTACTGTATAGATACCTGATTTAGATTCTGTCAAACTAGTTATTTCAGGGTTACGTAATGTACTTGTAAATCCATTAGGTCCTGTCCAAGCATAAGTAATGCCCCCGGCGGGTACTTCTGTTACTGCTACTCGAATACCAGTAGCTCCCATCAAAGCAGGACCATTATTACTTGCACGAAGGTATGTAGGAAAAATAGGTTCAATAATAGCAGATTTGTCTTTAAACTCACCCATCCAACTACCATCCGGTTTTACACATCGGGCATAATATACTCTGGGTCCATTTCTTACTATCTGATTACTAAAAACAGTTTCAAAGACTTCCTGATAATTTTCCCCAAAATTTTCAATCGCATTTCTATTATTAAGCCAATAATCAATTTTATCATCTCTTACATACTGCCATTGTAGGGGCCAACCAGCAGGACATCCGTTTGTAGCGGTAGAGCTATAAGCAGTTAAAGTAACAGCTTCATTGGGGCAAGCAGTATTAATACTGGCAACAATGATAGGTACGATGCTCCCATTAGGCATGACGGAGGCAATGGCATAATTACCATTATTAGTAGGGTCTCCAATACATCGGGCTTTGTAATTCCCGGGTCCTTGTGTAGTTATTTGTGCGCCTGTGGCCGTTTGTGTTCCTATTTCCCAGGTAATGGTTCCATTCGGGCAACCGTAAGCTGATAAAACCACATATTCACTGGGTAATGCTTTGGCTTTGTTGGCAACAATAGTTAAAGCATCAGAAGGATTCGGAAATACTACTATGTCCTGAAAACTTGTATAATTGCCTTCCGTACATCTTACCTGATAGGTTCCTGGTCCTCTGACGATCAGCGTCTGGAAGAAATTAGCGTAATCATAATAGGGGTTCCCATTGGCATCTTGTTTGGGTATGCCCCATTGTACGGCGTTATTCGGGCAATTTTCGGCTACTAACTGGAATATCTGATTGCTTGAAGCCACTGCTTGGGTAGCATAAAAACGAGGGGCATCATTTGGTTTGCTTTGGATAACAATGGTAGAAGTTGGTCCATCTATACCAAAACGTACGCATCTGGCTGAATAAGTTCCAAAACCAGTACCAAATAATATACTTGTACCCCTAACTTCTGTATTATTGGGCAGAGTCCAGATTACTTCACCTTCACACCCGTTGGCTTGTAAGGTTACTAATTCACTCTGAGAAGCACTTGTTTTACTGGTGGAAATGGTGATTCCTCCTGCTGGCGGTGTATTAATAATAATACTTGACCAATTTCCATAGGAATAATCATCAATAATACAACGGGCTTCGTACGTACCAGGTCCGTAAACAGTTTTTGATTCGTATCTGGTTGTCCAGCTATTTGTTCCGGCTATACGCCATTGAATACCACATTGGAAATACTATTGGCTTGACTGAGTTACTGGGTGCTTTAGATAGTATGTTTATCAAACAACATTGTTTTCTGTTTCATTCATCAAAAAAATAGCTAATTTTATGATTAATCATTCAACCTCATAAAATAAAGCAAGGGCATAAATCCTGCTAAGCTATTCCATGAAATATCTTCTTTGTCTCTGTCTTCTTTTATCAGTAAGGGTAGTATCCGCACAATTAGAAGTGCAAGATCTGACCTGTGAATACATGAATAATCCATCGGTAGTTGATGCGCTTGCTCCCCGACTCTCATGGCTCAATGTATCAAAAACCAATGAAAGAGGACAAGTACAAACGGCTTATCAGATACGGGTAGCTTCGAGCCCTACTCTGTTACAAAAGCCTGATTTATGGGATACAGGCAAAATGATGAACGATGCTTCTCATTCGGTTAAATATGCCGGAAAAAATTTACTATCCCGCATGACCTGTTACTGGCAGGTACGTGTGTGGGACAAAACCGGCAAGCCATCGGCGTGGAGCAAAGTAGCGCAATGGCATATGGGTTTACTCAATCCAAGCGACTGGAAAGCCGAGTGGATTGGCGCTCCCTGGCAAAATGAAGAGGCCATTCCTAAACCTAAAGGTGGCCCTGACCAACGCACCCAGATATTACCCCCTCCTGCTCCATTGCTAAGAAAATCTTTTAAGGCTTCTAAAAAAATTAAAAGTGCCATTGCCTATACTACAGGTTTAGGCTACTTTGAATTTTATGTAAACGGGCAAAAGGCTTCTGACGATTATTTAGTACCGAATCAGACAAATTATGGCAAACGTCCGCAATTACCCGATGCCTATATTTCACTGCCTGACGAATTCCGGGAATATAGAGTTATGTATTTAGCTTACGACATTACCAGCAAATTACAAAAGGGCAATAATGTGATAGGTGCTATTTTAGGCAACGGTTTTTACAATGCGCCTAAATTCTGGACTGCTTCGTATGGTTCTCCCCGATTTATTGCGCAGTTGCATCTAATTTATGACGATAATACCGAAGAAGTTATCGTTTCAGATAAAAGCTGGAAAGCGGCCAAATCAGCCATTGTTTCAGATTTAGTATATGATGGCGAAATATATGATGCCCGACAGGAACAACCCAACTGGTGCAAGGTTGGTTTTAATGATGGTCAATGGGAGAATGTGATTAACAGAGCTACCCCGTTTGGCAAAATGTCGGCACATACGGCTCCTACCGATAAAATTACTAAAGTTTATCAACCAACCCGCATTGAGAAATTAGCCAATGGCAATTATAAAGTCTCTTTTCCTGAAGAGATTTCGGGCTGGGTGCGATTAAAAAATGTGTCTGCTCCTGCAAGGCATACCATCAAAATTACCTTTAATGCCAATTTGTATTCAGGTGAAAATACTTATACTTTCAGCGGCAAGCCCAATGCTACTTATGCCCCACGTTTCAACTGGTTTGTATTCAGTGGTGTAGAAATAAGCAACTGGAAAGGCGAACTGAAAGCAGAAAACATTCAGGCCGAAGCAGTGAACACAAGCGTAAAAGAATCGGCTACTTTCATCACCTCTAATAAACTTTTTAATCAGATTAATCATATCTGGAAACGCTCACAATTAGACAATATGCACGGAGGTATTGCTTCTGACTGTCCGCATCGGGAACGCTCAGGTTATACAGGAGATGCCCAGGTGGCCTGCCATACGGTTATGCATAATTTTGAGGTAAAAGCCTTTTACAAAAAATGGATTCGGGATATGTTAGATGCACAGATTCCGGCTACGGGCTATATCCCTAACGGGGCACCCTGGCAGCCGGGTTGTGGTGGTGGGGTAGCCTGGGGTGCTGCTATCAGTATTATTCCGTATGAGTTTTACATACAATACAACGATGCAGATATATTAGCCGAAAACTACGACGGTATGACGGGCTATATCAGATATATGCAAACGTGGGTGAACGAAAAAGGCATTATGTACTCAAAACGCACTGGCCATGATGGCAAACCTTTACAATGGTGGAATTTAGGTGAATGGGCTGGCGTAGGTACTCTACCGCCTGATGAATTGGTGCATACTTTCTATTTATGGTATTGTGCCGATATTACGGCTAAAGTAGCTGCCATATTGAATAAACCACAAGATGTTATTTTATACCAGTCTATAGCTGATAAAACCCGTGAGGCTTTTCTTTCTACTTTTTATGATATGCAACAAGGTACTTTTGGTAAATATGGGGCTAATATTTTCGCCTTGAAAATGGGAGTAGATAAAGAACAGCACCCAAAAGTAATAGAAGCACTCAGGAAAGATATTGCGGCAGCAGGTGGGCATTTAGATACAGGTATATTTGGTACCCGCTTTTTCTTTGAGGTTTTGGCAGACAATGGACTGAACGATTTGGCTTACAATGCCATGAACAAAACAACTACCCCAGGTTTTGGTAGCTGGATAAGTCTGGGTAGCACTACCACACGTGAGCAATGGAATAACGAAGGCTCGCATAATCATCCGATGTTTGGGGGTGCTTTGAGTTGGTTCTATACCCGCTTGGCAGGTATGCAGACATCAGAAAGTAAAGTCGGATATCAGGAAATTATATTTAAACCAATCCTCGTGTCCGATCTTACCTCAGCACAATATTTTACAGAAACTGTACAAGGCAAAGCAGGTGTTAGCTGGAAAAACACCACTAATAGTTTTGATATGACGGTAAAAGTACCCGTAGGTAGTACCGCACTTGTCTATATTCCTTCGGCTACGGGTCAGAAGGTTACAGAAAGTAACCGGAATTTGAATAACCGGAAAGATATTGAAACTGTCAATTACGAAGTCGGGTATCGGATAGTAAAAGTAGGAAGTGGCGACTATACTTTTAAGGTAGTCAAGTAAATTTTATTATTTTACTAAAAGCTTATTCTGTGGCACTAATCCCATCAGAATAAGTTTTTTTGCTGATATTTCTTCGTATTTTATTGATTAAATAGCTGTAATGTGTATCTTTAACCTTTATCCTATTTTCTAACCCTCATTAAATTTCCTCTGTCAGGAAAAACCTAATGTTTGCCTTATCAGGCTAATATGCTTATTTTTGTTTATGCGGTATTCTTATTATTGTCTTACTTTCCTCTTACTTAATTTTACTTTTGGGTTCTCTTTTGCACAGGAGGGAGCGCAGGATTCTATCAAATATTATCAGGAGCGTTTAGCTATTCAAACCACACCGGAAGAAAAAGCTCCGATTTTAGCACTACTAACCTGGTTTTACAGTGAAACTGGTGAGTTTGAAAAAGCTATGAAAACGGCATCAGAGGCCATCCCTGTTCTTGAGAAAACCAGAAATTATGAAAAGCTATCAAGAACTTACTCAGCCCTTGCACAGGTTTTCCAGTATCAGAGCGATTTCATCAAATCTAATCAATATTCTAAAAAAGCACTTGAAACCATACGTCTTACTAACAATAAAAAGCTGATTAGTACTGCTATGATGAACTATGCAGTAGGTTTGAGTGATAGCAAGAAGTTTCATGAATCCATAAAAGTTTTCGACGATGCTCTTAAAATAGCCCTTGAGATAAAAGACAGTACGCTTATCAGGTACTTATACCTGAATATAGCCAGTGCTTATTATGATGGCGGAGTGTATGATAAAATCATACCTCCTGTTAAAATTGGTCTTAAAATGTCTGAGGATGCAAACGATACTGGGGGTATTCTGAGAGGAGAAGCCATATTGGGGGCAGCTTTAATCAGACAAAAGAAATTTGAAGAAGCAGACGAGCATTTCAAAAAAGCAGAAAGTTTATTACCCCAGATAGGTTCGCCCTACTATGACCGACAAATGGCCTTTATTCGTACAGAATGGGCAGAACTGCAAGGCAATTATAAAGAAGCCTTTAAATATCAGAAAAAGTTCTATGAAATAGATACTTTATTGGTCAATACTGAAAACAAACAGAAAGTAGGTGAGTTGGAAACCAGGCTCCGGATGAACGAAAAAGAGCTTGAGAATGCTAACCTGCAAAATGAACTGGCCCAGCAAAAATGGCTTTTTATTGGCGGTACCATAGTACTCGGGCTTTTAGTGGCTGTTTTTTATTTACAAAGAAAAAGCCTTGCCCAAAAACATGACTTATTGCAGGCACAGCATAAACTTTCTGCGGCCGAACTTTCTTTGGTACAAAGTCAGTTGGAATCTTTTGCCGACACAGTGAGCGAAAAGAACCAACTCATTAACCAGTTTGAAAATGAACTGAAAGAACTGAAAATAAAAGATACTTCTTCTACCCATACCCTACTCGACCAGATTAACCAGGCACGGATTCTGACCGATGAACAATGGCAGGATTTCAGACTGAAATTTGAGAAACTTCACCCCCAGTTTATTACCCGTTTACACCAGCAGAACCCTAACCTGACCGATACCGAAATACAGATGGCTTGCATGATTCGTCTTAATTTCACTAACAATCAGGTAGCAGGTATGTTGGGAATCTCAAACGAAAGTGTAACAAAAAACAGATACCGCCTGAGAAAAAAAATCGAACAAAGCGACTTAAACACTTATCTATCAACTATTTAGACAATTGTCCATATTTTGTCCATATACGTTTTTTCTCATTTTCTTCATTCGGGTGTAAGTTTGAACCAGAATTTCGATTGAGGTCTAATCAATCCTGTTCTGATAACCTTATGCACAAAGCCCTTTAACATCCCTCTCAAATCCGGATTGTATAGCGGATATTCATTGGCTTTCTACAAAGGTTCTACCGTATCTAACTTAAAAAACTCAAAAAAGAAACCCATGAAAAAAATTGTATTAACCGCCCTATTCTCTTTAAGTTTATTCTTAAGCAAAGCTCAAACTGCTATTGATATTGAAGAAGGCAAAACAGTTGCCAGCAACGGTATAGAATACAGCTATGCTATTACCAACGAGCGTACCGAAGATACCTACTCCCGTTACGAAGTAACCATTAAAGCCCAGAACAAAAGCGGTTGCCAGTTAATTTATCTGAAAAATGATAACATAACCAATATATTTGACGGCGACCCTTCGGTAATTGCCCGTTTTGAATGTCTGAACGCTACCGGAAAACGCCTTACCTCAAAAGGAGCTAACCTGAAAGCACGTCCGTTTACGATTCCTTATAACCAACCTGAAAAAACAGCAGATGGCAAAACTACTTTCCGTGCGGTAAGAGTACAGGGCGGTTTTTTATTAAAAAATGGAAGCAGTGTATCAAATGATTTGATCGTAATTGTACCTAAAGGCGAAAGACCACGTTTCAAAATCAGTATCCAGAATTTTTCAGAATTAACCACTGAATAATTGTCTGAACTTTGTCCCATAAACATCACCTACTACTAAAAAGTATTGTATGAAATCTAAACACTTTTTATACATTCCCCTATTATTTACTGCTTTTCAACTCACTGCCCAGAATGGCCCTCAGCCTGCTTCGATGAAATGGAAGTATATTGAAAATGACAAGGTAAAAGTAATTTTTCCTGAAGAAAATCAGGCAGAAGCCATACGCATTGCCGACCTGGTAACGTATGTCAATAAAAATGCTACGGTTTCGGTTGGCAATAAAAGTAAAAAGCTTGATATTCTTCTGAATACCAACAATGCACAAGGAAATGGCTATGTAGCTTTGTCTCCTTACCGAAGTGAGTTTTATGCCACCGGTTTTCAGGATTTCAATGACCTCGGCTCCATGGACTGGCTTGATGCTTTAGCTATCCATGAGTACCGTCATGCGTTACAATTTACTAATGCCAACCGGGGTTTTACTAAATTTTTGTACTTGTTACAGGGACAATCAGGCTGGAGTTTAGGTGCCAATTTTTCAATCCCTGACTGGTATTTTGAAGGCGATGCTGTTTTGGCCGAAACCGTATTAAGCGGCGCAGGACGAGGCAGAACCCCAAGTTTTTTTGACGAGCAAAGAGCATTGCTTTTGAGTGATAAAAATTATACCTATTCACAGGCTCGTAATGGTTCTTTCAAAAAGTTATTGCCTAACCATTATCCATTAGGTTATGCGATTCTGAACTATGGACGTAACCATTTCGGGCCTGAAATGTGGCCTAAAGTACTGGCAGATGCAGGGAGATACCGCACGATTCTTTACCCATTTGCCGGTGCTTTAAGACGCCATACCAAAATAGGTGTCAATAAAATGTACCGACTCGCCTATCGGGAAATGAAAGAGAACTGGGAGAATGAAATCAGATTCCTGAAATTAACCTCCACCTCACCAATTACTCCATTGCCTAAAAGAACGGTTACCAATTATACATTTCCGCATTGGTTAGAAGATGGTAGCCTTCTTTGTATTAAAAGCAGTTTCAAGCAGATTTCGGCCCTGTATCAGATTAAAGATGGCAAGCAAAAATACCTTGCTCCTATAGGTGCCGCTACTGAAGGTTATTTAGGCGTTAATAACAATAAAGTTGCCTGGACAGAAATGCGTAAAGATGCCCGAAGAGATGCGGTTATTTATAGCGTAATTATGAGTTATGACCTGCAAACAGGCCAAAGAACACAAGTAACCCAGAAAAGTAAATTCTTTAGTCCGCAGTTTTCGTCAACAGGAGATAGAATTATAGCTGTTAAAGCAGATGAAAACATTAATAACGAGCTATGTATTATTTCTCCTGACAACGGCAGCATTGTCAGCACTATTCCTAATCCGGAGAATGATTTTATTTCTTATCCGAAATGGACAACTGATGATGCATCAATTGTGTATCTGGCCAGAAGAAAATCGAAGATTGCTATGCTGAAATATGATTTGGCAAGCAAGCAAACAACAGAACTGACTCCGTGGACTACCCACACCATCAGTGGTCTTTCTATCAGCGATAAAAGTGCTATTTTCGGTGCCTCATTCAGTGGTATCAATAATATCTATGCTGTAAATCTGAATGGAGACAAGCAGATTACTCAGTTAAGTTCTGTAAGAATAGGTGCTACCCTACCAGCAATATCGAAAGATGAGAAAAAATTAGCCATGGTAGAAATGACTGCTATGGGCCGACAACTCACACAGCTTGACGTAAAAAGTATCGGGAATGCAAAGGTTACCGAGCCTGTAAACATGGAACGTTTTCATGTAAAAACTACTGAAATCGAACATGATATACAGTACCAGACAATGGAAAACAGTTATCAGGTAAAGAACTATAAAGGGCTTTTAAGAGGTGTAAAACTACATAGCTGGACTTTCGGCAGCAGCGATAACCGTAACCTTAACCTTTCTGTTCAACTGGGGAATATTCTCAATGATTTTTCAGCTGTAATAGCAAGTCAGTACAATTATAATGAGAAAACTATTCGTTTCTCAGGCGGTTTCGACTATGGCAGGTTTTTCCTGCCGCTTTCATTCAGAGCAAGCACCGGAAACAGAGCCAATACAGTATTTCTGAATCCTGATTTTCTGGGTACTTTATCTTATAAACAAGATGATATCAATGTAGGATTATCGTTACCCCTTAGCTGGATGAAAGGCAACTATACAACCAGTTTCCGTTTGAGTTCTACCTTCTCAAATATCAGTACTTCAGCATACAAAATACAGGATACACCGATTAATCATGGTTTAAACTTCAATGCCTTACAGTTTGGTTTAAACTTCTCGAATGTCCGCAGAAAAGCCCGTCAGAATTTAGTAAACAAATGGTCGCAGAATATCTCCCTTTCTTACCAGAAATCTATTACCGCCGGAACATCAGCCGAGCGCATGATAGGTTCAGTAGGGTTTACCACGCCCGGTTTTGGTAAAAATCATGGATTAGAGGTGGCTTTCAGAGGTAAACAAGAGTTACTAAATAACAACTACCTTTTTGAAGACCAGTTCTTACATGCCAGAGGATACGCTGCTGCTCCGGGCGATGTGGAAACGGTAATAAGTACTACTTATAGTTTACCACTCTTTAATGTGGACAGGGGCTTTGCAGGCATATTCTTTCTTAATCGTGTAAGAGCCAATGTATTTTATGACTATGGCAATATCGAAAGAAAGTTCATTAACTTTAAAACCTTGCAACGCTCTTACGGCGCAGAGGTAATATTTGACATCAAATTATTGAACACAGTAGGACCTTTGGGTTTTGGTTTAAGAAACGCTTTCTTACTCGACACCGACCCATTGAACCCTACCACCAAACAAAGGTTTGAATTTTTTGTAGCATCTAATTTATAATGAGGGTTAGATACATAAGGTTAACAGATTCTGATAGAGCATTGCTTTATCAGAATTTTCACTTTAAACCTGTTAAACTATACTTTACTCTTTCAGAACCCCCACGGGTCTTGCATTTTTCCCTTCTTTTTTTAATAAGGCATCACCTAAATCCTCACGGGCTACCTCGGCAACTTTCTGAAGTTCGGCTACAATGTCGGGGTGTTGTTCTTTTACATCATATTCTTCTCCAGCATCACGTCTTAAATCATATAGAGCTAATGAAACTTCAATGTTTCCGTATTTGCCTCCATACCCATCATTGCCCGGTAAAACCGTTTCATAGGTACGCTCAACTTTATGTGGTAACATCAGCTTCCAGTTGTCACGCCTGACAGCCCTCAATTCATTATTCGCATAATAATAATAGAAATATTTGCGTGGTGCTTCATTTACATTTCCTTTCATTAAAGATAAGATATCAACGCCATCAATCTCACGGTCTGGTAAGTTGGTACCGCAAATGCGTGCCAGTGTCGGAAGAATATCAATAGTAGAGGTCAGTTGATTACAAATCAAACCTTCAGGTATTGTACCTTTCCAGCGCATCAGGCAAGGTACCCGCTGACCGCCTTCAAATACAGTTCCTTTCCCTTCTCTGAATCCGCCTGTTGAGCCTGCATGATTACCAAAGTTGAGCCAGGGGCCATTATCACTCGTGAAAATCACTAAAGTATTTTTATCTAATCCGTTTTCTTTCAGTGTTTTCATGATTTGCCCTACCGACCAGTCCACTTCCATCATCACATCGCCAAACATTCCCTGTTTGCTTTTGCCTTTAAATTTAGCTGACACCCCAAGTGGCACATGTACCATTGAATGAGGCAAATATAAGAAGAAAGGCTTGTTGCGGTTTTTCTTGATAAAACTTATGGCTCTTTCAGTGTACTTCGTGGTCAGTCCATCCTGTCCCGACAAATCGGTGATGGTTTCTTTTTGCTCGTTACCCTCTATCAATGGCAAAGTAGGATAGGTTTTCTTACGGTAATCGTTTTCATCAGTAATAGGTTTGCCATCAAAACCCACAGGCCACATATCATTTGAGTAAGGAATGCCCAGGTACTCATCAAAGCCTTGTTGTAAGGGTAAGAATTGCTTATGATGCCCCAGATGCCATTTGCCAAAAATACCGGTTGAATATCCTTTCTGTTTAAGCATTTCGGCAATGGTAACTTCATCGGTATGCAATCCGATTTTCTGTGCAGGATTTAAAGCTCCGGCAATACCTACTCTGTTCGGATAACAGCCTGTCATCAACGCTGCTCTTGAAGCACTACAAACTGCCTGAGCAGCTAAAAAATTAGTAAAGCGAATACCCTCAAAACCTAATTTATCTATATTAGGAGTCTGATAATCTAAAGCTCCGGTAGAGTTTAAATCACCATAGCCCATATCATCCATAAAAATCAGAATAATATTAGGAGTAGCAGTAGCCACAGGTTTTTTCCATGAACTGGCCCCTAACAAAAAGACAACAGCCAATAATAGAATAGCGTTGGTTTTCATGTATGCTTGGTTGAATAGTTTCATAATGCAAGTAAAAAAATAACAGCCACTTTTTCAAATGACTGTTATACGTTCTGATTTTATAGATGGTTATTGTTGTTTCAAATCAAAAATCTTATCCATAAATAGCCATTTTTCTCCGGGTTTTGCCATCGGCAGGGCTTGCTGATATTTCCACATCAGGTTCTCCCATTCCTGCACCTTCGGGTTAGCGGCATCCATTGCTGCTTTTCTTTCAAACGAAAAATCGTCTTCTGTCTCCATAATCATAAACAACCGATTACCGACCCGATAGATCTCCATACCAGAAATACCTGCCGACGTAATGCTTTCAGCTATTTCGGGTCGTATTTTCTCATGATACTTTTCGTATTCAGCTATCATGGCTGCATCATCAACTAAATCTAATGCCAGACAATATTTTTTCATAATGCTAAATTAAAGCTCTGTCTAAATGCACATATCCGCCATCTACATGAATCAATTGCCCCGTAGTATGACTCGAACGCTCCGAAAGCAAGAAAACCACCATATTGGCAATTTCTTCGGCGGTTGTCATACGTTTACCCAATGGTATTTTCTCTGTAATTTTTTCTAATGTTTCCTCGGGATTCGGCAAAGTCTTAATCCATTTTTCATACAATGGTGTATAACACTCTGCTACAATTACAGCATTGACACGAATGCCGTATTTCAGCAATTCAATCGCCCATTCACGGGTTAAAGCATTACGTCCACCATTGGCAGCGGCATAAGCTGATGTTCCCCCCTGCCCTGTTTCTCCGGTTTTTGAACCAATGTTTACAATGCTTCCTTTGCTTTTTTTAAGTTCGGGCAAGGCATAATGTGCTATCAGGTAATAATGCACCAGATTTTTGTGCAATGAACCCATAAAAGCCTCATAGCTACCATTTTCAAGGTTCACGCCATCGTTTACTCCAGCATTATTTACCAGGCCATCTATTCTGCCATACTTCTCTATTACCTGTTCTACCGCTTTGCGACATTCTTCGGGTTCGCTCAACTCTGCCACTACCTGAAAACCATTGCCGCCAATCTCTTCTAAAGTCTTCTCGTTATCGGCTTGGTTTCTGCCAATAATCACAGGTATGGCCCCCTCATTGGCTAATGTCTTCACAATCCCCTCACCAATCCCTTTAGCGCCCCCTGTAACAATAATTATCTTATCGCTTAAATTTAAGTTCATATCATTCCGCTTTTTTATAGTCAACGGCTATTTGTCTTTGTGTACCCAATCCGTCAATGCCTAATTCCACCACATCATCTGCTTTCAGGTAACGAGGGGGTTTAAAACCAAGCCCTACGCCAAATGGTGTACCTGTAGAAATCACATCTCCCGGCAATAAGGTCATAAACTGGCTCAGGTAATGAATCAGAAAAGGCACTTTAAAAATCATGTCGTCAGTATTAGAGTTTTGCAGTTTTTCTCCGTTTACTGTCAGCCACAAAGGCAAATCATTCGGATTTTCAATCTCGTCTTTAGTAGCCATGAAAGGCCCTAAGGGCGCAAATGTATCGCAGCTTTTACCTTTTACCCATTGCCCGCCACGCTCTATCTGAAACTCTCTTTCCGAGTAATCGTTATGCAAAGCATAGCCTGCCACATAATCCATCGCTTCTTCTTCGGTTACATACGATGCTTTTTTGCCTATAACAATAGCCAACTCAACCTCCCAGTCTGTTTTCACAGAATTTTTCGGGATAATCACGTTATCATAAGGCCCGCACAAAGCAGTAGTAGATTTGAAGAAAATTATCGGTTCTTTCGGAATCGGTGCATTGGTTTCTTCGGCATGTTTGGCATAGTTTAAACCAATACAAACAATCTTGGATGGTCGGGCAATACATGAACCAATCCTTGCTTCTATCGGTACTTTAGGACAGCTATCTGCATTGGCTTCTACCCATGCAGCCAAACGAGCCAGGCCGTCAGTAGCGAAGAATTTCTCAGTATAATCTTCTCCAAAAGCCGAAACATCTATGCGAGTGCCGTCTAATAATTCAACAGCTGGTTTTTCTTGCTCAAACTCTCCGAAACGTAATAATCTCATAAGCTATATTTTTTATCTGAATGAATCTACAAATTTACTCCTCTTTTCCAGGGCATAAAATCATCCTGGCCTAATTCCTGTGCTTTGGTCAGAATTTTACCGCTGGCAAGGCTAATGCAATATTCCAATAAATCTTCTGCGGTTTGTTCAATGGTTTTTTCTCCGGTAATAATTTCACCACAATCAAAATCAATAATATCAGGCATTTTTTTAGCCAATTGTGTATTGGTAGATACCTTTACAACCGGACAAACAGGATTCCCTGTTGGCGTACCCAAACCTGTGGTAAAAAGAATAATGGTTGCCCCTGAGGCCGCCTTGCCTGTAGTAGCCAATACATCGTTGCCGGGTGTACATACCAGATGTAAGCCAGCTTCTTTAGCTAACTCTGTATAATTTAATACATCAACAATGGGTGCAGTACCACCTTTTTTGGCCGCCCCTGCCGACTTGATAGCATCAGTAATTAAACCATCTTTAATATTACCTGCTGACGGGTTCATATCAAAACCTGCACCTACCGCTTCGGCCTTAGCTGCATAATCACGCATCAGGTATTCAAATTTCTCTGCTTTTTCGGTAGTTACACAACGGTTGATTAACTCCTGTTCTACACCACATAATTCAGGAAATTCAGCTAAATAAGTTTTACCGCCTAATGCTACTACCAAATCGGATAAATGACCTAAAACAGGATTGGCTGATATACCGGAGAATCCATCTGACCCTCCGCATTTTAAACCAATTTGTAACTCTGACAATGGAGCAGGCTGGCGGGTCAGTTTATTGGCCTCAATTAATCCTTTGAATGTTTCTTTAATAGCCGCCGACATCATATCGAATTCTGTGCCATAGGCTTGTTGCTCAAACAATAAAACAGGTTTATCGAAATCAGGGTTACGTTTTTTGATTTCGTCCATCAAATCAGTAAACTGTGTTTTCTGACACCCTAAACTTAATACGGTTATTCCGGCTACATTGGCGTTGTTAGCATAGGCCGCAAACAAAGCTGCTAAGAGTTCAGAGTCCTGATTGTTTTCTCCACAACCCGACTCATGCGTCAAAAACTTGATTCCATCCAGATTAGGAAACATACGTCTGCCAATTGAATCTCCCTGCTCTGCCTGATTATAAGTATCAATGCTATTTACTCCGCCTTTCTGGTGTAATTGCACCAAATCTTCTACCTGACGCAGATATACATCAGGAAAAGCATACCCCAATGCTTTATCAAAGGCTTCTTTTAGTTTCAATATATTCCGATTCTCACAAAACACCAGTGGCAATACTAACCAGTAGTTGGCTGTTCCTACCTGACCATCTGAACGATGATATCCCATAAAAGTCCTATTTTTCCATTTAGAAACATCGGGGACAATCCAGTTTGTTTGTGGAACTCTTTTATTGACAGAATATTCTTCTGATTCGTGTTTCAGATTAAAAGTAGTAATTTGCTCGCCACGTTTGATAGGTTGGGTAGCCTTCCCTACCAATACGCCATACATGGTTACGTGGTCTCCTTTGTCTAAATCTTCGGTAACAAATTTATGTTTGGCTGCAATTGACCTTGGCAAGACATAATTTTCTCCTTCAAACTCAATATTCTCTCCGGCTTCCAGATTACGGAGTGCCACAATCACATTGTCTGAAGGATTTACTTTTAAAACTTTATGTTGCATATAATATACGGGGAATTAAAAAACTTCTTACAAAAGTACAATTCATTCCCATAGCTTTTTTATGAAATATTATACAGTTTTGATGAAATATTATCAACTTTACAAAAAGAAGCCTTTTTCTTATATCATTATATCAATAATTTGTGCAAGCAATACTCCGCAAAATTAATATTTCGAATGATTATTCGTTTTTGTCACGCAAAGACGAATTACACTACCTATATGACAAGTGGCATTTCCATCCTGAATTAGAACTGACCCATATTGTGCATAGCAAAGGCACCCGTTTTGTGGGAGACAGTATTGAAGACTTTGAAGAAGGTGATTTGGTTCTATTAGGTGCTTATCTACCTCATGTATGGAAGAATGATGCCAGTTATTTCTCTGATAATTCACAATTAAAAGCCACTGCGCAGGTGATTCAGTTTTTGCCTGATTGCTTCGGGAAAGATTTTTTGAATCTGAAAGAACTCGAAAATATCAGATGGCTGTTTGAAAAAGCCAAAAGAGGTTTACGCATTTCAGGACATTCAAGAACAGAAGTACTTAAGCTATTCAATCAATTGTTTGAAAGCACCAATGGTGTACAACGGATTGTTCTTTTATTACAGATATTAGAAATCATTGCTATGTCGACCGAGGTAAGCTTTTTAAGCAGCGAGGGTTTTGTAGAGTCGTATCACCGCTTTGATGCCGATACTATTAACCATATCTATGAATTTACACTTTCGCATTTTAATCGTAAAATTCTGATTGAAGAAGCGGCTACCATAGCTAATATGTCGGTACCTAATTTTTGCCGTTATTTTAAAAACCGCACGCAAAAAACCTATATTCAGTTTCTGACCGAAGTACGCATAGGCTATGCTTGCCGTATGCTGATTGAAAACCGGAAGAGTATTCAACAGATTGCTTTCGACTGCGGTTTTCATAATCTTTCCAACTTCAATCGCTCATTCCGGCTTCTGAAAAAACAAAAACCTACCGGGTATCGGCAGGTTTTTGGGGGATTGAAGTCTTAACGACTATTTATTTCAAAGAATTTATCCAGGCGGCAATCTTCAAGCCATCTGCCTTAGGTACCTGCGGCATTGGGGGCATTTCGGTTGCATAGTCAGGCCAGTTTTTAGGATTGGGCTTATGGATAAGGTTCACGATTTTATCGTTTGAATACTTACGTTTGGCAATATCCTTAAACGCCGGACCTACCTGGCGTTTATCTTGCTGGTGGCACGCCACGCAAGTATGTTTTTGTAACAGTGGCTTCACTTCATCGTAAGTAGGAACTGCTGCTTTAGTGGCTGTAGCTTTGGTTGCTGTGGCCGTTCTATCGTCAGGCGTTACCAGTTTCTCTGCTTTTGTGGTTGTACCTGCCACAGGTAAATTAGCCGGGCGAGGCACAAAGCCTGTCAGTTTTTCACCAGATGGAATGTTGTTTAAAGTATAGAAAGCAGTATTGTGCAATAGTCCTTTAGCCTCTGCATCTTTTACTCCGTCAGCTTTTATTTCATGAATAAAGTGGTCTCTTAGGCCTTCTACCAACAAACGAACTTTCATACCATCTTCTGACACTTTCAAACCTTTCACGTTCAGGAATTTCTCCCCTACCGGAGGGCTACCATAAACCGGGTGGTATTTGTAGATAAAGCTACGAACCTGATAATTTTTAAAGTCAGAAGCGGTTGCTTTGTTTACCGGTTTGGTAAACTCAATTTCAAATCCATCTGGAGTAGCTCTTACGGCTTTCATTTCAAAAGGCATCTTGCCTGTCCATACCAGACGTTCTACGCCTGCTGTTGTATTACCTGCCGAACCCCATCCACGGTTGGTTTCACCTACAAACAAAGAGCCATCTTGTCCCCAGGTCATACGCAGTATACCTGACTGGAATCCCTCACGGAACATAAAAGATGCTCCCTGATATTCGCCGTTTACTTTTTCAACAAATACACGTGAAATATTACTCTTGCCTTGGTCGCCTACTAATAACTGTCCTGCAAATGGCCCGAAAGCGCCATTGGTCTCGTCTTTCAGAATTTCGGAAGTAGAAATACCCAATACACCATGCGGAAGCCATACAGCCGGAGTTTTTAATTCAGGAATATCTTTTTTCATTTCAAAAAGATATACTCCTCTTTCGTTTTCAATGTTCTCAGGCTTAATGTAATAGCCATTCGCATCTTTATCTTTTCTTGGATTTACTTTAGCATACAATTGTTCGGTTGTCAGTTTCACAGGTGAGTTAGGGTCGCTTGTCCAGCGTAAGCCCGCAGGGTGTCCCATAAAATCACCTTTGTTTACCTGTGCAATAAAGCCTGAACCCATCCAGTCGCCTTGGTTATCGCCATACCAGAACTCGCCGTCTATCATACCAATACCACAAGGCGAGCGCATACCTGTAGCATAAGGTTCTATTTTACCATCTTCTGTAATTCTTACAGCCCAACCTCTCCACGGCACTCTGCTTTCACCTCTCCACCACTCTTCATCTCCAAAAGCTACATTCCCTGTTACAATCATAGAACCATCAGGCAAAAACTTAGGGCCATAGCTATACTCATGGTAGTGGCCTGAAATAGGTAAGGTAGCAATTGTTTCATACACATCAGCTTTGCCATCACCATTTTTATCAATCAGTTTGGTAAGTTCACCACGTTGGGCACAGTAGAGTGCACCATTTCTGTAAGCCAAACCCAATATTTCGTGCAAACCACTGGCAAATTTCTTGAAATACGGTTGTGCCGTACCTGCCATATAGGGGTTATTAATCACCCAAATGTCGCCCCTGCGGGTAGCCAGCGCTACATCGCCATTTGGCAAGGTAGTGATACCTCCCACTTCGAGCAACATATTTTCGGGTACAGGTAGCGTAATGATACGGTAGTAGTCATTTTCAGCCGTATTCTGTGCCAAGGCCGCAGAAACCATTGCTACCGAAAAAAGAATTGTTTTAAATATTTTTTTCATTCTTATACAATTTTAAAGCCTCTGTTTTACCAAATAATCGAATAGCTGATGTTTTCTTTCAATGGCGCAATTAATTCCTGCTTACCACCTACGGTTCTTATCTCGGCATTTCCACTGTCCACTTTAATCAGATAACTGCTATCACCTACATTAAATGTTCCGTCAGCATTTTTGCTGATGGCATCTGCTGAGGCTAATCTGGCATATAAATTATTTACTGCGCCACTTACAGCAATATCCCGTTTCAGCATCTTGCCTTCTTCTACAGGAGTTATTTTGTCTGTAACTTTAGCTCCATAAATGTCATATTTAAAAGTCGGCTGACCGTTGTCATCTAATTCATAGCCCCGTGTACGGAACGTGCCATCCACATTGCTCCATGCTTTATCGGGTGTTTCTAAAACGGCTACCAATGGGGTGTCTCCTAATACGGTCAGGCTACCCATCGGTCTTGAGCTACCATCACCTCTATCCTGCCACATTGGGGTTGCGTTTAAGAAATTACCTTTCCATACCTGAAACAACGAACCGTTATCTAAGTTATAAGTAAAGTGTACATTTTCTTTGTTTCCTACCGAAATGGCGTGTACAATTCGCTTATTTTTATCACCTTCTTTAATATCCATAAACGAGCGTAGTAGAACAGGTTCTGCACCAGTACCTAATAAGATAGGCGAAGAAGGATTGTTTACCATAGTAGAATTGGCTGAGTGTAAAGGGTGTTTACGCACCGTTGCCGACTCGGCATATAAGCCCAATGAGGGTTGTAACCAGCCATCGGCTTTCCAATAGTATAGTTCAAAAGGTACTTCTCCGGCAGGTAGCTCCAATGTTACTTTTCTACCATCAGGATCTGACTGCATCCAGCCATTTTTAAACGCTTGCTGACCATTTATTTTCACTTCAGTATTACCACCGTGCGTGGTAGTAAAAGTATAGGTTCCGGCTTCCGGTACTACAATTTTACCTGCATATTTTACGGCAAACTCATTTTCAGCATTGGTTACTGCCCAGTTCAATGAATTCAGATTGCCACTATATTCCGGTTTGATTTTTTCTATGTCTCCAATCGTTCTGAAATTACCTTTATAGACACCGTATTTCAAATCTTTGAATGACAATACTTGCTGGTTATAGCTCTTATATCTGATATTTCTGATAGCTACATTGCCGTGGTCTCCCTGAAAACGAAGTGGCCCCATAGCAACTTCATTGTCAACCCATGCACCTCTGGTTTGTCCGGTCAATTCAACGTTTTCATGAATCAATACGCCATTCAGATAAATAGAAAGAATACGGGCATTGGCAGTTTTCTTGCCACTTGCATCGAATCTTGGTGCCTGAAAAGAAATTTTAATATTTTGCCACAAACCGGGTGCTTTGGCCACATTCAAACGGGGAGCAATACCCTGATAACCTTTTGAACCTTCCGGTTTTGAATCATCCCAACGTTCGTAAATACCACCTACGTCGCCGTATTTAGGTAATTTTTTACCCCAGCTATCAAACAACTGAATTTCATAACGGCCTTGCAGATAGATACCGGAGTTTGAGCCTTTCGCCATCATAAAATCAAGGTCAAGGTCTAAATCTCCGTGCTCCATTTTGGTGAGCAAGTCCATTTCAATACCATATTTTCCGGGAGGGTGTTCGCATAATAAGATGCCGGTGTTAATTCCTGTCGAAGCCTCTTTTTTGTGTAAGTCGTTAGGTTTTGTAAAATCTGCTTCTACCGCACCCACAATGCTCCATTGGCCTTGTGTTGGTCTGAAAGCATCCATGTTATTCAGTGGAATCACCTGCTGTGCAGATACTGTATTAGCAAGTAATCCACAGAAAATGAGATTTGTTAGGATTTTTCTCTTCATTGTACATTTTGTTTGAAAGCGCAAATGTAACAGCAATTGTCAGCAATTGAAAGCCCTTTTAAAGAAAACCATTGAGAGCATCTGATTGAATTTAAGTGTATTTTTTACAATTCTTTCATAAAATCTTAAAATTCTCTTTAAAAATACTTTTAAACAAAACCCGTGCAGAAATGGCATACTTCTTCGTTTTGTTGTAAAATTGCAATAATATTAAACACCTTAGCTTTTAGATGAAATCCAATCGTATTATTCTCATTCTGATATTTTTCGCTGTTGGTTATTTTCTTTACTACAAAGACAAGCCCGGTCCTATCAGCAAATTATGGGAGACTGTATCGGGCGTTTTTAAAACAAAAGATTCTGACACCAAAAAGGATAACCCTTACAAGGCGCCTGAGCCTGATAATGAAGCCACTGCTACCAAAGATGATAACGAATCTACGGCTTCAAACAAGAAAAAAACCGAAGGAAGTACCAAGGAAGAAGAGGGTTCTCTGTTTGATAAATTTAAAGAAAAAGTATTGGGCAAAGACGAGCAGGAGGAAACAGCTTTGGGCGACCACGAAATTGCTGATTTTGCCCTGCCCGCCATTAATAAAACTGACGAAATTATAAAGCACAAAAACTATACGCTTCGCTATGAAGAGAAATATGAAGTACCTTCGTGGGTAGTACACAAACTAAGAGGTGAATTTACCAAAGGATACGCCAACCGGGGCGATAACCAGTTTATACCGGATAAAAAAGTTGAAGGTAATTCTGCCCTATCGACTGACTACAGCAATTCGGGCTACGACCGTGGACACATGGTTCCGGCAGGAGATTTTAAATGCTGCCAGGATTTAATGAATGAAACCTTTTTTATGAGTAATATATGTCCGCAAGTACCTGATTTCAACAGAGGAATCTGGGAAAACATCGAAAGTCGTATCAGAGGCTGGGCAGTTCGCGACGAAGAATTGTATGTGGTAACAGGCCCGGTTTTAACAAAAGGCATGAAAACTATCGGGAAATATAATGAGGTAGCAGTTCCTAAATCTTATTACAAGATTGTGTTGTATTATCAGGCTAACAATCCGAAAAAGGCACGTGTCATTGCATTTTTATTGCCCAATGAGGGCTTATTCGGCAAAAGAATGAACAATTATGTAGTATCGGTTGATGAAGTAGAACGTATTACGGGCTTAGATTTCTTTGCTAAACTGCCTGATACGATTGAAAATAAATTAGAAGCCGAAAGCGACTGGGAGGCCTGGACAAGGGTACAATAAAAAAGGTGTGGGAAACTCCCACACCTTTTTTATTACAAAACCCGCTGAATGATATTCCCTGTTACTTTCTCTTTCAGAATCACTTTTTTACGTCCATCAGGCAGGAATTCGTCTTTAATATGCCAATGGTCTGCATCATAATCTACAAATGGTGAGGGTTCTGTTACATCGGTTCTTCCTCTCCAGTCCTTAATAACTACAGGCTCCCATTTCTTGGTTTTAGCCGATTTATAACATGCATCTATTACGGCATTTACAATGTAGCCATCATAGAAGCTCTCCATTGGTGTGGTGCCATTGTCTAAGCTATCAAACATATCTGTAAACATATGGGTATAGCCTAAAGAGTTTACTTCGTCACCGACCGGGAAGAGCCAGCCGGAAGCACTTTCAGCTTTTTCGGCTACATAACTTGCTTCCTGTGCTGCTGTAAACATTTCAAACCCTGTACGCATAAAATGGTCTGTTCTTATTACCCCTTCAGTGCCTGCCACCTCATCTCTTAAATCCATTCCTCCTCTGAACGACCAGCTTACTTCAAATTGCGCTACAGCTCCATTGGCATACTTTACTAAAGCAATGGCATTATCTTCTGCTTCAATAGGCTTTACCTGTGTAGCCGCCCAACACATTACCTCAACAGGTCTGATGTCTTTGCCGATATAGTTACGGGCAATTTCTATACAGTGGCAACCCAGGTCAACAATAGCACCACCTCCGGCTTTTTTTAAATCCCAGAACCAGCTTGAATGAGGCCCGGGATGTGCTTCTCTTGATCTTGCCCAGGTTACACGACCAATCACCCCATTTTTAACCGATTGCAAGGCATGAAGCGTTTTAGGGGTATAAGCGAGGTCTTCAAGGTATCCATGAAATATCCCTGCTTTTTCTACCATTTCCAGTATTTTTTTTGCCTCTGCTCCTGTACGTGCCAACGGTTTGGTACAAAGCACGCTCTTTTTGTATTTGCAGCATAATTTGATAGCTTCCAGATGCAGGTCGTTAGGCAGGCCTACAATTACCACATTCACACTTTTATCTTTAATGGCTTCTTCCATACTGGTTGTATATTTCGGAATATTCCATTCTTCAGCAAAGGCTTTTCCTCTTTCTTCACTTCTTGAATAGACTACCTGTACACGGTCAGGGCGACGATGTTCATGGAGAGATTTTGTATAAAACCAGCCTATTAGTCCGGTGCCTAACATAGCGATTCTATGAGGTTTATTACTCATGGTTAAAATATTATGAAGGTTGATAGATTGTAAAATGCTTGTATAGACAAGCACATTGCAAGATACTAAAGAAATAGAAAACCCAATAAGTTGAAAACAAAAAAGAATCTGCAATTATAGTGGCAGATTCTTCTTGGTTATGTTGATGAAATAAAAGACTCGCTTTTCAAGCAGTTTATCTATTCAATTTCAGTTTTAAATTCATTTCTTTTTTGGCACTACGATACCAGATAAATATCAATGTCGGGATTGATAAATAGGTAATTGCCAGTAAATACAAAATTCCATCATTAATTCCTGTGCCAATCACCCCACGGCCTTCGCTCAGGTTGCTACCCACAGTAGCTCTACACATAGCACATTGTGCCATTGAAAACGTACAACTGATTAATAGAAATACGGTTGTACTTAATATGATTCTGAATGCTTTCATTGTCTTAAAGATAATAAGGTTTTATCATTAAATAAGCAATTACTCCTGTAATAGATACATATAACCAGATTGGAAAAGCAATCTTTGCTATTTTTCTGTGTCGTGCTATCTGGTTAGTCCACGAAAAATAATAGGTTCTTAATACCAAAGGTAAAACGATAAAAGACAGCCCGATATGACTAATCAGTACGAAAAAATAAAGATAACGCATAATACCCTCTCCGCCAAATTTCGTACTTGGGTTTGAAATATGATAAGCTACATAACATACCAAGAACAAACCTCCTAAAGTAAAGGCACCTGTCATTACATTCTTATGCTGCTCTATCTTTCTTTGTTTAATCAGATAAAATCCGTATAATAATAAAACAGCCGTTAATGAATTAATCATTCCGATTGCATGCGGCAAAACTTTTGTCCAGGCACCTAAGTCAAATTTCTGACGAATGCCCAACATCAATGCTACTACCAATGGTATCACTATTGATAGTAAATTTATCCATAACATGGATTTTTTCTCTAACTGTGCTTCCATACTTATTCCCTCTATTGAGGATTATTTTTGTCTTTATAAATTTCCTGTAATACTTTTATTTCAGCTATCAACCTTTCTACATCGGCATTAAAGGTGCCATCATAAATACCTCTGATATACCCTTCTTTATCTATCAGCATCATTTTCTCAGAATGGATAAACATTTCATCTACATTCTTGATATTCTTATCATATTCCGACGCATCGGCTATAGGCAACTTATAACCTTTGATAGCCAAATCATATACTGCTTTCTTATCTCCTGTCAGAAAAAACCATTTACCGTCTTTGGCATCATACTTTTTCGCATAAGTTTTCAGTACTTCCGGTGTATCATGATTAGGGTCAACTGAATGAGAAACCATCATTACGTCAGGACTATCTACAAATAAATCCTGCACACGTATCATAGACGAACTCAGTTTGGGGCAGATAGTTCCGCAACGGGTAAAGAAGAAATTGGCTACGTAGATTTTACCTTTTGTCTGTTGAGAAGAAAATTCACTACCGTTCTGGTCGGTCAACTTAAACTCAGGTATTTTATGAAATACCGTATCTGCTCCTTTCATCAATACCTGTCCGTGTTCATCCATCTCAGGCATAAAATACGGGAGCTTATAATAATTATTTCCGAAGAGTTTCAGAAATATAAATATAAAAGCCGGAATTACTAATATCGCTATTAGTATTCCGGCCTTGCTAAAATTTTTACTCATTTTCCGAATATGAAGCGTTCAAATCCAATATATCCCCCCTCAATAATCAAAGCTACAACTAACCATACAACAAATATACAGGGTAATACAATTGTCCATATCAGTGATTTCACTTCATGTTTTAAGTGCATAAAGATACCAACAATGTAGTATGCTTTCACAATAGTCAGAATAATGAAGATTCCGATTTTTGTCCATTTATAATGGTCTGCATCTATGGTAAATGCAATCACGAACTCAATTGAAGTGATGATTAAAAGTATCCAGAACGTTTTCCAGATTTCTTTGGTTTGCGCCGGGAGTTTCTCTTCGTGACCGTGGTGTTCTGTATGTTGAGCCATTTTTTAATACAATATTTTTAAGTTTATCCAATCTGACGATTGAGAAATCATTATCTATTCTGACTACACAAGGTAGAAGAAGGTAAATACGAATACCCAAACAAGGTCCACAAAGTGCCAGTATAAACCTACTTTTTCTACCATTTCATAGTGTCCTCTTTTTTCGTAAATGCCATTAGAAGCATTATAGAAAACCAGAACGTTCAACACTACGCCTGATAATACGTGGGTTCCGTGGAAACCGGTAATAAAGAAGAAAAAGTCTGCAAAAGCCGGAGGGCCATATTGATTCTGAACCAGGTTAGCACCAAATACTTTAGTACCATTAGCCAAAGTAAGACCTTCTTCGGTACCGTGGATGAAGTGTCCCCACTCCCAAGCCTGTGAGCTTAAGAAGGCAATACCACCCAGGATTGTCCAAAGCATATATTTTTCTACATCAGCTTTGTCGCGACGGTGTCCGGCTTCTACGGCCAATACCATTGTAACCGAACTCATGATAAGAATGAATGTCATGATACCTACGAATACCAGTGGAGCTGATATGCCATGCAAGAACGGAACCGCCTCAAATACTCGCTCCGGGATTGGCCACCAGGCATTCGAAAATTCAAAGTTTTTTCTTAATCCTTCAAAGGTTGGAAAACTAAAACGCACCAAACCATAAGAAACCAGTAAAGCCGAAAAAGTAAACGTATCGGATAGAAGGAAAATCCACATCATTAATTTTCCGTATCCAACTTTCATTGGTTGGATTCCACCCTTCCACATTAAATGTTCAGCGGTCGTTGAGTTATTTGCACTTGCCATAGCTGATAGTTTCTGAGTTTCAAACAGGCTGTAAAGTTACCTGTTTAAATCTTGAAATTGTAAAAAGTTTATCTAAAATACAATAAAAATACGAACAAATATACCCAAAGTAAATCAAGGAAATGCCATGCTGTTGCGCATACTTCAACCAGCAAAGTATTCTTAGAATTGATTTTCATTCTGAATGCCATAATAAAAGTAGCCACCAGAATTCCCAATCCGATTAAAAGGTGAGCCATGTGTAAACCCGTAAATACATAGAAGAACGAGCCAGATGGATTGCCTTTTAAGAATACACCTTGTTGTTGCAGATTCTGCCAACCGAGGTATTGCATAACTAAGAATGTCATTCCGAAAATAAAGGTAATGGCTACCGCAGTTTTCAATAATGCTTGGTTATTCTTCTTAGCTGCTTGCAACGAAAAGTGCATAGAAACACTACTTACCAGCAACACAAGCGTACTAAACCAAAATATCTGCGGAATATCAAATTCTACCCAGTTACCCTCTGCTCTTCTTACCAGATATGCACTTGTTTGCGAAGCAAAGAGCATAATGATGGTAATAATGAAGAGCCATACCATAAACTTCCATTTATTGACCGACAATACCTGTTTAGGTTCTTCGGTCAACTTATTTATAGGCATTTTTAACTCTTTTTCTCTCATTTTTTTACCTGAATCTAATAGGCTTATATTTTATCTAAAAGGTAGGCAATCTGCACTACCGGAAGATAAATAAACGACCCGAACATTAATTGCAATGCGGCTTTTCTATCTACTTTTCTCATCAGATGGAATGTCTGCGCCAGGAAAAGGATACCAAAAATCATCGCTACTATAGCCGAATTGATACCTGTCATACCCATATAATAAGGCACCCAACATAAGGGTAATAAAAACAAGGTATAAATCATTATCTGAATAGCAGAGTTCAGGTTTTGTCCACCACTTGAGGGCAACAATTTAAAACCTGCTTTGCTGTAATCTTCATTTAAAACCCAGGCAATGGCCCAGAAATGCGGGAACTGCCAGAAAAACTGAATGGCAAACAAAATACCCGGTTCTAATCCGAAATGGTTTGTAGCCGCTATCCAACCAATCATCGGAGGAAAAGCGCCAGGCAATGCCCCTACTGCTACTGCAATCGGCCCTACTCTTTTCAGTGGAGTATAGACAAAGCCATATAAAACCATTGATAACAAAGCCACTAAACCTGCTCTCAGATTAAATTCATAGAACAGAATATACATGGCTATTACTGCTAATCCCCAACCAAAAAACGCTGCTTCTTTTACCGATAATCTGCCACTTGGCAAAGGGCGGTCTTGCGTACGCTTCATCAAGGTATCCAGATCTTTTTCAATAATCTGGTTGATGATATTGGCGGCGGCTGTTGTTGAAAATGCCGCAATACAGAAAAGAACTAACTTTACCCAGTCTAACTTATCAGCCCCTAATATAAAACCAAACGCCCCAGAAAAAACCACGGTTGCAGACAACCTGAATTTTGTGATGTCATATAAAGCCCTGAGCTTTACACTAACTATATTTTGACTGACTGATTGACTCATTACTTTAATGAAAATTCCGGAACGCCTCTGAAAATCCTTTCTTTATTCAACAACAGATACAAAACAAACTGTACTCCTAACATCAGAATGGCAATTGTTAAATGAATAGGCTGCGAATAAGCCGGAAGTCCCAGATAACCTAAAATCAAGCCTGATACCATTTCAATGGCTATCAGAATTATCAGCCCAATTGAAAACTGATAGATAATTCCTTTATGGCTGTTATTTTTTAGTATTCTGTTTAGAAATAAAATATGTAAACCTAAAACTACAAATGAAAACCAACGATGCGTTGCAAACTTTCCGCCCAGATTAGCTACCCATTCGCTTCTTAACTGTTCTCCCATCGCTATCGCTACCTGGTCAACCATTTCTCTTACCTGTGTACCTAACAATACCTGACCAAGCGTAACCAATATCAAGGCTGTAAGCAGAAAACTGATTGAACCTGCTTCTTTGATGTCTTCAACTTCTACTACATGAGTGTAAGACCTCGCCACTGCATACAACAACACAAACACAATAATGACCGACAGCAACATATGTAGTGTAATCATTACGGGGTGTAACTCGCTCGACACTACTTTTGAACCCAACCACCCCTCAAAACCAACCAATACAAAAGCGATGAAACTTAACCAAACAATCGTTCTGTCTTTTTTCCAGAAAGAACGTATCGAAGTCAAAAAAGTGGCAAAAACAAACAGACCTATTAATACGCCAACCAATCGGTTTATATATTCAACCCAGGTTTTAACTGCATTAAATTCTACTTCGCCTTTGAGTTTGGCACCAAAAATCTCTTTGTAATTGACAGGTAATTGCGAAATATCTGTTGGTGGTACCCAACTGCCAAAACATTTAGGCCAATCAGGACAACCCATACCAGAACCTGTTGCCCGAACAATACCTCCAACCAATATCAGCACATATATCGCTCCAATCGTCCAGACACCCAGCTTTCTAAAAGTTACCATGATTTTGTTGATTTATATGTTAAGTAGCTTTATTGCTAAAGCTACTTAACTTAAAATCTTGGTTTATCAATCAGGGATATTGTAATTAAACTTAATTCCCTCAATTTCTTTTTCCTCTTTGATTTGCTCGTTTTCATCTTCCAGGTTAGACTCTGGAGTAGCTGAGAACGGAATGTTCTGAGGGATAAAATCTTCGGCAGCACCTGGCTTGCTATAATCGTAAGGCCAACGATAAACCGCAGGAATCTCTCCTTCCCAGTTACCATGACCCGGATTAACCGGTGTTGTCCACTCCAAAGTATTTGAACGCCAAGGGTTAGCAGTTGCTTTTTTACCCCAGAACATCGAATAGAAGAAGTTGAACAAGAAAATAATATTTGCTGCAAATACCACGATAGCGGCAATAGTACTTAATTCTGCTAAGTCCTGATATTTGTTAGTAAAGTCAAAACCTGTATAAGAGTAATATCTTCTTGGGAAACCGGCAATACCTAAGTAGTGTTGCGGGAAGAATACTACATAAACCCCAGCGAACGTAATCCAGAAGTGAATGTAACCTAAAGTAGCATTCATCATTCTGCCAAACATCTTAGGGAACCAGTGATATACCCCTGCCACCATTCCGAAGAAGGCTGCAGAACCCATTACCAGGTGGAAGTGAGCTACTACAAAGTAAGTATCGTGCAATTGAATATCTAAAGCACTATTACCTAAAATAATACCTGTAACACCACCCGATACGAAGAAAGATACCAGACCAATTGAGAACAACATAGCAGGAGTAAACACGATGTTACCTCTCCACATGGTTGTAATATAGTTGAAGGCTTTTACGGCCGACGGTACTGCAATAATCAAGGTCAAGAGCATGAACACCGAACCTAAGAATGGATTCATACCTGTCATGAACATGTGGTGAGCCCATACGATGAAGGCCAGGAACATGATACCCAACATTGAGAAAATCATGGCTCTGTAACCAAAAATTGGTTTTCTTGAATTAGTAGCAATGATTTCCGACGTCATACCTAAGGCAGGAAGGATTACGATATATACTTCCGGGTGACCTAAGAACCAGAATAAGTGCTGGAATAAGATAGGGCTACCACCTTGATTTGGTAATGCCTGACCATTGATATAAATATCTGACAGATAGAAACTTGTTCCGAAACTACGATCGAAAATCAATAAAAGTGCCGCAGAGAATAATACAGGGAATGACAAGATACCTAAGATAGCAGTAAATGTAAACGCCCAGATTGTCAGAGGCATTTTATCGAAAGTCATCCCTCTTGTACGCAAGTTAATTACAGTAGTTACATAGTTTACACTACCCAATAAACTGGATACGATAAAGATTGCCATACTCACCAACCACATGGTCATACCTGTTCCTGAACCCGGTGCAGCATCTGGTAAAGCACTTAATGGAGGATAAACAACCCAACCACCACCCGCAGGGCCATCATGCACAAACAACGAAGCAAACATGATAACACTTGAAAGGAAGAAGAACCAATAAGATAACATATTGATAAATCCTGATGCCATATCTCTTGCACCTACTTGTAGCGGAATAAGGAAGTTAGAGAAAGTACCGCTTAATCCGGCTGTCAATACAAAGAATACCATGATGGTTCCGTGCATGGTTACCAAGGCAATGTAGTAGTTAGGGTCAAGTTTTCCGGCTTCATCAAACCATCTTTCTCCAAGAATAGGCTTTAACCAACCTAAGTCAATTCCGGGAAAACCTAATTGTAAGCGAAAAACTAATGACAAGAAACCTCCAATCAAAGCCCAGATAATACCTGAAATCAGATACTGTTTAGCAATTACTTTATGGTCTTCAGAAAAAATGTACTTTCTGATAAAACTCAGCTCATGGTGTTCGTGAGCGTGGTCATGTTCGTTGGCATGTACGTCTGCGTGTGCTGCTGCTGCCATAATATTACTATTTTTAAGAATTTTCTGTTGTTAATAATTATCTTAAAGAGGCTGATGTTGCCGCTCCGCCTGTAGCAGCGGTGGTGCTATCTGTACTTGCCGGTGCAGCAGGCATGATGTATTTCATCGCTTTACCTTGCAGGTTAGCAGGTACTTTTTCCATAAACTCAGGCTTAGAGGCAAGCAATGATTTTTGTTCTTTCTTCCACTTTTCATATTCTGCCGGCTCATCTACTATTAAAGTAAGTTTCATAGCAAAGTGGCTACGACCACAAACCTCTGTACAAGCAATCTCATATTTAAAATCAGGATTCCCTAATTCTGCACGCATATCAGCCGTACTTTTGTCGGCAACAAACCAGAACTTGGTTGGCATACCCGGTACAGCGTCCATTTTTACACGCATATGAGGGATAAACACACTGTGCAATACATCTCTTGCTCTGATTTTCAATAATACAGGTTTGCCTTTCGGAATGTGCATTTCTGTATTACTTGTGAAATCATCAAACGAGTTTTCATCGGTAAAATCAATACCGAATTCGTTACCCTCGGCATCATTAATCAACTTATAACTGTAATTACCTAATTTTTCGTTATCAACACCACCATAACGCACTTGCCAGCCGAATTGTTTTCCCATGATTTCAATTACCTCTGCATCTTTTGGTGCATCTGACATTACGCTGTTCCACACCTTAAGACCTGTAAATACCAACCCGGCCATCACAAGTGCCGGTATCAAAGTCCAGACAATTTCAAGTGTGTTATTATGAGGATAGAAATAAGCTTTTCTATCTTTTTTATATCTGTATTTTAATGGAAAATAGAATAAGACAGAATTCACCACAAGAAATGCTACTGTGATTACAGCCATACCGAACCAGAACCAGTAGTCGGTTTCTTTACCATGCACCGATGATGCTGTTGGTAAATCTCCGAAAGATATCAGGAAGTCTTTTTTCGCATATTCAAATGACCAGACAACTCCGATTACACTCAGAATCCAAAACACAAACAACCCGATAGCATTCATATTGTTTGCTCCATCAGTAATCGTATCTTCTACTTCTGACTCTGACTTATCTTTGACACCTTTCAATAGAGTTTGGGTTTTAGAAATAACCATAATGGTTAAAATCAAAAACACAACAGCTAAAATAACAATTAATAAGGTCATGTTACTAAAATTTTACAAGTTATAAGTGCTTAATCCTTGTATGCTTTAAAATTAAAACTTTTTAAAATTATCTAATAAGCTATTAGATATCGTGGTGCAAACTTTCTTCCAGGAATGGGTGTTTTTTCGGATATAGATTTGCTTTTGACAATGTGTTTGCTACAAAGTAGATAAACAATGAAGCAAATGTCAGCGTTGTTCCCCACTCAATAATACCTATACCTCCCTGATCTTTAGCAATACCCGGCATGTGCATCTGATAGAAGTCAAACCAGTGCCCTACCAGAATAGAACCGCAACCCAATTTCAATAATGTTGGTCTTCTTTTTGAATCTCTTGCCATCAGAATCAGAATCGGGAAAAAGAAATTCAAAACAAAGTTAATATGGAATGGCCACCAGTAACGTCCGTCATGACCTGTGAAACGCTCACGGAAATAGATAGTTTCTTCAGGTAAGTTGGCATAGAAAATTAATAGATACTGCGAGAACCAAACATAAGTCCAGAAAATTGAGAAACCAAAAATGAATTTACCTAAATCGTGAAGATGACTATCATTTACTGCTTTCAAATATCCTTTGTCTTTTAGTATCAGAATAGCATACATCAAGGCCGCTAAACCTGCTACGTGCCAGCTCGCCAGGTGATACCAACCGAACATAGTTGAGAACCAGTGTGTATCAATTGACATCGATAAATCCCAGGCTGATGTTGAAGAAGTAACGGCAAAGAATAATAAGAATATCTTGGCAACATTACGGCTTTTGTAATAATACTCCAATCCGCCTTCCTGCTCTTCTGCAATAGAGTATTTACGTACCAATGTCCACAAATAGTACCATACACCAACATAAGCTAATAAACGGATGGTAAAGAATGGCATATTCAGGTACCACGATTTAGTTGCAATGATTTTATCATAGTTCTCGCTTCCTTTATCCATAATACCCTCATGAGTCCAATGGTAAATCATGTGGCGGGTAGAAGGGATAAGAAAGAGTATAATGATAATAGCACCCGGTACCCAGATAAATGATGGGAAAGCCTCAGCTACACGTTTAATTGATACTGACCAACCTGCTTTTGCTACATAATTATATGAAATGAAGAACATTCCGACAACCGAAATCCCAAGAAAATAAACGCTGTTCATCCATAGGTTAGCAATGATGCGATTAATCAAAGTTGGGCCATGATGTTCACCTCCGCCATGTGCAGCAGCAGCGTGAGCATCGTGTCCGGCGGCGGCAGCATCGTGCCCTGCACCATGCGATTCCCAAACACCTATTGACCAGCCTTTATTTAAAAGAAATGCTCCGATAGCAACCAACACTACACCTAAGGCTGCAGCAATTAATAATTTGCTTCTTGATTCGGATGTAAACTCAAATCTTTCTTCTGTTGAAGGAATTCCGTGAGTATTATGAGCCATTATTCTTGAAATTTTAACCTCGCCCCTACAGAGAGGTAATCATTATAATATTTCCTAACACGCCCCTTTAGGGATGGGGGTGCGTTATTAATTTCCTAATTGTAATCTGTGTACGTAATGTACTATCTTCCAGCGTTCTTCAGGATTTACCTGAGAAGCATGAGGCCACATACGTCCTTTACCGTAAGTAATTACATGGTAGATATGGCCGTCATTCATGTTTTTGTAGGCGTCACTGGCATAGTTAGGCACACCTTTATAAACTTTACCAACCGGGCCATCACCTGCACCTTTTTCGCCGTGGCAATGCGCACAGTTTCTTTCATACAATGCCTGACCTTCCGTTTCTACTGCATCCGACCAAGGTATTGGATTTTTCAAGGTTGCTTCTGCTACCGCAATACTATCTGCAGGTAAATTATATATCATCAGGTCGTTTACTACTGTGCTGTCATCCTGTAAGAATGACGTATGGTAATTTGTACGGGCAACAGTACCTGGTACCGGCTGACGCATATTTTTTCCGTCAGGATTAATCGTATTTTCACGCCATTGTGTCAATGGCTCGTAAGCACGAGAGTTGTACATATTTGGAGCAAACTCCCAACCTGTACTATTGTTATCATGACATGATGACAAAACAACTGTTGAGAAAGTTGTTACTGCTACCGCAAGCGTGATATTTCGGACTGAAAATTTCATTTGAAAACAAATTAATGTATTATTGTATGAGTCAGTTGGCTGATACTCATCAATGTTCTGTATATATATTGGTTGGATTAGCCTTTGCAGGTCTATTCCTTGTTTTCTTTCACTAAACTTCTTTCACATTTACCTCAGAAGCACCTGATTCTTTCAGAATATCAGTGATTTCAAGTTCTGACAATTTGTTTTTTGATAAATCAATTGCCATAATGAATTTGTCGTCAGTACTTCTTACATCAAAAATAACTGGTTTAGCAGTTGGCCCCATCCCTTCCATCACAAAGAAAGTGAAAGACATACCAAACGAAGCCAAAAGGACTGTCAGCTCAAATATAATCGGAACGTTGGTTGGCCAAGGGAAAAAGTTCTTACCACCTACATTGATAGGCCAGTCAATTCCCATTGTCCAGAAAGTTAACAATAAAGCACAACAGGTTCCGGTTATACCAAACAAGAAAGCTGCGATACCCATTCTTGGGCGGTCGTATCCTAAGGCACGATCAAGGCCGTGTATAGCAAAAGGAGTATATACTTCGTGGATTTTCACGCCACTGTGTCTTACTTCTCCGACTGCATGTAATACTTCATCCTCGTCGTCAAAAACACCAACTAAATATTTGTTATCTGCCATTGTCTGATAATGGTTTCTTAATTCTAATGATTATGCTTTTTTCTTTATTTTTTCAGGATATTTCTCTGATGATGATTTCAATACAGATTTTACCTCAGCCATATTAATAACCGGTAAGAACTTCGAGAATAAGAAGAACGCTGTAAAGAAGAAACCAAAGGAGAAAATATAGTCTGAAATATCTCCCAATCGAGGAGTGAAATAAGTCCAGCTTGATGGAAGATAGTCTCTGTGAAGCGAAGTTACGATAATTACGAAACGCTCAAACCACATACCAATGTTTACCACAACTGCCATTACAAAAGATACCACGATATTTCTGCGGATGCTTTCAAACCAGAACAACTGAGGAGAAAGTACGTTACAGGTCATCATGGCTGCATAAGACCACCAAAGTGGACCAGTAGCACGGTTGATGAACGCATATTTTTCGTATTCAACCCCTGAGTAAGCGGCAATAAAGAACTCTGTAATATAGGCAATACCTACCACTGACCCCGTAAGTGTAATGATTTTGTTCATTAAAGAGATGTGATCTAAGGTCACATAATCTTCTAATTTATATACCACACGTGTTACAAGCATCAGGTTTTGAACCATAGCGAAACCTGAGAAAATGGCACCTGCCACGAAATATGGAGGGAAGATAGTTGTATGCCAGCCCGGAATGACCGAAGTAGCAAAGTCGAATGATACGATAGTGTGAACTGAAAGTACCAGTGGCGTAGAAAGACCTGCAAGGATTAATGAAATGTCTTCATATCTTGCCCATGATTTTGCACCGCCTGTCCAGCCGATAGCTAAAGCACCATATACTTTCTTACGCATACCTGTTGCACGGTCACGGATAGTAGCCAAATCAGGAATCATACCAATATACCAGAACAAACAAGATACTGAGAAGTAAGTCGAGATAGCAAACACGTCCCAAACTAATGGAGAGTTAAAGTTTACCCACAAAGAACCAAATGTATTAGGCAATGGTAATGCGAAGTAAGCTAACCACGGACGCCCCATGTGCATGACGATGAATGACGCCGCACAAATTACGGCAAAAATGGTCATCGCCTCAGCAGCACGGTTGATAGATGTTCTCCATTTCTGACGGAATAGTAGCAATACGGCAGAGATAAGTGTACCAGCGTGACCAATACCTACCCACCATACAAAGTTGGTAATATCCCATGCCCAACCTACTGTTTTGTTCAATCCCCACACACCAAGACCTTCCCACCAAGTCCAGCATACCCAGGCAGTACCATACAATAATACCAATACTGAGATACCAAATGCTACTTTCCACTCTTTAGTAGGTTTTGCTTCAACATGTCTACTAATATCTTCTGTTATATCGTGGTAAGACTTACCATTCAATACCAGCTTCTCTCTTATAGGTGAAACTACGTGCATAGTTTTTTTTGTTTATTGAAATGCTATTATCTTAATTAAAAACGACTTCTTCAGTCAAAATTATGAATGTGCTCCGCTTGCGTGTTCTGATGGTTTTGTTTCAGTTTTTGGCGCACCTTCTTTGTTACGAATCTTAGTCAGATAAGTCATTTGTGGCTGAACGTTGATTTCCTCCAGTACATGGAATGCTCTTCCTTCTTTTTCTACTGCCAGGGTCTTAGAGATTTGTGATTCTGGGTCTAACATATCACCAAATACGATGGCATTAGTAGGACAAGACTGAGAACAAGCTGTCTGGATTTCTCCATCAACCGGGCGACGTTTTTGTTTCTTAGCCTCTAATTTACCTAATTGAATACGTTGCACACACATCGAACATTTTTCGATTACCCCTCTTGAACGAACTGTTACGTCAGGGTTCAACACCATACGACCTAAGTCGTTGTTCATGTTGTAATCAAAATTATCGTTTTCAAAATACTTGAACCAGTTGAAACGACGTACTTTATATGGACAGTTGTTGGCACAATAACGAGTACCGATACAACGGTTATAGGTCATTTGGTTAAGACCTTCTGAACTATGTGTAGTGGCTAATACCGGACAAACTGTTTCGCAAGGCGCATTTGAACAGTGTTGACACATCATTGGCTGGAACACTACATCAGGATTCTCAGAAGCTATTTCCATTGCTCTGAAACCAGCCGGGCTATAACCCTCCTCGTGTGGTGCATCAGAACTATAATAACGATCCAGACGAATCCAGTGCATTTCTCTGGCACGTGCTACCTCGGCTTTACCAACAACAGGAATGTTGTTTTCGGCCTGGCAACTTACCAAACATGAACCACAACCATGACAAAGGTTCAGGTCAATTACCATTCCCCAGCTATGGTTTTTCTTCTCATGCCCGTTCCAGAGTGTAATCTGACCCGGTTTTTTAAATCCTTCTGAAGTTTGTAATTTAGGCTCAAAACGACCTGCTTTTACGTTCTTCACATATTCGCTCAACACCGACTCCTGAATAACAGCCTCACGGCCCATTACCGTATTATGTGTTTGTGTCTGCGCTAATGTATAACCGCTCTTCGTTTTTTCAAGTTTAACATCACTTGCCCAGTACTGTCCGTTTGATACCAATGGTAAAACATTAGCACCTACGTTTCCGGCTTTACCTGCGGCAGTACGTCCGTATCCTATAGCTACAGAAACAGTATTATGCGCCTGACCAGGCTGAATCAGTACAGGTAATTCGATGGTTTTACCACCTACTGTCAATTTTGCCCAGTCACCTTGATCGATACCTACTTCTGTTGCTGTTTTTTGCGAAATAGCAATGGTATTTTCCCAGGTTACTTTTGAAATCGGGTCTGGCATCTCCTGTAACCAAGGGTTATTTGCCTGAGTACCTGTGCCGATAGAAATATTTTCAAAAGCTGACAATTCAATACCTGAACCTTTGATACTTGCAATAGCAGTGGCTGCATTGGCAAGATTTCCGGCAAATGAGGCACCTGAGGCTACTACACTTGCACCCGGCTCATATACTCCATCGTGCAATGCCTGTACCCATGATTTACCCCCATTTAAAATACTTTTCCAGCTTGATTTCAGGTAAGCCTGATAATCGCCTGAACCACCAGCCCAAATCAATAAACTTGACTCAGCCTGACGTGTATTATAAATTAAAGAAATGGTTGGCTGCATTAATGAGTAGAACCCTTTCTTAGGTTCTGCATCACCCCATGACTCTAAATAATGAGGAGCAGGAGCAATATATTTACATTTAGCCGCTGTTTCATCAGCATTAGCTGCAAATGAGACAGAAGTAGCTACTCTACCAAGAGCTTCTCCTAATTCTGCACCTCTGATGTGGTCATATACAGGATTTGAAAGGAAGATTACTGAAGAGACCTGACCGCCTTTTACTTCGTTGATGAAGGCGTTCATGTCAGCATCGTTTCCTTGACGGAAGTTTACCGGGTTTCCTAAGTCAATAGTTGTTCCGTAGCTTCCTAACAGGCTATTCAAGGCATTAACAACGGTCTGAATAGCCGGATTGTTTGAACCTGACACTACCAATGCGGCACCTTTGGCGGCTGCCAGTTCTTTGGCACATTTATCAAGGTTCTGTATTTCAATAGCAGGACCTGAAATGGGTGTACCACCTAAAGCAGCTGCTACCTTATTATATAGGGCTACTACTACCGCTCCTTCCTGCGAAGGTTTAATCATTGAACGATAGTCAGAAGAAGCACCTGTAATAGTCATTCCGGTTTCAAACTGGAAATGACGAGACATTTCATTTTTACCACCTGATTTGGAACTGCTCAAACGACGGGTTTCAGCCCATTGTGCAGCAAATACATCAGGAGCAATCCAGGTACCTAAAAAGTCGGCATTAATACCTACCATTACTTTGGCTTTACCAAAATCATAGCTTGGTACAACTGCCTGTCCAAACGATTCGCTATTTGCCTGAATTAATCCTGAAACAGAATTGGCATCATAGGTAATATGCTTAGCAGTAGGGTACTTGGTAATAAAATCAGCAATAACTTTCTTGAATGTAGGAGAAAGAATGGTATTTGATACGATTCGGATATTGCCACCTTTTGATAGTCCTGCTACCACTTCTTTGTCAAGGTCTGCCCACGAAATCTTTGAACCACCTTTTTGAGGCTCTTTTAGTTTTTCGTTGTCATAAAGACTTAGAACCGAAGCGTGAACTCTTGCACTTACACCACCTTTGGTAAGGCTCGACATCTTGTTTCCTTCAATTTTGATAGGACGTCCCTCACGGGTCTTTACCAAGATGCTTGAGTAATCGCCGCCCTCTGCGTAAGTTGAGGCATACCAGTTAGCAATACCAGGTTCAACATCTTCAGGCTTGTTAAGATAAGGAATAGCCTTACGAACAGGTGCATCGCAAGCTGCCAGAGAAACGGCTGCTAACCCAAAACCTAACACTTTTAAGAAATCACGGCGATGTGTAGGTTCGACTGTGTCAATATCGTCTAAATTAAATTCACGATTAGCGTTTTTTACAAACTCAATATCGTTTTTTAATTCTTCAACCCCTTTCCAATACCTTTTATTAGTATTCTCCATGAGCATAACTGCTGATTTAAGTATTTATATGTTAAATCCTTATTAAAGGGACTTAATATCTTTTGATTAATTTATTCTAAAACTGTACTGATTATATTTCAAGATTAATAGTGGCATCTTGCACACTCTAATCCACCTATATCTTCCACTTTCATGCTTCCTTTACTCACAGCGCTATGTGCTTCCATTAACTTGTCGTAGTAAGCATTATCTTTACCGTTTACTTCGGTTTTGCGGTGACAATCAACACACCAGCCCATAGTTAGCGTAGAACGTTGTTGTACAACTTCCATCTTGTCAATATCGCCGTGGCAGTTTTTACAATCCAATCCACCAACATTGGTATGTTGTGCGTGGTTGAAGTAAGCAAGGTCTGGCAGGTTATGTACACGTACCCATTCAATTGGCTTATCTTCTTTGATAGCTGTATAAATCTTCTGAATTTCAGGCGACTCACGTTTAATAGTATTGTGGCAGTTCATACAGATATTGGCAGAAGGAATACCCGATTGTTTTCCTTTATATACACCTGTGTGACAATACGCACAGTTGATTTTCATTTCGCCTGCGTGCAATTTATGAGAGAAAGAGATAGGTTGTTTAGGAGCATATCCCTGATGAACACCTATACCATAAAGACCATCGAAAGTAGCTTTGGTTGCTAAAAGAATAAACACCCAGGTAATGGCAATACGAACAGTTCTGTTAGCGACAATATCTTTAAAGCCAGACTGTAATTTTTCACCGACAGATTTACCCGAAGTAGTTTCGGCTCCTTCTGTTTTATCTGTCAGTTTGTTTAACAATTGCAGAATTCCAAGTAAGGCTACTAAAACCAGACCCATAATTACCAACAACGCAATCAGGATAACATTCACAAACTTTCCGCTTCCGGTATCACCGCTTTGAGCTACAGGAGTAGTTCCTGGTGCGCTTGCTGTAGGGGCAGGAGCCGCATTTACCTGAGTTACATACGCCAGAATTGCTTTCACATCATCGTCTGTGAAGTTCGGGAAAGCGGTCATCTGGGTTTTGTTAAACTTATTGAAGATTTCGTTGGCATACTTATCGCCACTCGCCACCATACCCATCGGATTGTTAATCCATTTTTTAAGCCAGGCAAAATCTCTGCGAGATTCAACTCCGGCCAAACCAGGTCCTACTATTTGTTCGTTAGTAGCAGCATGACATTGGGCACAGTTACCTTTAAATAATTGTTCTCCTTTTGCTGCATCGCCTCCCCCAGCAGGAGCTGCTGTAGTAGCTGTTGAATCTTGTGCAAATGCGTTGCTGAAAGAAATTGTAACAACAACAGCAAGAGCTAAAAGTGATTTATAAAAATTACGAATCATATTATATGTAAGTAGTATAACCTAATTTTCTGACTGCAAAACTACGCCACGATTGTTTTCAATCAAATAGGTTTTTTAACTTTTTTTATTTTTTACAGTAATTTAGAATAATTTTAAATAAAAACATAAACACCTGATTACAAGTAATTTAACAAAAAATACCATTCCGCAATTCACGTATGGTGATAGAGCTGGAATGGTATTTTTGCAAGATTATACACGCATCTGAAACGTATATTCATCAGTGATTGTTAGTTTTTTTTAGTTCAGGTAAGGGTTTATTCCTGGTGCAAATATACAGCCAAGCACTCGCTATTACAATAGTTCCGGTTAATTTTCTACTTTTTTAATCTTTCTCTCTTTTTTTATCAGCATTTTTCTTCACTATAATTCTGCTCAACTCATTCAATATAAATATTTTGTATTTTTACTAACTATTATACGTTTACTGAATTTTAAAGCATTTTTAAGGAAAAACTAATATGCCGCTCATCTACAAAACCGATGTAATACCCACTTCCGAACAAATTATTGAGCTATACGAAAATGCCGGATTACCCAGACCTACGCACGATACTGAACGAATTGGCAAAATGTATGCCAATGCCAACTTAATAGTTACAGCCTGGGATAACGAATTGCTGATTGGTGTTTCACGTGCAATTACCGACTGGGTATGGTGCTGTTATCTGGCCGATTTAGCTGTACGGAAAGACTATAAAGCGTCTGGTATCGGAAAGCAATTGGTAAAACTTACCAAAGAAAAAGCAGGCGAACAATCAATGGTTTTGCTGCTATCAGTACCAACAGCTATGGAGTATTATCCGAAAATAGGAATGGAAAAAGTGGATAATGGCTTTATCATTTTCAGAGAAAAATAATTTTTCACTCCGACTTCACATTTATAAAGAAGCAATAATTCCACAAGCAGCTTTGAAAAACATCAGCCCATCAATGATAATGAGGTAGAAAAATATATTCCGCCTTTCCTTCAAAGCATAACATACGCTTATCATAGCTACAAAAGGCAGTACATTCAGGATAAGTCTTGTTTGTGAGAAATGGTTAAAAGTACCAAAAATCAGAAAACTTATTAATCCGGCAATGGTTAAAGGCAGAATAATACTAAAAATAGTAAACCTGAGCCCTTTCTTTACCACAAAGGTTTTAACATTATGGTTAGAATCAGTAGCATAGTCTTTAATATCAAACATAATACACAAGACAGATACAAACATGAAATTTTTCAGCAGTAACCACCACCCTATTGGACTGATACCCTGCCCGCTCTGGTGGGTAAGGTTATAAAAAATAATAGGTGCAATGGTAATAAGCCCTGCCCATGTAAAACCTATGACAAAAGGTTTGAGCCAGCCTATTTTTCTTAAATTGTATCTGGGTAAGAAACTAAGACCATAATAAAATATAGCAGCTAATGGCGTCAGTAATAAAGGAATTAGTTGATTGAGGCGAATATGCCATAACTCGTGCCAATAAGTATAAACAATATAGAGACCTACGATGATACCAAGTAACAGGCAAAATAACTGACTGTATTTAACAAAAGTCTTATGCTGAATATACCAGTTAGTTCTTGGATTTTTAGACGAGCTTAAAGCGGGGTCGGTAATGTAAGCTAATGTATAAAACCAGACTGTAAGCGCAAAGACCAGTCCATAATAATAGGGTTTATTCAATGGATATTCCTGTTGCAAGGCCGCTTCTATTGAAAGCGCTACGGCACATATCCCATAAAAATAGTTACCAAAGAAAAACCCTTTTATCACCGACTGAAACATCTAACCCATTTTAATAATCCGACTCTCTGCTAACGCATCTGAAACCTTTTTTGTTTCGGATTTCAATGCCTCTACTTTATAAAACGGTTTCTTAATCGTTTAGCAATCTCCATAGGTCGCTCTGCTTTCATTTCGTTCGGCTGAATCATAATCCTGTTATTTGTGTGTGAACATGAAATATTCTTTTATTCATTGATTGCTCTATTGATCTAAATAGGGGTTGTTTCTGCTACTTTCTGTAAATCTTTCCAACCATACCCTCCATGAAATTGCCGGTTAGCACCATACAATCTTTTTCCGCCCATAGCCTCATGAAACCCACAGGAAGGATTTTCGGGAACGCCAAACAAAACCATTGAAGCAATGCCATTATCAAGGAAACGCCTGGAAACATGCCCTACCAATTTAGCACCAAAGCCTAATCGCTGATAGTTTCTTAGTACATAAATCTTATTGAGTTCGCCTGCATAATCAGGCAGGTCTCCTGAGGCATATGGCTTGCCTTTGGCATACCCTATCAGCCGATTTGTATGGGTATTTTCAATAACAAAACAAAACCACCCCTCATTTGTTCGACTGAAAAAATCTTTCCAGTGCCGATGGATATACTCACGGGATAGTTTATGTTTTGAATTAGAATAGGTTTCGTACCAGGTCTGGATATGCAGGGTTACTAAATCATCAATGTCTTTCGCAACTGCTTCACGGATGATGAAAGATGAAAGCGTTTCTCCATTTTTGTGGAGCAAACGTTTATTGGTACTACTGGACGGTCGTTTAAGCCCCAGTATAAACCGAAGAACGGAGTTTGTAAAGTTTTTCATAATTTGTATTTTAGCTATACGTAAAAATACAAATTTTTGGAAAAAGGAAACATTATTCCCTATTATTATTAATTACAGGTTGCCATTCTTTTTTATCAATAGTTGTTGTATCAACTGGCCATCTGAAATTGAATAGCGGCGTAATTGGCTTTAAATACAATATGTCATAATCATTATCGGTTGTTGCGCCACAGTCAAAACTTCTTTTTACGATTTTTTCATTTCCATTTGTTTTAATGTACAAATCACGGACTTCACGATTTTTACAAAGACCGATAGCAAATATAGAAAAGGCTATAATAGAAATGATAAGAATCGGAATTGTTATAAGTGCCTTAATCCATGTTTTTAGATTGGCATTTTTAAGATAGAAATAAATCATAAGCCACACGAATATTGCAACTACTAAACCTAAGTTATGATAGTATTTAAAGGCTTCTCTGAATTGAAAGGATTTGAACTCAACAGGAATTAAAAGGCTTATTACTTTCATTGAAAAAAGTATAAGACATAGACGGTCAACAATATTACTGACTGCTATTTTTGAAATTTTGCTTGACATAAGAAGAAGTCACATCTAATATAGAAAGTACTTCAATGTAGCAATTTCTATCATTTCAACTCATAGAATTTTCAGATTTATTTGATACCTGAAATCACATTTACTCGCCCCGTTAGCAATAGTATCAGTGCGTATCATGGATAACCCTGCTAAACTGGTTGTATATTTATCAACCTCGCACAAAATTGAGACGTATTTCTGGTAATTATGTTTTTTGAAAAGTTTACAGATACCACATTCTATAATATCAACGCCATAGCCCAAGCCGTTTGTCTGTTTTTTATCGGTAATAATATGGGCAACAAAACCTTCAGGGTTTCCTCTCTGCCCGACCTTTTTTGCAAAAGCTTTAATCATATATCTGCCAAAAGTGGTTCTTACCAGTTTAACGGGTAATTTTTTTAAAACCGCCTGCCACTGGGTTTTAGGGCGTAGATATTCTGTAATGGTAAAAAGAGCTACTTCTCTTATTTTTTCAAAACTTTCCCCTGCTTTATCTAATACTATAATTAATGCCAGAAAATAAGCTGATAAATCAAGTCGCCTGTCCATCGGATTAGCTGATGTTTTAGCAAAACTGACGTCTTCTTTTAATTCCTTGTATTGGGCATCAATATCGTCTGCTAATTCCTTGGCATATTTTGGATAGAAGCTATCAAGTGCTTTTCTGAAATAGCGTTTATAAGGTGGCTCTTTTTTGAGGTATCTAAAAAGACCTACCGAACCAGCTATCAGAGGTAATATAAACAGGTATTCATTTTTCCATAAGCCTTGTTTAGCTAAATAAGCACCCACACTTAAAATAATCAGCCATTTGATAACCACATAACCAATGGCAAAGAGAATGCTTTTTTTTGATAGTGTTTTTATTGAATGTATCATTGTTTCATATTTTTCCACAAATATAAAAATAAAATTTAGATTAATCTAAATTTTATTTTAGTCAAACAACAACCACATAAAAACTGAACAACAAAAAAGGGAACATACCGTTTGGCACATTCCCTTTCTACATGTATCACGATTTTTCAAATCGTCCATACGACTAACCGCATAGAATTAATGTATATAAATCATACTCTGCGGATTAATATTCCATTGGTATTTCTGAGCCTCACTAAAGTTCTTAAAATCCATTCTTTCACCTAAGATAATTTCTTTATATGCCTGAAACATCTGTCTTGCGGCAATCATCGGAGACATTCGCCCTACTCCTGTACAAAGTCCGGGAATAGCAACTAAATTAATTCCAGGCTCATTTTTAGCTTTAATTAAAATAGCCTTCATTGCCAGATAAGCATTGACAGAGGTATCAATATTAAAATTCATCGGCACACGCATAGTAGGCGCAGAAATCAGGAAAGGAATAGTACTATCGCCCGTTTCCAGTACAATAGCCTGTCCAACCAAAAGCTCGCCTTCGGGCAGGTCTTTGATGCGTTGTTGTAGTTTTTTCTCCAAATCCCAACCGAATCTTTCTGAGAGGGCATAGTCAAGACCTCCGTCCATGAAACCAAAAGAATTAGCAGGGCTCACAATGGCATCACATGCAAGTTGTGTAATGTCTGTTTCAATAATCGACACATTTGGTTCTTCTCCAAAAAATGTATTCCAGGCACTTATCAGCCTGTAGTCAACAGCAGCTAAAATAATTTTCATTGTATGATAAATAGTAAAGTTTTCCATTGCCCGCGCAGCATGGTAGCAATGGTTTTATCCTTCAAAGATAACATAAAGACTTTAAGCCAACAAAAAAGGGAACATACCGTTTGGCACATTCCCTTTTGCGTATGCAGTTTGACGAACGCAAATGAGATTACGATGTCGGATATTTCTTCATGATTTTGCTGACACCCTTTTCAATCTGCTTGTCGATTTTACGATCATTCAAGGCCGCTGAAATACTTCCCTGCCAAACCAGTTTATTGGTTTTAGCATCAATGGCATCAATCACTAAAGTACCTTTGGTATATGAATAAGGTGCAGAATAACCTCCACCATAATATCCCATATTATATGGTACTATAAATCTACCCACACGGGTATATCCAATCATCGGACGCATTGGACTGTAAAAACCACGAGTGGTTTCTTTCTCAGTATCAGTATGGAACCTCAACAACAAGTCCGGTTTCTTTGTATTGATATTCATACCCTTCTTCAACAAAATCTCATCAACGTTTGCCTGAATATTTTTAGTAATCAGGTGATTGTTGTATTGCGGATTCTGTGTCTGAATATCCGGTTGAATCCATGCAAACGAACGATAATCACCGAAATCAGCAGTTGGGTCTTTATGTGTACTTACCTGTGCTTTTGCGCTTGAAATGCCTAACCCAATCATCCCGATGAGTAAGGCCTTTTTAAACAGTTCCTTCATCTTTCCTTTACTCTTGAAATTTATTGTAACGCTTGGATTTACTATATTATATTAACATTAAACTATACTATATTAACGAAATTTAATCCAAATCAGTTTGTTGATTAGCTCATTATTCTGTTAAAGAATGTTAAAAAACAGGGAGGGAAAATGCCTCTTTTTCCTACACCAATTATCTTTAACCTGAACAGGATTTGAATTTGTGGAAATATACTTTTTAGACAAAAAATAGTCAACTTGGTTTAATACTGATTGGTATAATTTATAAAGATTTCTTTACTTTATTTTTATCATCATAGTGGTTTCAGGCAAAGCATATCGATCCTAAGCAGTTTCATGAATCCTCATTTTGAGGTCTAAATCGTCAAATTTCATCGGGGTATGCTTTAACTAAAAAATCATCATCTTTTATCTCAACAATATATAATTTATCAAAACCCTCAGTCAGGTCGGGTACTTCCAATTTTTTGTAAGTCCCTCTGATGCCAACTTCGGGGATATTTTCTTTACCCTCTCTAAAAGCATTTCTGTATAAGGCATCTTTTACATCCGACTTAAAATAGTACCCTATCACTTTATATTTACGCTGCCTGGCTGCCAGAATATATTTCTCTCTTTCTGCTTTAGTCGGATTGGTGTTATCTACCACAAAAGCCTGTTGCGTGCTCAGACACGCTTGCAGAAATACATCTTCCCGGTGGCGGTTTTTCAATAAATCAAGTGATATATGTACGTGAGTTCTGAAAAAATGTTTCTTGTAGAAAGTGGATTTACCTGTGGCCTGTATCCCACAAAATATAATGGCTTGCATGGTTTTAGTCACTTAGTCTGATACTATAATAAGTCAAAGATAAGTCTTAAAACCAATTCTTTTGCTACATATAATAAATAAAAAATCAGTTTATATAATCAAAATAATTAATTCCTTAACAAAACTAATAAACTCGTTTCAAAACTAAAAAATTAGTTATACATTTACTGAGATTCAAACTCTTATTAATATGTTAAAAATCTACCTCACCATCACTTGGCGAACGTTATTAAAGCATAAGGCTATCTCTCTGATTATGATTATTGGGCTGTCTTTAAGCATGGCAGCTTTTATGCTTATTACCCGATATGTATTTGATGAACTAAACTACGACTCGTTCCACGAGAATGCCGATAGGATTTATCGGATTCGTCTCAATGATTTCAAGAATAAAGTATTGACTAATAGCAGTGCTATAAGCTATTATGCAGAAGGACCTGCTATTAAAGAATCAATCCCAGAGATAGAAGATTTTGTGCGTTTGCATCGGGCAGAGGGTATGATTAATTATCGAAAATCCACCGGAGAGTCAGTGAGTTTTCAGGAGAAAAACGGGTTTTATGCCGATGCTTCTTTTTTCAGGGTCTTTTCATTCCCTTTAATCAAGGGCTCTGCTAATCATGTATTACAAAGTCTTCAGTCGGTAGTTATTTCGGCATCAATGGCCAGAAAATACTTTGGTCAGGAAGACCCCATTGGAAAAGTATTACAATTGACCTCTGAATGGCAGGGAGGAAACTATATAATAAGTGGTGTATTTGCCGATGTGCCTGACAATAGCCACTTCCATTTCGATTTTATTTTTGCTATCCAGAATCTGCTTAAAAACGACCAGTTTGTCAATGGTGGTTGGTATTGGACAAATTTTTATACCTATCTCCTACTTAAGCCCGATACTAAGGTTAATTCAGTAGAAAAAAATATTGCAACTGTTATTGAAAAACATCTCGGCCGCCTGTGGAAGAGATACAATATTCATCAGACCATGACCTTGCAGCCGCTCCGTGATATTCATTTGCATTCGCTCAGTGCTTCAGAAATAGAACCCGGCGGTAAGATGGAAATACTTTACGTATTAATAGCGGTCGCCTTATTGATTCTTGCCATAGGCTGGCTTAATTATATTAACCTTTCTACTGTGATGGGTATGGAAAGAGGTAAAGAGGTGGGTATCAGAAAGACATTAGGCTCAGAGAAACAACAATTAGTAGGTCAGTTTTTATTAGAATCATTCATTTTTAACTTGCTTGCCCTACTAATAGGCATCGGGCTTTTTCTGATTGCTACCCGATTTGTTACTCAGTCAGATTTTACTATTCTTTCTCAACCTGTCTTTTACCTGGCAATCCTAATCGTATTTTGCTTAGGGTTTATTTTATCAGGCATTTATCCGGCACTTGCGCTGTCTTCTTTCAAACCTATGATGGTTTTAAAGGGTCGCTTATCCACTAATTCCTCAGGTAAATTATTCCGTAAAGGCTTAGTGATTTTTCAGTTTTCAGCTTCTATTATGCTGATTATCTCTACCATTGTTATTAACCAGCAAATAAAATTTATGCAGCAGCAGGACTTAGGTATGAGTATCGACCAAAAACTGATTATCAATACGCCCAAAATATTACGTACTGGCAGTTTTACTAATGATATAGCCTTCTTTAAAGACCGGATTTTAGCTAATGCAGGCGTAAAAAATGTGACGGCTTCATCTTCCGTTCCGGGTCGGGAAATATTCTGGACAGCAGAATACCAACGTTTCCATGAAGCAGCCAATACTTTTAAACTCTGTCATATGGTAGCTGTTGACGAAGAGTTTATTGCTGCTTATGACATTAAACTACTGGCTGGCAGAAACTTTATGAAAGAAATAATTTTAGATGATAATACCGTCATTATCAATGAAACAGCTATGAAAGCTTTTGGTTTTGCAACACCTGAAAGTGCATTAAATCAGGAAATTGGTGATGTTTTACCTAAAAAGATTGTAGGCGTAGTAAAAGACTTCCATCAGGAATCATTGAAAAGCAATACGAAGCCGATTGTCTTTCAACATATTCCGTGGAATAGTGCCTATTTAACACTTACGGTACAAAGCCAGGATATAAAAAACACGTTATTTTTAATTGAAGAAATCTATAAAAATGCTTTCCCGAATAATGCTTTTGAATATTTCTTTCTTGATACTTATTTTCAGCAGCAATATGAGTCAGATGAACAATTAGCCACACTCTTTAACTGGTTTGCAGGTTTAGCTATTTACATTGCCTGTTTAGGCTTGTTAGGATTAGCCATGTTTACAGCCCGTAGTCGCACCAAAGAAATAGGAGTCCGAAAAGTATTAGGGGCTACTGTAGGCGGTATTGCCCTACTACTTTCAAAAGATTTTCTGAAACCTGTTCTTTGGGCAGTACTTATTGCTTCTCCACTGGCCTGGTATGCCATTCATTGGTGGTTACAAGGTTTTGCTTATAAAGTGTCTGTTCAATGGTGGGTATTTGTTGCAGGAGGAATGACCGCTATGCTGATTGCCATATTAACCATAAGTTTCCATAGTATTAAATCAGCTTTGATGAATCCGGTGAAGACGTTGAAGAGTGAGTAACCCCCAACCGCACGGCGAACCGTCCCTAAAGGGGAGTTTGGGTAAAAAATATAACTGTAAATTAGCTAAAATCCTCCTTTAGGTAAGGTCCGCCGCGCGGTTAGAGGTTTTTCTGGGTATTGATAAAGACGTCCAGTTATTATCAAGAACCATTTTGCCTATGAATACAATCTGCCCGATATGATAAGGATAATGTGCTAACTGGCGGTTAATGGCTTCAATAACCGAATGCCCTTCGTTGCGGATATAAATTACTTTGCCCAAATCATCTGTTGTTAGAGTGTCTAATGCTTTAAATAGGCAATTCCAGCCTGCATTCCATTTAGCCAATAGTTCTTCTCTTGTAGTTATATCATTTTCAAACTCGGTATCTCTTTGTCGCCATGCTTTCTCTCCATCGCTTGTCAGGAAATCTGTCCAACGTGATAGCATATTACCGCATAGATGTTTTACAATCATGGCAATACTATTGCTTTCTTCATTATACTGCCAGAACAACTGCTCATCTGACACCTGAGCAAAAGTTTTTTCGCCCAATAGTTTATAATATTCAAACTGCTTGCGGGTGCTGTTGAGGTAATCTGTCATAAGATATAAGTTAATAATTAATGATTCAACAAGTAACCCCATTATCAAAATTGCCCTTATTCTCAATTCTTCTACTCATTTAATAGCTAAAGGCTATCATTTATGATAATAAGTCTATACCAATATTATTCAGGATTATCTTTAATCTAAAACAGCTGTAACCGAATAACCTTTTGCTTTCAATAAAACAATCAACCCATTCTCTCCTGCCAGATGACCGGCACCACGGCAATTACTTTAACCCATTCCCGGAAATCTTCCATAAGAGTGAATGTTGAAGCGTATCTTGAGAAAAACCTTTCAGCGTACACAGGCAATAAATAATAATCAGTAAGTATAACCTCATTTATAATAATTTATCAATTAAAAATACTCAGCAGTATTGTTCTATCTTTTCTGATAACCACCGTTTTGCAAGGTTTTAGAACAATAGTTCTATTAGTAACATCAGGAAGAAACTATCCTAGCACAACAAAATAATCAGCCCATAAAAATACACATTTCTCCCTTCTAAAAAATATTTAATTCGAAAGATGTAACGATAAATAAAAATCGAAGCCTTCTTTCAGAATTAACTTTTTTTAGGTATATATTTAAGGGTTAAATCATATCCCGACAATCATGAAAAAAATAATACTACTGTTGCTATTAGTTTTTGAAATCAACTTATTGCTGGCCCAGGAAAAAGTAGATAATCTATTTACGACTCCTGCGTTCACCAATGTTCAGACACTCAATAACGAAACAAAGCAATTCATTGACAATCTGGCAAGTGCACGACTGTTGGCAATTGACCAACCCAAATATAATCTTCTTTTAAATAAGAAAAATGCTTATACGATAAGCATTCCAACCCAAAACAGAGGCAATATAGAGGTAGAATTAACTCCTGCCACTATTACTTCACCTGCTTTTAAAGTCAGAACTCAGGATGGAGAAATACCTTTTAAGTTACCATCCTGCTACTGGGGAAGAGTATTGGGGGTTGATAAATCTTTTGTAGCCCTTACCATAACCGATACGGGTATTGAAGGAATTATTGATACAGAGAATTATCGGTTTACAATAGGAAAAATAAAAGATAATTCAACCAACTTACATATTATTTATGAAACCAATGATATACCTGTTAACCAACCATTTGAGACAGAAGAACCGATTGAGGTAGATACAAGTCTCCTGAATAAAATCAACAAAAAACTTACTAATGACTCATTGAATAAGCAAACAAATAATACAAGTTATGGATGTAGAATGATAGAAATCTACATGGAGGCTGATTATAGTACCTATCTGGATTTGGGGAGTAATACAAATAATGTAGTAAATTATGTCGCAGCGATTTTTAACAATGTAGCGAAGTTATATGTTAATGAAGGAATAAGTATTGTTTTATCCAACCTTAGCATCTGGACAACTACAGACAGATATGTAAATGCGGGAAATAGTTTACAAGCCTTATACATTTTTGATGGTTATAGTTTTACAGGCGATTTGGCTCATCTGTTAAGCACCAGAAGTCTTGGAGGTGGAGTAGCATATATCAGTAGTGGTTCTTCTGTCTATGGCAATATGACCACCCGGTCAGTTCTTCAATCATGCTCTCCGTATTATGCTTATGGGGTGAGCGGTAATCTCAATACTGCTGTTGTAAATATTCCGACATACTCTTGGAATGTAGGTGTAATTGCTCACGAATTAGGACATAATTTTGGTTTACCCCATACACACTCATGTACATGGCCGGGTGGAGCAATTGATAACTGTGGTCCTTCAGCAGGATACTATGAAGGTTCTTGTAGCCCCCCGGACATACCTTATAATACAGGTACTATTATGAGTTATTGTCATATCACTAATACTGGCATTAACTTTGCATATGGGTTCGGCACTAAACCCGGAGATAAACTGAGAGCCGAAGTAACAGCAGCTACCTGCCTCGGAACAACTGTTATTACTGCTCCTACAGTTACCTCAAAAAGCAGATGTGGCGCAGGTTCTTTAACTCTAAATGCTGCGAACTGTACCAACGGAACCCTTAACTGGTATGCTTCGTCGGTCAGTACTACCGTTTTAGGTACAGGTACGAGTTTTACTACCCCTAATCTTACTACAACAACCACCTATCACGTAGAATGTCTTGTTCTTGCTTGTTCATCAACCAGAACCCCCGTTACTGCCACCATTACTTCTACACCTGCGGTACCAACCACAACAGGCAACAGCCGATGCGGAACAGGAACAGTAACGCTTAATGCCGGAGGATGTTCAGGAGGGATCATCAATTGGTATGCAGCATCAGCCGGAGGAAACTCATTAGGTACAGGTACCAGTTTCATTACTCCCAGTATTTCTTCTTCTACTACCTATTATGTGAGTTGCACCGTTGGCTCATGTGTGTCAGCCAGCCGGTCAAGTGTAATAGTTACGGTTACATCTGCTCCTGCCGCTCCAACGGCAACGAATAAAAGCAGGTGTGGTTCGGGTACCGTTGCATTAAGTGCTTCGGGTTGTTCAGGAGGTACGATTAATTGGTATTCAGCCGCAAATGGGGGCAGTTTATTGGGCTCCGGAGCTAATTTTACTACTCCGAATATTTCGGCAAATACTACTTATTATGTTGGCTGTACTCTCGGGAACTGTCTTTCTAACAGATTAGCTGTAACTGCTACCATTATTCCTGCGCCTGCTGTTCCGGGTGCAACAGACAAAAGCAGATGTGGCGCAGGTACTGTTGCCTTAAGTGCTTCGGGTTGTTCAGGAGGTACGATTAATTGGTATTCAGCCGCATCAGGAGGGAGTTCTTTAGGGTCGGGGGCAAACTTTACTACCCCTAATCTCTCTGTTACAACCACTTATTACGTGAGTTGTACTATTGGCTCATGTGTGTCAGGCAGAGCACCGATAAAAGCCATAATCAGCACTAATCCGGCAGCCCCGGGTCTTACATCAGGAAAGAGATGCGGAACCGGCACAGTAACACTTATGGCAACAGGCTGTTCAGGAGGCACAATTAACTGGTATAATACCCTTTCCGGCGGTAGTTCTTTAGGTACAGGCAATAACTTTACTACCCCAGGTATCTCTACGACAACTACCTACTACGCAAGCTGTACAGTTGGCCTTTGCACATCAGGCAGAGCAAGTGTAGTGGCTACAATAAATACTCCTCCGGCTGCACCCGCTACTACAAGCAGAAGCAGATGCGGGGCAGGAACAGTAACTTTAAATGCTTCCGGTTGTACGGGAGGTACTATTAACTGGTATGCTGCTTCATCCGGCGGTAGCTCTTTAGGTACAGGCACAAGTTTTATAACACCGGGGCTTTCAAGCACAACTGCTTATTATTCAAGCTGTACGGTTGGCACGTGTACCTCAAGTAGAACCGTTGCCACAGCTACGCTTAATATTAATCTCAGTTTTGCTAATATTAATCAACAAGCAGGTACTTATGCAGTTTCTCAAACCATCACAAGCAAAGCTAATGTAAGTACACTTACTAATTACTTTGCAGGAAAATCAATTACACTTTCGCCAGGCTTTCAGGCAGGAGCAAGTGAAGTATTTATTGCCAGAATACAGGATTGCCAATAAGATTATCCGGTGCTTTCGTTTTTGATGAAAGTACCGGAGTTTAAACAACTTCAATTTATACAATTTTACAAATACTCAAAAACAATAAAAATACCCTCCAACGATACTCCTTTCTCTTTCTGTATAAACCCGTTTCTTTCATAAAATGCCACGCCTGCTTCATTTTTTTGCAGACATTTAAGCCTGACCGGAGATTGCAGGTTTTCAAGCATTACATTCAAAAGCATCGTTCCTATACCTTGACCATGATATTCGTTGCTCACATATAAATGGTGGATAAAATTATCTGGCTCATAGGCCGAAACAAAACCTACTGCGGTTTCATCTATACGGGCAACCAAGGTAAACTCTCCTGCTGTATCGGTATCAAAAGCAGATAACTCGTAATGACTAGTATCGAACCAGGTAAATGTTGCCTGACGGACTTTCAGATATAGTTCTCGTAAGGCGGGTAAATCATAGGGTTGCAGCGTTGTAATGTCTATTGATAAAGTGCTGTTCATTTAATTGTTAAGGTGTGACACCCAAATCTATTATGGTTTTTTGAATTGTCAAATACCTGATTTAAGGAATATTTAAAATTAAGGGCTGTCAGGCTCTTTCCAAACTATTTTACTTATCTTGCTTCATCTAACACGCAACAAATATGCACGAAGAAACACTCAAGGAAATGGCTCGCCAGCTAAGACAACCGCATGGCGAACACGCTGCTGAAGTAGGCGAAAGAATGAACAAAGGGAATCAGGAAATAAATCTGCTAACGATACAGACACTTGATGCCCAAGCCAATGACGTGATTCTTGAAATTGGTATGGGCAATGGATTCTTTGTAAAAGATATTCTTTCTTTAGCTCCTGCTATTCATTATATCGGTTGCGATTTCTCTGAACCAATGGTTGAAGCAGCCATTCTTCTCAATAAAGAATTTATCAACAATAGTCAGGCGAAATTCTTTGTGGCTTCTGCTGATGCTCTCCCTTTTGAGTCGCCTACCTTCAATAAGGTTTTTACAGTCAATACCATTTATTTCTGGGATAATCCGGCATCGGTACTTCATGAACTCAAAAGGGTATTGAAACCACAAGGCCAATTACTGATAGCCATCAGGCCTAAAGAAATCATGGAGCAATATGCGTTTACGCAATATGGTTTTACTATGTATACGAAAGAAGATTTAAGCCTTTTATTGGAAGAAAATGGTTTCAAGATAATTCAGGCAATAGAAGCACAAGAGCCTGACCAGGAAATTAATGGCGAAACTATTAAGGTAGGTTCATTGATTATTTGCGCTGAGAAAGCCTGAATTTCGATCCATTTTTAGCATAAACAGGTTTATCTGATAGTCAGTTTATCGTTTTCATTGACCTTTCTCAATCTTTCTTTTGTCTCAATATTAAACCTAAATTTGCTCTGCTGGTCTAACAGAAGCTATCTTCTTATTGAAGCTCATTTAAACCAAAGAAATTTATGAAACAGTTAGCCACTGCAACGCTATTAGGATTAATTATTACTATTTTCTCATGCCAGACTAATGACCCTACCCCTGCTACTAATGATTTTTCATCAGTTGATGCATTTATAGAAGAAAATGCTTCGGCATACGCCAATCAGGTAGTAGTATTAGTATCACAGAACGGGAAACTGATTTATAAAAAGGAACATAATCTGACTACGAAAGATGCTAAAGCTATTGCCTCTGCCTCCAAGTGGTTATCAGGTGGGGTAATTATGTCTTTGGTTGATGAAGGTAAATTATCTCTGAATGATACTGTCGGTAAATATTTGCCCCTATTTACAAAATACAAAAAAGGGAATATTACTATCAGACAATTATTCTCTCATACCTCCGGCTTCCCGGGTGATTCTCCTGAAGGCTACGAGTACAATACTTCTTTCACCTTAGCCCAAGCGGTTGACACTCTGGCTACTCATACAGCAACTATACACGCACCGGGTACTACTTTTAATTATGGTAGTATAGGTATGCACATTGCCGGAAGAATCGCCGAAATAGTTTCGGGCAAATCATGGCAGACGCTTTTTAATGACAAAATTGGTAATCCTTGTAACCTGACAGTCACTTATCTTTCACTCCGAAACCCTATTATTGCCGGAGGAGGTTTTACAACTGCCGAAGATTATCTGCATTTTTTAGAGATGATAGCTAACAAAGGCATGTATCAGTCGAAAAGAGTACTGAGCGAAAATGCCATTGCCGAAATGCTGAAAGACCAAACCAATAATGCTACCATTGAGGGTACGCCATATCCGGCTAATCCTTATTCTATTTACAAAAATACAGGTATCAGGTATGGTATGGGCAACTGGCTTGATGTAGTGGATTCTAATGGTACTGTCTGGGAAACAAGTAGCCCGGGCTTATTTGGCACCCATCCCTGGCAGGATAGTAAAAACAAAATAGCAGGTATTATTTTTACTAAAACTGACCCAAAAATAAGTAATATGGTTAGTCTGCAAATCAGAGAAAAAATCAGAAATATTGTGGAAGGAAAAACAAATTAAAACGCTTCGGTATTTTAGATAAACCCATGCAATCAGTGCTCATTACAGGCGGAACAGGAACATTAGGTCAAGCCATCAGCAAACAACTCCTTGAAAAAGGCTACTCAGTTCATATACTAAGTTCAAGAGAAAAGTCAGAAGTTGCCTTTTTTACCAGCATCATTGAAGGGGATTTAACCGACCCATCAAGTTTAAAAGCAGCCGTTGAAAGTGCTGACATAATCATTCACTGTGCCAGCGACCCAAGAAATGCACAGGCCGTAGATATAGAAGGCACTAAGAATCTTTTAGCACAAATTGACAAAAAGCATTGCAAAAACTTTATCTATGTATCTATTGCGGGAGTAGATAAAATCGATTATCCTTACTACCAAACCAAATATGCAGTCGAAAAACTGATTGAGGCATCAGGTTTACCCTACTCTATTCTAAGAGCCACCCAATTTCACGATTTGGTATTGTATAGACTTATTCAGGTTTTTGATAAAGGAGTTGGATTACCTATACAAATTCCTGCCAATATGCGGTTTCAGTCTATTGATAAAACAGACGCTGCTTTTGCAATAGTTGCCTTAGTAGTCAGTCAGCCAACTAATGCCCTTACTACCATCGGCGGGCCGGAGGTATTAACTTTAGAAGCCATGATACAAGCTTATTTTGCTCAATCAGGCAGACATGAAACAATAGAATATATTGCTCCCGCTATGGCTTTTCATCAAGTATTCACAACAGGTATCAATTTGTGTCCTGATAATGCAATAGATGGGATAAGATGGAAGGAGTATCTGAGAGGCCTTTTTGTATAACGATTTTTCAAATCGTCGCTCAAGCTATTCCGTACAGACGGTTTGAAAAATCGTCATACATCAAAACAAAAGCGGACTATGAGTTAATCATAATCCGCTTTGTCATTTGAAGCTAAAAAATCATTAGTTCGGATAGCCCGGATTCTGTGGTTTCAGATTCGGGTTATTCAACATTTCTTGTCTGCCAAGTGGCATTAATAAATGTTTATTTGCTAATGCTTGTTTCGAGCTTGGGTTTACGTGTCCTACAAAGTTATCAAAACCATTAGTTGCTTCGTTATATACTTTTCTCAGACGTACCATGTCGAACCAGGTGATTCCCTCATAGCACAGTTCATGCCAACGCTCTCTCCATACAGCCTCTCTGAAAGACTCTTTAGAAAAAGTACCTAAATCAGCTGTAGTTAATTTTGCTCTGTCTCTGATTCTCTTGAAGGCATCATAAGCCGATTGGCTTGGGCCACCTACTTCGTTTTGCGCTTCTGCATAAATCAACAATACTTCTGCATAACGAATCAACGGTACATTCAGGTTATTGTTACGAGTACCTGCTACACCAGCAGTTCCGTTAGCAGTCATATTGAAGTGCTTGAAGATATAAGGAGCTCCTAACTCAAACGGAGCACCATTACCATTGGTGTAATAAGAGGTATAAAAATATCCCTCCTGGTTTTTAGCACGCAGATCTCCCGGTTCATAAGAGTTGTAGAACTGGGTTGTAGGTACAGTACTACCAGTACCAGATGGGCCATTGTAAGTAACAGGCTTAAAGTTAGGATACATATTATCCATAGGGTTACCCGCTACTACTGTGTTGTACTGCACCATAAAGATATGCTCTACCGTATTTTTTAAACTTTCCTTATGTACATCGTAGTAAGTAGGGAAAAGATTGATACTTGCAGGATTGGCATTAGCATAAGTAATTACCTCATTAGCCTTATCTGCTGCCAGTTTATAATGAGCAGCTCCTTTGTTAAGTGGGAATCCGGCCATTGTTAAATACACCTTTGCCAACAAAGATTTTACAGCGGCAGTAGAAACACGTCCGTTTGAGTTCATCCAAGCTAACCCTGCACCTTCAGCGGCAGTCAAATCGTCAACAATCAGTTTATAGATTTCTTCTTGTGGCGCACGTCCAGGAAAAAAGTCTTCTGAAGAAGCTGTCTGAGGCTTAGTAACCAGTGGCGCATCGCCCCACAATCTTACAATGTTGAAATAAGCCCATGCACGAAGAAACTTCGCTTCACCTAAGATTTTGTTTTTCTGAGCAGCGTCCATTGGCGTAATCGGTGGTACTTTCTCTAATACCTGATTTGCTTGTGCAACTACTTTATACAAGCCATTCCAATAGTTAATTACGTGTTGCGTATTACCATCATATACCAGACCATAAAGGTTGTTAAGGTCTGAATTCTGCGCTGTTTCGGTAGTAGAAGTACCTGTGGGTGCTTCTAACAATTGCCAGGTCGATGAGAAAATACCTGCACCGTCAAAAATTATACGCATGTCAGCATAAGTTGCGGCAATAGCTGCTTCTGCATGGTCAGGTATGGTATAAAAACTGGTTGGTGTTAAGTTAGAAGGCGCATTCTCCTTCAGGAAGTCAGAGCAGCCAACGGCGCTGAAAAGCATTGCTCCGCTGACAAATATTTTGCTAAAGTTTTTTAATATATTCAATTTCATATTCAAAAATTCTTTAAATTAATTAAAATGTAAGCTGTAAACCTGCCATATAAACAGTTGGTTTAGGATAATTATGCCACATCATCCCTTGTGAGAATGCGCTGCTACCATCACCCTGGTTGGTTGGTGTTACCTCTGGATCCTGAATAATCTTATCAGTTAATAATAAGAAGAAGTTCTGTGCCGAAGCATACACTCTTAAACGGCTTAGTTTTAATTTGTTAATTACAGTACTTGGGAAATTATAACCCAACAACAAGTTTTTACCACGTAAGAACGAACCATCTTTAATCCACCAGCTATCTACGTTGGTTACGTATCCTGCTCTTGTATCGCGTATCTGAGCAATCATTGAATTCTGGTTCTGAGGTGTCCATGCAGTCAATACAGAAGAATAACTGTTGGCTAATGCCTGACGATCTTCGCTGGCATGAAGGTTCATCATCATTACATCGTTACCATAAGAATATTGTAACTCCAATGTCAAGTCGAAGTTTTGATAACGGAAGGTGTTAGTAAAGGCTCCCCAGGCTAATGGACTACCATTACCAATAATCGAACGGTCGGCATCAGTAATCGCTTTGTCACCATTTACATCAAGGTATTTAATATCACCCGGTAAAATAGTCAAACCATTTCTGTAGCTGGTAAATTTCGCTGCTTCTTCTCTTTCTGCTTCGCTCCATACACCTAAACGTGTCAAGCCCCAGAATGAACCAACTGGTTGACCTATACGGATGATATTGGTCTGGTTAGTAAAGTTAGGACCACCTACTCCGAATATATCAGACGGCGTTGCCAACGAAAGTACTTTGTTACGGTTGAATGAGATATTGAAGTTACTTGTCCACTGGAATCCACCTCTTTCAATGTTCACTGTATTCAAGGCAAACTCAACACCTTTATTCTGCATTGAACCTACGTTCTTTCTGATAGTAGCATAACCACTTGTACGAGGTACAGGGGCATCTAACAACATATCAGTAGTTTTTCTATAGTAGTAATCTGCTTCGATTGAGATTCTGCCTTTGAATAAACCTAACTCGATACCTACGTCAGTTTGTGCAGTTTTTTCCCATTTCAAATCAGGGTTAGCCAAACGGCTGATACCTGTACCCGATACTCTTGTATCACCTATGACAGCAGCATAGGTAGAGCTTAATAATGACAATGACGAGTAAGGAGGAATTTCAGAGTTACCTGTTAATCCATAACTTGCACGAAGTTTTAAGTTAGAGATAATCGGGTTTGTTTTTAAGAACTCCTCATCTGAAACTTTCCATGCTACTGCAGCAGACGGGAAGAACGCAAATTTATGGTTTTCACCAAATTTGGAAGAACCATCAGCACGACCTGTTACCGTAAACAAATATTTGTTCATCAAAGTATAGTTGATACGACCGAAATACGAATTGAAAGCATTTCTTGAGGCATCAGACTCAACCTGAGGGTTCGTACTACCTGCGCCTAAGTTATTAAAGCCAAAATAGTCGGTTGAGAAACCACGTACAATTGAAGCAATTCTGAAGAAATCAGTTTGTTGCCATGAAATCCCTGCTAAAGCTGTCAAAGAGTGATTTTCGTTGATTTGCTTGTTATAAGTCAGGTAGTTTTCCAATGACCAGAAACTTTCTTTTCTGTTACGGGCAGATGCTGTACCCTGTGCACCGATTTCCAATGTTCTGGTACTTGACTCATTTTGTTCCTGAGTCATTACGTTAATACCAAATACAGTACGCATTTCTAAACCTTTTGCCAAGGTAATGTTTGAGTATAAGCTACCTGTAGTAGTTTGTGTATTCAGGATATATTTACGACCCATCAAGCGGTGCACCGAACTCATGGTACCTTCAGCAAACGGATAATCCCTGTTGTTGGCATAAGTACCATCTTCATATTTCACAGGCAAGAAAGGGAAATCTTCCACAATTTGTCTGGCAACTGCATCATTAATGTCAGCCAATCTTTCAGTCTGGTTGTTGTAAGCTAAAGTACCTCCGATTTTCAACCACGGTTTAATTTGGTCGTCAACAGTAAAACGAGCTGAATAACGTTTCAGATATGTAGTTTTAACCAACCCCTGGTCATCACGGTAGCCTAAAGAAAGGGCATATTGTGCACGGTCATTACCTCCCGTAAAACCTAACTGGTGATTTTGTGAAAGTTTGTTTTGAGTAGCTTCTTTCAACCAGTCAGTATCATATTTCGGATTACCATTGGCGTCAAAAATTCTTGGGTCAGTACGACGTAATTTAGGGTTCAGATACGCCCATTTACCAGCTGCCCAACCAACAGGGTCAAATTTTGCCATATTAGCCCATGCAAGATCTTCGGTTGCTAAATATTCTTTCGCATTCAAAACTTCCGGTCTGTTTGGCCCGATGGTATTTACGCTCAAGTCTGTGCTATAAGATACCTGGCTCTGGCCTGCTTTTCCTTTTTTGGTTGTAATCAAAATTACACCATTGGCACCTCTGGCTCCATAAATAGCTGTAGATGACGCATCTTTCAGTACCTCTACTCCTACGATATCATCAGGACTGATATAGTCAATAGCAGAGGTGAACTGCGCCTGGTTTCCTTGCGGAAGCATTACACCATCAACCACATATAATGGATTGTTAGATGAGTTGATTGAGCTAAAACCACGAATACGGATATTTGCTCTACCACCTGGACGACCAGAGTTGGTATTTACCTGTACCCCGGCCATTCTACCAGATAAAGCCTGGTTTAAAGAGGTAGAAGGACGCTCTTTCAACTGTGCTTCTCTTACTGAACCTACTGCACCTGTTAAGTCAGATTTTTTCAACGTACCATAACCAATTACGATAGTTTCATTCAAAGTCGTTGAAGAAGCAGTTAATGCCACATTGATTTCTGACTGGTTCCCAACTGCTACTTCTTTTGTTTCATAGCCAATATACGAAAATACAAGTGTAGCTCCATTCACTACACCAACAGAAAACATACCCTCACCATCTGTAATCACACCTTTAGTTGTTCCTTTTACTCCGATAGTAACTCCCGGCATTCCCGACCCATCAGTAGCATCTGTTACCTTGCCTTTGATTTGTCGTTCTTGTGCGTAGATTATACTCAAACTCATAAACAGCATGAGCATGCTCAATAGGTACTTTTTTCCCATAATAGAATTGTTTTTTAGTTTTAATAAATACGAATTTGAATTAAGGAGATATAGACACAGAAGTAATGCCTCTATGCACTTGTAGCGCTTGTAGTTAGTGTGGACACGCAAAAACATCAGGTTAAAGGTTAGGTTGCTGGTTATAAAATCAGGTGATCAGTAAAATGTCCGTAAAGCAACATAAAACATCAGCAAAATGCAATATCAATTATAAAAAAATTTTTTAATGTTAAGTTTTTTATTAAAATTATTAAAAAACTATGATTAAACGGGTATTTTTATAAAGATGGGTTAGCGCTTAACTACATGACGTGAGATTAAGAAAAAGTGCTTGCTGCATAGCAACAAGCTTTTTTTATTAACCTAATTTTATTCATAGAATAAAAGTCTTTCAGAAAGATATTTTGCCAAAATCACAAGTTTTTGATTTAAAAAAGACTTGTTTCATCCTTAAATATCTTGTAAATATTTTTACGAAAAATTTCACTATTTGCAATCCCCAAAAGTATATACAAAAATTAAAGTATGTAATCAATATTATACCGTCAGCCCTGTTTTGTCGATAATTCAGGTAAAACTTCAGGATAGATACGCACAAAAAAGCCGCTTAACTACTTGTTAAGCGGCACAAATAAATATTTCTTGCCCTGTATTATTGCCCGCACCCACCAATATATGCTCTGAAGGTACTCCCGTTCTGGGCTTCAAAGCCTGCCTGTAGGGTAATAGAATTACCTGCATTCATAGTTACAACCGAGGCAGCTAAAACCTTGGTGGCCGTATTGTTTTGGGTTAATATAACAGTAGCAGCATCATATTTACCAGGCTGTATATTGCCTGCTAAAGTCCGGTTGTTGGGGCAGGGCACTCCGGTTTCATCAACTAATATATTATCTAAAAATAACCGGTTCCCGTTGCCCCCCACATCTTCAAAAACAATCTGAACCGCCCGCCCTGCAAAGGCAGATAAATTGATTGTCTCCTTTCGCCATTGATTACAAGCCGTGGGTGTAAACAATGAGGTCTGGTCAGGAGCCGTCGCCAGGTCGCTGCCTGCCTTGTCATAAACCAGTTGTTGTGTGCCGTCGCAGGCAACCACCCATACCCGCAAACGGTCAGATTTAGAAGCATCGTAGCGGGCATAGGCTACATCAAAAGTAAGCGTGGCTACATCCATATTGGTCATGTCAATAATCCGTCTCAATCGGTCTATTCGTCCGGTATTATCAATAGCACGGTTATTAATCATAGCCGCATTGGCATGACAGGTGGTACTGAGGGTAGTCCACGCTACAGCATCATTGTTCAGGTTCTCGTTCATCCAGTTAGCTAAATTCGACACAAACTTCTCGTTTACTGCCTCGGCTATCTGTTTGGCAGGGTCATTCGGAAAAGCGTCATAAATATCTTTTACCCCATCATTATCTGTATCTATCAGTTTAATATGATTCAATAAGGTACTCAGTGCCTGTGGTGCGTTGGCTGGTGAGACATTCCCGGCCTGATTCAGGGTACTTTCACCGTGGCATGAGGTACAGGTGCGTACTTCTCCCGGTCTGGCACTCAGCCATAAACGTTCCCGCACAATGCCCTTGTTGTTCTGGTCTGTCAGCTGCCAGCTAATGGCACGTTTGGCAGGCACTACCATAGCTGCCGAGCCATCAGCATGGATATTGGTACTGCCTTGCGCCCCTGTAGTAGGCGGATTATACAACATGGCTGTAGGATCGTGCATAAACTGAGCAATGCCTCGCCTGCCGGGTCTTGGATTATTGATTCCGCCAATCCCCCGAATCTGGTCTGCCTGTAAAAACTGCAAATGTTTTACTTCATAGACTGGCGAAGGCATAGCAGGATTAACAGTCTGGTGTGCAAAGCCTGATACTTTAAGATTAAAGGGTTGCTGGTGGTCTTCATCATCACGGCTGGTTACATCACGTATAGCCAAAACAGCCAGGTTATTGCGGCGAAGGAATTTGCGGAAATCATGCAGATTTACCCCGGCGGCAGTAAAAAGTGCCTGTTCTGATGGGGCTACATGCTCAGGACTAATAGTTGGATTTACAGGGCGAGGTCTTGCCCTTACTTCAACCGGATAGGTTTCCCATAAAACACCATTAAAAGAAATCATTTCGTCAGGGCTCCACCATGTTACACTTTTAGTAATTCCTGCGCCTGTGAGTGCACTGGCATTAGCAATAAAATAGCCACTTGCCGTAGAATCTAATAGTCTTATACGATAATCATAGCGGCTGATAGGTACCGTTGCTGTTCCTATATTTGAGTCATGCTTTGGCGAATGAGAGTGAGAGGCTATTAATTTCCCATCAGAAAGTGGAATGGGGTTACGATACATTCCCGAATGATTAGGTGATGGAGGGTCATTATCATCGGCAAATCTTGTAGCCGGATGTGTAACATACTGAAAGGTAATCTGTTCAGGGTGCCTACCCGGAGGCGAATTCACTTTTACTACCATACCCGACCCATGTGTACCAAACTCTGGTGATTCAATGCCATAATATAACCCGGGAGTAATGGGTGATTCCTGAATATGAAACATACTCCTGATGGGTGTAGGACTAATGGGTGTATAAAAATCTGTCAGATTGGGGTCGTTTGTAAAATTCTGGGTCATATAATTCCCCATCTCGTGCCTGCCCAGGTGGTTGAGCATCTCTAATTCGCTACCATCTTCATTCATCATCCACGGATTAAATATATTAAAATTCTGTGGATTGGTATTGGCCCATTGAGGTAGCGCCAATAAATCATCACGGCCGGGTCGAGGCTCAGGAAAAACTTCTATATCCGTCGAATTAGCATACTTGGTAGCCTCGGCGGTTTCGTCTGAATAATTAAAAGTCCCATACACCGGAGCTTCTGTTGCATCGGCATCAGCCTGCTGGTCTCGTTGCAGGTGATCCCATCGGGTAAAAACCACACGCCCGGCACGGTCAATCATAGGGGTAAAATCACCTGAGGGTGAATGGGTAAGCATTTCAAGCCCATCGGCCATTGAGCAAGCCTTAGGGTCAAGCCGCCAGATACCCGTTACTATGGCTGAAGACTCATATTCATCATGCTGCGGATATAAATGAGCCGCACCATTGCGTGGCCTGTCTGATGTAAAAAGAATACGGTCGTCGGTTCCATAAATTGGCTGAACATTATTATAATTAGTCGGTTGGTTGGGTAATTTTGTAATAACAGGCGTTTCATTTTGCCCCAAGCCCTTAATCTCATAAAGCTGCCAGTAATAGGTATTTACCTGATAACGGGCAGTAGCAGAGCCAATTACCATACTGAATAGCGCTTTTGTACCATCCCAATGCACAGATGGGTCTCTTACCGCAATTGAAGTAGCACCCTGAAAACCCGTTTGCCCATATCCTGCTGCCTGAGTCAGGTTTTTCAAGGTTCCATTAGGGTATCTGATATAAAGGTCGCCCCCTCTTGGAGCCGATGAAGTACGGCCGTGATGATTACCGAAGGTTTCTAAAGAGGTGGCAAACCCGTCAGGTTCCGGAATCTGTGTACAGAAAATGATCGGATTAGGCAGTGTTTGTGCCTTAATTGGTAAAGTGTAAATAAATAACAGGCTAATAATAAAAAATCTTTTCATGACTTGTTTTATTGGAGGCTTAGGAAAAAATCAATATCAAAGTTTAATGTTTTGTATGACAATGTTTTAAAAACAGCGGTTAATTATATGAATTTTTTACTAAGCGGTGATTTTAAAGGAATGAGGTCAGTTTTGGGCGGAATCGTAAGGAATGTGGTGTGTAATAAGGTAGAAATAGCTTCACCAGCGCTATGCCTCCTATGGCGTATTACGTATTTCTCCGATAAGAATACGCAAGCATAAAGTACTGCTCTGATGAAGTTTTTCATGGCCTGAATTTTCATCAAAGAAACAAGACAGAATTATAAAAATCAATCACGGCAAACCGTGATTTTTTAGGCAGAAAAAAGTGAGTTATCAGAAGCTATATTTAAATGACTGATTATATAGGGCAGGCTCCAATCACGCTTAACTGTAAAGTACATTTGAAGAATTGTACTGGCGAAAATAAAACTTTTATTTTCTACGAATTATCTCCTCAATCATTTTCTCATAAAGTCTGACAAAACCTTGACAAACTATGGGTTGATTTTAAGTGCAAGAAATAATTCCTTATCTTTGAGCAAAGATTTATTACTTAAATGCCTGAACTATGAGTACACTATTGATAAGGTTAATGCCCATAAATTTGGTTTGTACGCTACTCATTTTTACTGCTTTTTCGGGCATTATTCAATCTCATTCCTTAGTATTAGGGCAAACTTTCCAGCAACAAAAAACCATATCAAAAAATACACGCTCTCATACTATTTTAACCAATAGCAGCTCAGACACCACCTTCGTGCTTAAAATAGAAAATGATAAGCGAGTAGTTGATGGTGCCCTGAAAACCAAACTAACCCGTGAGGTAAAAGCGGCTATTGCCAAATATCAGCTAAAGAAGCCCTATAAAATTGCTATGGGCTTTACCAAAGGCGCAAGAGATGTAGAAACTTTTCTTTTCGGAGAACAGATTTTTTATACGCTGGCTGAAAGCGGTTTTTCTATTACAGGTACCCCTCTTGATATGCCCGAGGAAGCACCTAATGCCATACCACAGATAAAGGTAATAAACAATACTATCTACGTTGTCCTTTCTAAGATGTAAAATAAGCAATTATAACTTCAACTTTACGCTTACTCCTTGTCTTAGCGTATTATGAACTTCAGCTACCTTATCTACCTGATTGATTAGTTCAGCTATTTCTGCCGATGAGTGTTTGTCTGCCTCAATGCTCACTTCATAGATAATATGCGATGCTGGCTCTCCCTCTTTACCAAATTCACCCGATACACTTACTTCTACGTTTTCAATATCCATTTGTCGGCGGGCGGCTTCACGGTAAATATCATTACAAAAGCAGGTGGCTAAAGCTAAAAAAAGCAATTCGCCACCATTTACCGCCGAACCACGCCCTGCTGATTTGACTGGAATACTGATACTTTGCTGATTGCCATTTGTTTCTACAGTAATGGTGTTTTCTTGTGAAGTATTTCTGATGGTGGCTGAAATAGTCATAGAGGTTTTCGAAACTTAGTAAGGAAATAGACTGATAGTAAAACTAATAAATCCTGAGTACTTTGCAAAAACTGCCTGAACTTATAATTTCTTGATTTTATCAGGGCTTAATCGAATAAAGTTAAATTTGCGTCATTCAATCAATCCTGCTTAAATTGATGGCTTAAATGCAGAACGAAAATATGAAATTTCTTAAAATTTACTTATTAGCCTTTTTACCTATTATCAGTTCCGGACAAAATACGCACCAACCAACTAACAGTAAACCTTTTGTATTAGGACAAATCGATGAAATTCAGTCAACACAATTAGCTGAAACAAGAATACTGAATATTTATCTGCCTGAGGGATACGCACCCGAAGATACTACCCGATATAGTGTGGTATATCTTTTAGACGGCTCAAAAGACGAAGACTTTATCCATGTAGCAGGTTTGTATCAGTTTAATTCTTTTCCGTGGATTAACCGTGTATCGCCATCTATAGTAGTAGGTATAGCTACTGTTGACAGGAGGCGGGATTTTACCTATCCAACCACTATTCAGAAAGACAAAGAAAAGTATAAAACCACAGGTGGTTCTGATAAGTTTATTGCTTTTTTAGAAAAAGAACTACAACCCTATATTGAAAAGAAATTTAAAGTCACTCAGTCTAAAACCATTATCGGGCAATCTTTGGGAGGGCTATTGGCTACAGAAATTCTATTAAAAAAGCCCGCTTTGTTTAATGAATACATTATTATAAGCCCCAGTATCTGGTGGGATAATGGCTCTTTATTAAATATCAATTCGGCAATTTTACAAGAGACCTTTAAGCAACAAACAAAAGTCTATATCGGTGTTGGAAAAGAAGGGCTTACACCTACTGAAATGCCGAGAGTGATGGAAGTAGACGCTAATCTTTTAGCTGAAAAACTACGCAGCAGTAAGAGCAAAAACCTGAAAGTCTATTTCGACTACCTGCCTGAAGAGAACCATGCCACTATCTCGCATCAGGCTCTTTTTAATGCTTTGCGATTATTGAATCCTATCGTTAGAGAGTAAACGTAATGTTTATTTTTAATAGAAAAACTAAACAAAAAAGACACGCCTTACACGTGCCTTTTTTAAACCTATGCCCCATGCCCTTAGCCCTATACCCTATCATTCCGACCGCAACGATTTTACGGGATTCATCAAAGCGGCTTTAATGGCCTGGAAACTGACAGTCAACAAAGTAATAAGCAAAGCACCTGCTCCGGCTCCTACAAAAATCCACCAAGATATATCTGCCCTATAATTGTATCTCATTACCCATTGATTCATAAAATAATACGCTATCGGAGAACCAATAAGCAAGGCAATACATACCAGCATCACAAAATCTTTAGATAGTAAAGCCCATAAATGAGCTACAGAAGCACCCAATACCTTTCTGACACCAATTTCTTTGGTTCGCTGTTCGGCTACGAATGACGCTAAACCAAATAAACCTAAACAACTGATAAGTGCCGCCAGAATAGTAAAAAACAGTGCTAATTTACCAATCCGTTCTTCATCGCCGAATTTTTTGCCATATAGTTCATCAACAAAACTATATACAAACGGACTTTCAGGATTATGTTTTCTGAAAACAGCTTCTACCTTACTAAGCGACTCTGAGGTAGGCATATCAGGAGAAAGTTTAACCAGAATCACATTCACAGAGCGGGAGTCAACAATGAAAAAAGAAGGAGCTACAGGACTGAAAGGATTTTCTTTAATCATGTCTTTAATTACCCCTATTACCTTATATGCTCTACCGTTTGTAGTAACTATTTCATTGAGAGGCTCTTTAAAACCCATTAATTTTAAAGCAGATTCGTTAAGAATCATCGCTGCTGAATCTGTAGAAAAAGTTCTTGAAAAATCACGACCTTGCAGAATCTGCCAACCAATTGTTTTTCCGTATTCGTGCGATACAAGATTAGCCATTAAGAGCGGTTTCCCTTGTTGGCTTTTGCCTTTCCACGATATATTGGTAGTGCCTCCTGACTGAGTGGTAATAGAACCTGCCGAAACACCGATTTCGTAGACTGCTCCTGTCTGCTGCAAATCGCTCTTTAATACTTTAAAATGCTTATAAAGCTCGGGGGTATTCATATTTACCTCAATCAGTTTATTGCGGTCATAGCCTACAGCACGGTTTTTAGCATATTGAATCTGACGAAAAACGACAACTGTACCAATAATTAAAGTAACTGAAACAGTAAATTGCAGTACCACTAATACCTTACGTGGGACAGACGCAAACCGCCCCGCCCTGAAAGTGCCTTTTAATACCTTAACTGCTTGAAAAGATGATAAGTAAAAAGCAGGATAGCTTCCTGCAACTAAGCCGGTAATAAGGCTAAACCCTAACCCTGTCAACCAAAAGAAAGGGTTTGTCCACAAAATGCCCACTTGCTTATCGGCTACCTGATTAAATACAGGCAATGCCAATAAAACTATGCTGATAGATAACACAAAGGCAAACAACACTACTAAAAAAGACTCGCTGAAAAACTGCATAATCAATTGCCCACGAACAGACCCAACAGCTTTACGGATACCCACTTCTTTGGCTCGTTTCTCAGAACGGGCCGTACTCAGGTTCATAAAATTGATACAGGCCAACAAAAGAACAAATGCCCCAATGATACCAAAAAGCCAGACAAATTCTATGAGGCCACCTGTATTTACTCCATCTTTAAAATTAGAATATAGATGCCATTTGCTCATGGGGTGTACAAAGAACTCTGGTCTGTAAGCAGGAGGGTCTGCTCTGTTTACTCTGATGTCTTTAATTTTTGCTGAAACCTTGTCAAAATCTGCGCCCGGTTTCAGTTGGGCATAAATCTGATACGAATTTGAGTCCCATTCATCTTTGTCTCTTCTTACATTTTCCCTGCTTGCCTCATACAAACTCCACGGAGCTAAGAAAAGTACCTCTTTAAAACTTGTATTGTATGGAAAATTCTCATAAACACCTACCACTTTTACACTCTCTTTATTATCAATTTTTATGACTTTATCCAAGGGGTTTTCCAAGCCAAAGAGGTCTTCTGCCAAAGACTCTGAAATCAATATGGCATTCACATCTTTCAAGCCATTTCTGTTACCCGTAATCATTTTTACGGATACCATATCTACAAAAGAGGGTTCTACATAATTACCGGTTTTCACCAGTTTTTTCTCTCCCGATGCCAATATCAATGAATGAGTATTTGAAGAAAGGCTGACCGCTTCAAAGTCGGGATACTTGTTTCTAAGCTCTGCCGCCAACGGAATAGGCATTACATCATAAGTGGCTTTTTCTACATCAAATTTTACAAACTGAAACAGATGCCCCAATCGGTCATAGTTACTGAAATGCTTATTATATGACAATTCATCATGTACCCATAACCCTATGAGCATAGTTACGGCCATACCTGCAGCCAGGCCAAAAATATTGATAAAAGAATAGCCCTTATATTTGAGCAGATTCCTGAATGCGATTTTAAAATAATTGCTAATCATAATTTGTATGTATAAAGGGGGTGATAATTCTTTGTTCCTTTTAAAAGCGAATGGCCTTATAAACCCGAAAACACTTTTGATATATTCCCGTCTGGCCGTTTTCTCGCCAAACAATCTCAGATTTTTCTCAAATCGCTCATACAAATCCCCCTGCACCTCTTCTAACAGATAAGGCGCACAAAACCATTCTAACAATTGGTCTGCCCAGCGGGGTGGCGTTGGTTGTTGCATACCCCTAACCGTGCGACGGTCGCCCCTAAAGGGGGATTTTTTAAAAATATTCATATTTCCTTTCTCAATTTCCAGTTATTACTGTGTAATCTGAATAAACCCTCGTGCGTAAGCAACTCCCCTTCAGGGACGGTCCGCCGCGCGGTCGGGGGCTACTCCGTCTTCAAAGTCTTCACCGGATTCATCAGTGCGGCTTTGATGGCCTGATAACTTACCGTAAGTACGGTAATAGCCATCGCTCCTATTCCTGCCAGTGCAAAAATCCACCACGATATTTCGGTATGATAGATATATTTCTTCATCCATTGACTCATAAAATAATAGGCTATCGGTGAGGCAATGAATAGCGAAATAATGACAATTAATACAAAGTCTTTTGATAACAAAGCCCATAAATTGCTTACCGAAGCTCCTAATATTTTGCGGATACCAATTTCTTTAATCCGTTGTTCAGCCACAAAAGAGGCTAAGCCAAATAAACCGAGGCACGAAATGAAGATAGCCAGTATAGCACAGAAATTGGCTAATTGTCCGATGCGTTCTTCAGCCGCAAATTTTTTAGCATACTCTTCATCTAAAAATTTGTATTCAAACGGAGCAGTAGGAACCAGTTTTTTGAAAACGGCTTCTATTTTCGGTAATGCTTCAGATGCGCTCACAGCCGGATTAATTTTGATATTGATAGTATTGGGTCCGCCATGACCTTTTATCATAAAAATAACCGGACTTGTAGGTTCATAAGGCGATTCCATAACCATGTCTTTAATCACACCCAGAATTTTGTAATGCACTCTATCTCTTTTCTGAAACTTCCAGCTTACATCCTCTCCTATCGGGTTTGTTAAACCCATATATTTAACAGCCGCTTCGTTCACAACCATACCTGATGAATCTGAAGCTAATTCACGCTTAAAATCACGCCCTTGTACAAACTGCCATCCTATGGTTTTGCCATATTCGGGTGTTACAACGAGCGTACCAAGGCTTTCGGTCTTGTCTTCGGTTTTACCTTTCCACTCCAATCCATCATTATTAGACCATATTCCGGTAGGTGCACCCATCGACTCTGACATTTCAACTACAGCCCCGGTACTCATGAGTTCGTTTCTCAATAAATCATGTTTCCCATAAAAATCACCTGATTTCATGCCTATCAGAATCACTCCCTCACGGGTATAACCCACCGGGCGGTTTTTAGCAAACTGAATTTGTTTGAACACGATGAGTGTACCGATAATTAAGGTAACCGAAACCGTAAATTGCACGACCACTAAAACCTTGCGAGGCACAGAAGCAAAACGCCCAACTCTGAATGTGCCTTTCAGTACTTTTACAGGCTGGAAAGATGAGAGATACAAAGCAGGATAACTCCCTGCCAGAAGCCCGGTTAAAAGAATGAATCCTGCACTGATTAGCCAGAAATAAGGATTAGTAAAAGGTACCATCATTTCTTTAGCCGCTAATTGATTGAACCAGCCCAAGCCAAGCAATACAAATAAAAGCGATAAAAAGAAGGCAAAAACTACGACTAAAAATGATTCACTAAAAAACTGCCAGATGAGTTGTACCCGCATAGAACCAATGGCCTTACGTACCCCTACTTCTTTGGCACGTTTTTCAGAACGAGCCGTACTTAGATTCATAAAATTGATACAAGCCAATAGCAGAACAAAAGCCCCTATAATACTAATCAGCCACACCATCCGCAAAGGTTCAGGGTCAACCTGTCCGTATTTATAATTGTATAAATGCCAGTCGCTCATGGGCAATAAAAACACCTCCGGCTTTCGCTCAGCCTGTTCCTTGAAAGCCTCACCTAAATTGTTTAAAACAGCATTTTTGATATTAGCACTGGCCTGAGCAAAATCAGTTTTATCGTTTAGCTGGGCATAGATTTTAATAAAGTGATTGTCCCAGTCGGTCGTAGCTCTTTCTCTTATCCATTTGTTTTGTGCCACCCACAAATCGAAAGGAGAAATAAATTTCACCTCATTGAATTGCGCATTCAGAGGTATATCTTCATATACTCCGGTTACTTTTACATTGATTTCATTATTGATTTTTACTACTTGATTGATAGGATTGCTATCGCCAAAAAGTGCCTGTGAAGTAGAGGCAGAGAGCATAATCGAGTTAAGGTCTTTCAGACCATCCCAGGTGCCGTATTGCATTTTCAAAGTCAGCATTTCAGGAGCTGAGGCACTCATAAATAATCCTTTGCGGGCTACCTTATTTTCTCCGGCTGTCAGAATATTGTCAACATTCCAAGAAGTAGCCATAATATGCTTAAAGTTGGCCTGATGATTGGTCTGGAGTTCAGTCAATAAAGGGTATTGCATAGAGGTACTGATACCAACCCCATCTTCATCTACTTCTCTGATTCTTACCTGCGCAATTTTGTCATAGTTCTGGTGATTCTTGTTAAAACTGAATTCATCATAAATCCAGAGACCAATGAGCATAGCTACGGCCATACCTGTAGCCAGGCCAAGAATATTAATAAATGAATACCCCTTGTATTTGAGCAGATTCCTGAATGCGATTTTAAAATAATTGCTAATCATAATTTTGTGATATAATGAAGGTGATACTTCTGTTTGTCGTTTCAAAGCGAAGGGTCTGATAAAACTTAAAACCCCTATGATGTATTCTCTACTGGCTGTTTTTTCTCCGAATACCCGCACATTTTTCTCAAATCGCTCATACAAATCCCCCTGCACCTCTTCCAACAGATGAGGCGCACAAAACCATTCTAACAATCGGTCTGCCCAGCGGGGTGGTGTTGGTTTTTGCATAGTATTTTTGCTTGGGGTAGAGGGCATGGAGCATGGGGAATAAACCAACTCCTTGGCCTCTGCTAATTATCTGGGTAAAGCTGACAAAATTTTTAATGGAATTGACTCCCACATACGGTTTCGTAATAAACGGATTTCGTCTAATGTGCGATTTCCCAAAGCTGTCAGTGTAAAGATGCGTTTTCTGCGTCCTCCCCTCTCAGCAGTAGCTTCTCCCATATGTGAAGAAACCATGTATTTTTCTTCTAATCGGTGTAAGGCAGCGTGTACTGCACTGACACTTACCGACCGCCCTGTTTGTTGCTCAAGTTCTTCGGTGATTGAGACTCCATAAGCCATATCACCCATTATCGCAACTGTTAATAAAACTATTTCTTCAAATTCACCTAAGTAAGTTCTTTTCATACAATTTCATTATTTCAACTTTTGTAGAACATATAATTCATACCTATCATACGGGCTTTATATCTGGTAAATAAAATTATATCAACTTTTGTAGAACAAATGATATGCCAAGCCGGAAAATCCCCCAAAATGCGGTATTTTGAGTATTCTTAGCAAATTGAGGTGTCCGAAATCGTACAGTTGGCTTGTCCGAAAGCGTACGGTGAGGGATATTTTATTCTAAAGCTGACGCTATCAAACAAAAAATCCCACCACTCAAAGCGGCAGGATTCTATATATATGACTCAATGTTTTATCCTTATTTATCCGGTTCGGCAGTATCTTCACTTTTCTTCCCCGGCATCACAAAACCTTTTACCACATCACCAATCACAAACCCAAAATAAGCACCGATAGGAATCATGGTCTGCCATTGTGATTTGAGCGGACAAGTACCCGTAATACAACCTATTTCTTTCCAGTACAAATACCCTCCTACTGCGCCTAAACCTGTACCAATCCACGCTAAAAATTTCATATATTTTATCATTTGTCAAAAAAAGATATGAGTACAATTATACGAAAAGTCTTTTAATTAGTCTTATGTTGAAACAAAAAAACACTTTGAGATTGAAATAGAGTTTTAAGGAGATGCCGTATTTCTTCTGACTAACGGGTGATTGAAACCACCAACCTGATTTTTTATGACTGTATAATTAGGTAAACTTTCAAACAATTGTGTGAGGTTTTTGAATCCGAAAGCTCTGGGGTCAAAGGCAGGGTCTATTTTTCTGATAGTTATTCCCACTTTCGAGATATGTGTTTCTGTATCTTCGTTTACTGTAATATCAAACGCTTTATCAATAAGTGAAGCAAAGGGTGGCATAACAGGCGTATGATTTTTGCTTTTCTTTCTCTTTTTCTCTTTGATGCTTGTAACAGGTGACGTTATTTCAAGAGCGATGTTCTCGCAATAGGTAAATATTTCGCACGACTGCACAAATGCCATAGGTGTTTTCTTCTCCCCTATCCCCATCACAAAAACCCCTTCTTCTCTTATTCTTTTTGCCAGACCTGTATAGTCACTATCGCTTGAAACAATGCAAAAACCTCCTACTTTTCTGCTATGCAAAATATCCATCGCATCAATAATCAATGAGCTATCAGTAGAGTTTTTTCCGGTTGTATAGGCAAATTTCTGAATAGGATTGAATGAGAAATCATTCAGGCTTGTTTTCCAACTGTTTAGTGAGGTGTTTGTCCAGTCTCCATAAATTCTTCTGATAGTAGCCTTACCGTATTTTGATACTTCTTCAATAATTTGTTTCAGCAACTTTGGTTGTGCATTGTCAGCATCAATGAGTAAGGCGATATTGATAGAGCTTGGTAAATCCATCTAAATAGTTTATATGAGACTTATGGTGATAATTTTATTCCTTGAAAACCGAAATATTTATGATACCTCCTTTAGGAGAGAAAGAAGAATTATACTTGAGTTTTGCCTTATTAAGGAGACCGACAAAGCGCTTCAGTTTATCGTGTATAAGATCTCCATAGATTTTAATCATTAAACAAATCTTGCAATCGCTCTCGACAATTTCCTGCGGGCTGATTTCGCTTTTCTTCAGGGCGTACAGTATCTGAGCCTGAAAGGCTTTCTTTGTGGTTTCTTTTTTCATGGCAATGGTTTTCTAATGGCTGTCAGAGAATTTCTTCCCTGGATATAAGTAAAGGTAAACAAAAAACCATACAAAGCAAGCCAATCCAGATAATTCTATCTCTATTATAGGTTTTTCTTATCGAGAGGTGTTAAATAAAAACCTATTCCATAGAAAGAAAATCAATAGGCAGATGTGTAAAATAATAATTGCCATTGATAAAACAAACCATTTAGGCATTTTATCTATCTTTACCCGCATGAGTAATTTATCAACTATCCCTCTTTTTGAAAAACTCCAGCATGCACAGAATATCCTTATCTCCGGTGCAGGAGGTGGTTTTGATATTTACTGTGGCTTACCGCTCTATTTTGCTTTAAAAGCACAAGGGAAAAATGTAGTGTTAAGTAACTTATCTTTTACCTGGCTCTCCAATACCTCTGCCACAGAAGTATTTCCTTCCTGTTGGGAAATCAAAGCAACCAATCAGGTATTGAATGGTTATAATTATTTTCCTGAGAAATTTCTGGCAGAATGGTTCTTAAAACAAGGTGAATTAATCAGGATTTATGGCTTTGAAAAAACCGGAGCCAATACCTTAAAAAATGCTTTTAACTGGATTAAAGATAAACATCAGATTGATACGATAATTCTGATAGATGGTGGTACTGACAGCCTTTTGCATGGCGATGAAGAAGAATTAGGTACACCTACAGAAGATAGTTGCTCGCTGGCAGGGGCTTATGGTTCGGCAATACCTCATCAATTTTTAGTTTGCTTGGGTTTTGGAGTAGACCATTTTCATGGTGTTTCACATTATCTTTTTCTTGAAAATTTAGCTACACTTATCCGAACCGGAGGTTTTTTAGGCACTTTTCAGTTAATGAAAGAAATGGCTGAATTTGAGAAATACAAACAAGCAGTTGCCTACGCCAATGCAAGAATGCGTTTGCACCCAAGCATTGTTTCTAACTCTATTATCAGTGCCATTGAGGGCAATTATGGTGATTATCATGAAACAGACAGAACTAAAGGAAGTGAATTGTGGATAAATCCGCTGATGGGAATGTATTGGTGCTTTCAGTTAGAAAATGTTGTACAACAGCTTAAATACTTCGATTATATCAAATCCTCCGATACATTCAATCAGTTGAAAGATGGATTAGCTCAGTTCAGAGATACCCTCACTGATTTTCGGGACAATAGGAGGATACCTATCTGAAACCCATAAAAACGAAAAAAGCCCCTTTGCAGGGGCTTCAGGAATATTTAGGCAATAAGGTATTTAAAGAAATACTATATTGGTTGTGTCTGTTATCAGAACAATTATTGTCGTTATTGAGTTCCTTGTCTTCTTTTAGTCAAAGGTCAGGGAGTTCTTATTACTGCCAGTTTCTTCATCAGATCTGTTTTATTGCCTTCCGGTATCTGGATAGGACTCTCCTGATTTCTCATATAGAGATAATCTCGTTCGATACGCTCTATACAGTTAAGATTAATAAGCAAAGACCTTGACAACCGATAAAAATTAGGCGTAGAAAAGTATTGTGCCAGATGCCCTAAATTCATTGAAAACAGATAAGGATTAGTTTCGCTTATCATATAAACTTTTACATAAGATCCATCGGCTTTCAGGTATAGTACCTCCTGTTTAATCAATTTTTTCAAGCCCTTATCAAAGGGTAGAAAAATAGCTTCGGCTACTATAGGGTTAGAATTGGCAGTACTATTGGCTTTGTAATTATGATAGGCTAATTCTATCTGCAATGCCAGTTCATGATGCCGAAAGGGTTTCAGCAAATAAGCCGCCGGAGAAGTATCTTTGGCTCTCTGAAAAGTCTGACTTTCAGAGTTGGCTGTCAGATAAATAATTGGCATAGCATGCAATTTCAGTAATTCTGATGCGGTTTGAATGCCGTCATAAACCGAGTCTTTTAGTATAATATCAACAATAGCCATATCAGGTAACTGTTTTTTCAACGAAACAATGGCTTCATCAGAATTTCTGGCTATGGCTGTAATCGTATGCCCTGCTTTCTCAAGCGTTTCTTTTATGTCCACTCCTGTCATTACTTCGTCTTCAACAATCAGTATTTTCAGTACACTCATAGCAAAAAATCGGGTTTAAATTTCATGGTAAAGGTTGTGCCAGCAGAAGAGTTAAAGTTGTATGAGCTACGTAGTTGTGCAACCTGCATCTGAATCAGTTTCATACCGAATGATGTTTTAGCTGCTCCGGCAGATAAATTATTTTTCAATCCGGAACCATTATCTGCTATGGTTAATAGAAGTTCTTCTTTTTCTTTACTGCAAGTAATGGTTAACCGGGGTTCAGGATTATCCGGGAAGGCATATTTACAGGCATTAGTCACTAATTCAGTAATAATTAAACCAATAGGCAAAGCCTGGTCGGCGTTTAATTTTACAGGGGTAACTTTATAAGCTAATTCAACATGCTCATAAGCAAAGGTCTGCAATACTACTTCTACTATCTCTTTGATAAAATCGCCAAGATTAATTATGGCTAAGTCTTCTTTGTCATATAATTCCCGATGCAGAATAGCCATCGACTCTATTCTCAGCAGATTGTTCTTGGTGGCCTGTTTACTGGCTTCGTCAGAAAACTGATTGGCTTGCAAACTTAAAAGACTCGAAACCGATTGCAGGTTGTTTTTTACCCGATGATTTTGTTCGCGTATAAGCACCGCATTCCGCCTACTGATTTGTTGATTTTTGCGCGATAGCCTAAAATAAAAGAACCCTAAACCGACAGTTAATACCAACAGAGCCACAAGGGTAAATAAAAACAATTTTTGCGTTTGCATAACAGCAGTTGTCAAGCCAAGTTCTTCGTTCTTCTTTTTCAGCAAGGCTTCCTTTTTCTGTGTTTCATACTCTATTTCTAATCGGGTAATGGCTCCTGCCTGGTCAGCCAATAACTCTTTACGCTCTAAATCCTTTAAATTCTCTAAATGCTTAAAGGCTTTCTCCCATTGCTTTGTAGCTTTATAGTAATTCATATAAACTGTTTCCAGATTCCGAATCCAGGCATAGTTATGCAAATGTTTTTCTTCATAAAATTTTTGTGCTTCAGCTAAAATCCGGGGTACCTTTTCTTTCTGATTAAAAGCCAGATATGCTGAAGCTAAGAATAACATGGCAGATATTTTCTCGTTATCTTTCTTAAAACGGGTAAATTCGGCTAAAGACTGCTGAAAATAAGCAATGGCTTTAGGGTCTTTTTTAAATTGTAAAAGTTTTCCCAACGAAATACGGATATTAGCCAAAGCAATACTGTCTTTTAATACGACCGACAACTTCTCAGCTTTTTTATGATAAAAAAAGGCACTATCAACACTGAAACGTAAAATTTCTTCCTGATTTGATTTTTCTTGTAAGGCTTCATCTGCATACAGTTCTCCTATGCTCGTGTAAACACGCATCAATCCTATATTGGATTTAATACGTCTGAAAATACCTTCGGCAGTTTTTAAATGTTTAAGCGCTTCATCATAATGCCCTTGTCTTTGTTCTTTCTCTCTGAGTCTGATATACAAGCGACCCAGTTCGTACGAATCACCGAATTTTTCCTGAATACGGAGCGATTTCATGAACCATACGTGAGAGGTGAGATAATTGCCGGCACTTAATTCAACTTTTCCTAATAAATAATAGGCTTCTGCAATCTGATGAGAGTCTTTTTTCAGGGTTGCTACTTTCAGAATACTATCTGCATAGGCTATTTTTTCAATATCTTCTGTTGAATAAGTAGTTTTTTGAGCCATAACAGCCTGATACCCTGAAAACAGGCTCAAGACTATGACCCAATAAAATACTTTACAGAAAAACATAAAAAATAAATTATTGGCCAAAACTAAAGAAAAAAAATGAATGGAAAGATTTTCGTATGGAGAAACCCGATTTTGACAAAGTAAAAAATCGCTTTCACAAAGTGTTGGTTGACTGACATGCTTTTGTTCCTGTATTTTAGATGTGCTATACTATAGAACCCAAAACACTGCGTTGCTAAAATTATTATCTATCGCACTCTTTTTTACAACCTAATCATCAGAAAACGGAACTGTTATTTTAGAGGGAAGAAAGCAATTAGTAATAGGCTGATAAACATATAGTGAAAAAATGTAAGACAAATGATAGGTCTTCGATTGTAGTGACTAAACATTTCTATTTTTACAAAACCTTGATGCAAATACGTATCAAGGTTTTTGATTTTAAGAGCTATCAAGTATTTATTACTTCCCTCGCCACTCTTTCACCCGAAAGAACAGCACCTTCCATGTAGCCATTCCAGACCTCAGAAGTTTCAGTACCTGCCCAATGAATATTCCCTACAGGTTCACGAAGTGCCTTGCCTACTGTTGTCCATACGCCCGGCGGCATCAATCCGGCATAGCAGCCACGGGTAAACTCTTCTTCTACCCAGCTATGGTCGAGGTATTGAACAGGATTACGTGCCTTTTCTCCATAAAATTTAGCAAACGTATCTAAAGCAGAGGCTTTGCGTACTTCCGGCGAAAGTTGGGCAAACGCCTTGGCCTGACTCCCTAATACAAACCCCATCATAATACCTTTGCTTCCGTCTTTAGGCGAATTATCGAAAGTAACCGTTACATAGCCATTATTAGTGGCCGATAGCCCGTTTAATCCGGCTTCACGCCAGAATGGTTTGTCGTAAATGGCATAGGTTTTCCAGACCGTACCCATTGGCATACGCTGAGTGAGTTGTTCCCGGTTAGCAGGCATGAGTGGTGAGTAATGGATACGGCCTGCAAGTGTTGGGGGCAATGCTACAATTACTTTTTTAGCCGTCAGTTCAAACCCATCACCCTTTACAGTTACCTGATTGTCTTGCTGACTGATGGTCTGCACAATACTATTCAGTCGGATATATTCTTTAAAAGTTTCGGCTAATCTTAAAGCAGGTTGAGAAGCCCCACCTACTAATCTTTCTTCCTGCGCTCCGTTTTTTACATTCATCAACATATCTAAATCCACACATGATTTGGTATAGAACAAGGCATGCAACATCGAAATTTCGTTAGGGTCTGCTGCCCAGATAGCTTCTGCCGCTAATTTGAACATGACCTTCGCCGTTTTAAACGACATTTGTTTATCCATCCAGCTTGCCAACGTCATCGAATCATAGTAAGCAGCAGCAGGCGTATTCCAGGGATCCTGTAAATCAACTGTTTTAGAGAGTTTATTCAGCCGTTTAATGGCCATATCCAGACTCAATAAAGAAGGTATTGGCAAAGGCGGAATAATACCTTTATAATGCTTTAGTTTATTGTTATAAAGCAAAGTGCTTTTTCCCTCATCATAAGTCCTGAAAGTCTGTACCCCAAACTCTTTAGCTAAGGCATACATCCTGTCTTGGGTGGGTCCTACCCATGCCGCTCCTAAATCTACGTAAGTACCATCTTCAAAATATTGTGTATGCACCCGCCCTCCTACCCTGTTTCGGGCTTCTAACAGAATTACTTTTTTACCTGCTTTGAGTAGTTCACGGGTAGCGGTGAGTCCGGCATAGCCAGCTCCGACAATGATGGTATCGTAGATTTGCATAGAGGTTGAAGATTGAGGACTTGACCCGAATTTGAGTATTTTATTCTTTTCTGCAAAAAAATCAGGAATCTTTTATGGAAAAAATTCAATTACTGCATCAATAGGGCAAAAACCTAATTTTTTGTACCTATGAAACAATCTTTCCAACTAAATACCGAGAATCCCTGTCAAGAACAATGGGAGTCTTTTAAGCCCACAACCACCGGAGGTTTCTGTGGTTCTTGCCAGAAAAATGTAATAGATTTCAGTAAAATGTCTGAAAGCCAGTTAGTGGCCTTTTTCAAAGACCGTCTGAACTCCGCTCAAAATCTTTGTGGTCGTTTCAGAGAAGATCAGTTAAGGAAAAACTATGTCATTGAGGAATGGTTTCCGACATGGAACATACAAAATGATCAGGTGCAGTATGAGATTCCGGTAGCTGTTATTACCCAACAGAAACAAGCCATCAGTTTACCCCTGATTCGGCACATGAAAGTAGTTCGCAATATGGCTGCCGCAGTATTGACTTTACTTTATATTGAAGAAGGAATCGGGCAAAAAAGGGTATTATCGGGGCAGGTAATAGATGCAGAAGGGAAAGAAGCATTACAGGGGGTCTCGATTAGTGTTAAAGGCACAAAAAGGGGTACTGTAACAGACAGCATAGGTAATTACAGAATTTCAGTATCTGATAACGACACGCTGATTTTCAGTTTTATTGGCTATGAATTTGAGACAAGAAAAATATCAGGTGAAACAAAATTTATAAAAACAGAATTGACCCCAGCAGTGATGGGATTTTCAGAAATTGTAGTGGCAGGCTATGCCTCTACACGCAAAACAATGGGAACTGGAGGTGTTTCTCTGTACTGCGACTTTGAGAAGCCTCAACCTCTCAAAAAATACGCAAGTAAAATAACTGTTCATGGCAATGCTGTACAAAATGGAGAATTGATATTAGTGGCTGAATTAGTGGCTTCAAAGGATTCAACCGGAAATTCTTTTGAGCGTACCAATGACGAAAAATGGTTCAGCCAAAATGGATTTCAACAGATAACAAGTGTTCAACTATATGATTATTCAGGCAGGGTTTTTCAGGAAAGATTTACTAAGCTCAATGACGGGATGATAAGTATTGATGTAAAAGACCTTCCGCCAGGAGCTTATGTTGCCCGTGTTGTTTATAAAAACGAAAGAAGCCTGACCGAACAGGAAATTTCAACCACAAGAGTACTGATTGAGAGATAATAAGACTGTGATAAAGAGGTTTGTTCTTAACGCATGGCATAAGGCAGTAGATTACTTTATGCCAGATTTCACACAACTTTAATTTTTAAAATAACTACTGAAATACTGCTGTGGCTAAAAATGTGGTTTATAGTTTTGATAAGCTGATTAAAAAGAGTGGGGAGGTTGTCTTCCCACTTCTTTTGTCAAGTAAAGAGCCTTCACCACTTATCTCTTCTTTACAAACGGCAATATATTTTTGATTAAGATTTCGAAAGGCAACTTTGATTTCCATGAACCAAAACTATTGCCCGTAAACGCTACGACCAAGTCCAGGTCTGGAATAATCATAAAATATTGTCCACCGTTTCCTGAAGAAAAAACCACATGATAACTGAATTGTTCAGTAACCATTTTTTCATTATACCAATAATACCCATAGTAAGTGGGTTGGGGAGAAACATTTTTTGTTTTTGAAATCTGCACATTCGAAAAGTCTTCAATTTTAGTAATTGGCTTTGTTGATTCCTCAATCCATTTCTTCGAGATAATTGGCTTATTGTACCACATTCCTTTTTTTAAAACTAATTGTCCGATTTTTTCCATGTCAATGGGTTTCATATAAAAAGAGCCTGCCGTCATGAAGTGGCCAACAGGGTCTTTTGTCCATCGGTAATTTGTTATGCCTAAAGGCTTAAACAAAAAAGTGGCGGCAAATGTAGCCAGGGGCATTTTGGTTGCCGATTCAATAATGCCACCAATTACCATTGGGGCCGATGAATTGTAATCCCAGTGAGTGCCGGGTTTATGAGCCATAGGTAGGTCTAACGAAAATTTAAGCCAGTCTTTGCTTTGTTCCATCTCATCTTCACAATCTTTGGTGCTATTCCATTCTTCACAGTCAAAGCCGCCTTTCATTTCCAGCAAATCTTTTATGGTCATGTCCAATTTGTTGTGTTCTAAATTTTTGAATGAACGATATTGCGGGAAAAATGAATACACTTTTTCGTTGACATTTTTGATATACCCTTTATCAATAGCAATACCCATCAGCAGACTAGTAATAGACTTGAATGCAGAACGGACATCGTGTACAGAATTTTCTGTTAGCCCATTAAAATAATGTTGATAAATGATTTTATTATGCTGAGAAATAACAATGCCGTCGATGTTAGGATACTTACCTTTCTCAATCTCCCGCATGGCTGTATCCGGAAATATACTTTTGTTTTGTGAAAACGCTGTAAACGCAATAGTAATGGCAAAGAAAATAGGCAATAGATTTCTCATAAGTTGGGTTGTGTTCGTTTTTCAGATGGTTTGTGTTAGCGGCTTCATAAAGGTTTGTATATAATCACTATACGTTTATAAGAATCAAATATTACTACTGGAGGAGCAAAAAATTTAAGTAGAAATTTTGATAAAATTGAGTTGAAAAGTTGGGAGAGCATTTCCTATACTTTTTTGTATTTCACAGATATAGAATATATTCAGGCATACGATGAGTAAAATAATAAAACTCTACAAATTTTGACAATTTGAAAAATTATAATATATAAACCAAAATAAAGGGTTTCTCTATACCTCTAAGATTTATACATAAAAACTTAAACGTTTTTGATTATATCAAAAAGTCTTCGTAATTTTGCACCCCGAAATGGAATCCTAAATTTAGCTTGGATAAAAGTTTCTAAACAAAATTGTCTGATTATCAGACCCTTAAAAACATTTTGATAAAAATATAAAAAAATGGCACGCGATTTAAAATTTACAAGAAACATCGGTATTGCTGCCCACATTGACGCAGGTAAAACAACTACCACTGAGCGTATCCTTTATTATGCTGGCGTGAGCCACAAAATCGGTGAGGTACACGATGGAGCTGCTACGATGGACTGGATGGAACAAGAGCAGGAAAGAGGTATCACCATCACTTCAGCTGCAACTACTGTAGGCTGGAATTACAGAGACCAAAAATATCACATCAATATCATTGATACCCCTGGTCACGTTGACTTTACCGTTGAGGTAAACCGTTCATTACGTGTATTAGACGGGTTAGTATTCTTATTTAGTGCGGTTGATGGTGTTGAGCCACAATCAGAAACTAACTGGCGTTTGGCTAACAACTATAACGTAGCTCGTTTGGGCTTCGTTAATAAAATGGACCGTTCAGGTGCCGACTTCCTTAACGTATGTAAACAAGTGAAGGAAATGTTGGGTAGCTATGCCGTACCTCTTCAATTACCCATCGGTGCTGAAGATAATTTCAAAGGTGTAGTTGACCTGGTTAACTTCCGTGGTATCGTTTGGAACGAGCAAGATAAAGGTATGACTTTCACTGAAGTACCAATTCCTGACGATATGATGGATGAGGCTACCGAATACCGTGAAAAATTATTAGAAGCAGTAGCTGAGTTTGACGATACTTTGATGGAGAAATACTTCGAAGATCCGAATTCAATTACTGAAGATGAAATTCTGGCAGCACTTCGTCAGGCGGTTATCAGCATGAAAATCGTTCCGATGCTTTGCGGTTCTTCATTCAAAAATAAAGGTGTACAAACCATGCTTGACTACGTGATGGCATTGTTACCTTCACCTTTAGATAAAGAAGCCATTAAAGGTACAGACCCTAACACAGGTGCAGAAGTAGTACGTAAACCTTCGGAAAGCGATCCATTTGCTGCCCTTGCGTTTAAAATTGCTACTGACCCTTACGTAGGCCGTTTGTGTTTCATCCGTGCTTATTCTGGTGGTCTGGATGCCGGTTCTTATGTATTGAACAACCGTTCTGGCAACAAAGAGCGTATCTCTCGTATCTTCCAGATGCACGCCAACAAACAAAACTCTATTGAGCGTTTAGGTGCCGGTGATATTGGTGCGGTAGTAGGTTTCAAAGACATCAAAACAGGTGATACCCTTTCTGATGAGAAAAACCCTATCGTGCTTGAATCAATGGTATTCCCTGATCCGGTTATCGGGTATGCGATTGAACCTAAGAAAACAGCTGATCAGGATAACTTCTCTAAAGCAATCACTAAATTGATTGAAGAAGACCCAACTTTACAAGTTGAATCAAACGAAGAAACAGGTCAGACTATCATCCGTGGTATGGGTGAGCTTCACCTTGAAATTATCATCGACCGTATGCGTCGTGAGTTCAAAGTAGAAGTAAACCAGGGTGCACCACAGGTAGCTTACAAAGAAACTATCACTAAATCTATCGAACACCGTGAGGTTTACAAGAAACAATCGGGTGGTCGTGGTAAATTTGCTGATATCGTATTCGAAATCGGACCACGTGAAGATGGTAAACAAGGTTTAGAATTCGTTAATAATATTGTAGGTGGTATCATTCCAAAAGAGTTTATCCCTTCAGTACAAAAAGGATTCGAGCAAGCGATGGTAAATGGCCCGTTAGCCGGTTTCCCGGTTGACTCAATGAAAGTTCGTTTGTTCCACGGTTCTTACCATGATGTGGATTCTGACTCACTTTCTTTTGAAATGGCAGGTCGTTTAGGTTTCAAAGAAGCTGCTCGCCAGGCTGGTCCTAAATTATTAGAACCAATCATGGCAGTAGAGGTTGTTACTCCTGACGAATATACAGGACCTATCACTGGTGACTTAAACCGTCGTCGTGGTATGATGAAAGGCATGGATACAAAAGCTGGTTCGCAAGTAATCAAAGCTGATGTACCTCTTTCTGAATTATTCGGTTATGTAACTGATCTTCGTACGATGTCATCAGGTCGTGCCACTGCAAACTTGACGTTCTCTCACTATGAGATTGTTCCTCAAAACATTGCAGACGGTGTAATTGCAAAATCGAAATAATAAGATTTAGCTTATTAGTCTATATAAAAAGCACCTGCTTCGGTTTCGAGGTAGGTGTTTTTGTTTTTGAGAATTGCTATCAACTCATCTCATATACAACCAGATATAAAACCCATTCAAACAAAAAGAAGCTAAGAGATTTAACCACATCACATGGCGAAAATCAGCTTGTCCACTATCTTTTAATACCTGTAAAAACCACCAACTGAAATAAGCCAGGGTTGGTAGATTAAACAAGAGCAATACGATAAAGTCTGATTCAGGAAAATAAAGGAAGAACAAGCTGAATGCTACAGTAAAAACCACAGCCGTAAAAACAAAAGTACCTCTGATACCCAGCAGCATACTCATGGTTTGGTCTCCTCGCTTACGGTCTTCCTCATGCTGATAGACCTGTGTGATAGGATAAATTGCCCATAACATCAATGTGCTGATAATGGCAGGCAATAAATGCGGCTGTAGAAGTTCATCATTATTACTCACAGCTAATATAATAGTATAATAAGTAAATGCCCCTTGAAACAAGCCCACAATAAACCAACTGACAACAGCATATTTTTTCAAACGTACTTTATCATCGCTATACGCTTTTGATACCATGCTATAAATAAAAATCAATAAGGCAAAAAGTGGGTTCACCAACAGAAAGCCTAAAATAATGGCAATGGTATCAATTATCCAGGCCACCCAGAAGAGTTTATCATCTACCGCAGGAGGTTTTTCCAAACCGCCAATGCTTCCCTCATCTTTATCAAAATAACTATTATAGGCGTTACTGGCTGTATAAATAAGTAGATGCAGAATAACAAACACCCATATAGCCTTGGTTTTGTCAACGATACTTGCCTGACTGATGGCAAACCAGTAAACAGGCATCAGAAAAAAAGAAAACGGAATACGCAGGTGTAAGAGAATATCTTTAGCGGTCATAAGCTTATCTTTTTCGTAAAGATATTCATTTCTCTCAGGGAATTGCAGATTTTGGGGGAATTATTGGCGTATCACCTGATATGAGTTACATTAAAACAGCTATAAAACCAAATCAGTGCACTCAAAGTATTCTGAATGCACTGATAAACTATAAATAACATTAATTTACTTTTAAAATAGCTCCCGCTTTTACATCCAATACCGCCCCCGAGCCACTGTCTATTGTTTTACATTGACCTGTCTGACCTAAATTGATTGTAATTTTATGCGCAGATTTTATATAAACATCTTCTGTCGGTAAAGGGATACGCCCACAAGCCCAGGTACTTAAATCATTCCAACTGCCTGACTGAGCCGTGAATAATTTTACGCCATTATTACATGTTATACTAAATGTTGTTGCACGAGGTGCCGACCATTGTCCATAGGAATCTAAAGCACGAACATAAAATACATGATTCCCTACAGGCAAAGCACCAATATCCAGATTAGACATTGATGTAATATCTTTCCCCGGATTTGGCGTATAGGTAAGGTTAATACCATTGCCCTGACCGGGGTCAGCATCAATATAATATTCTAACTTTACAATCTGTCCCCCTGTTTGTCCACCGGGATTAACTGTAGGCGACCATACCACAAATGGCTGAACATGAGTATTTGACCATCCTGCCACACCCGTTCTGGCTCTTACACCTAATAAATAATAACCGGGAGCCAGATTACTTGGAACTGTAATGGGTATTATAACTGCTTCATTGGTAAGGGTTACATCTACATTGGTACCTGCACCAAAGCCCGGGTCATTCCCCCAGAAATACTCTATGCGGGTAATCTGATTCTGGGAACCAGAAGCAGTATTTACACTTGGGAAAACAATAACTGGCCTACATTCAGTAACAGACCATCCTCCTGCTCCAGTTCCTACCCTAACACCCATCAGATGAAAGCCGGGCGTAATCCCATTAGCTGAAAAAGTAGGTGTAGCCGTGTCATTACCATTGTTGACAAAAGCTACCCTAGTAGCCAAACCAACCCCCGGGTCATTATCAAAAAAGTATTCTACGTTTGTAATGACTGAACCATCGCCTGTACTTGTAGCTCCTCCGTTGATAATCATGGGTACGCTCGCCGCAACCGACCAGCGATTTAATAAAGCATTTGACCCCGAGGGAGTTCCGGCTCTGACACATAAAAAATGAAAGCCAGGTGTAAGATTGGCAGGAACTGTAATATTAGCGTTAAAAGTAATATTATTCCCATTAGGGTAGCCCGTTATAGCAGTGCCATTGCCTGCTCCAGGGTCTGTAGTGAAAAAATATTCAAAATTACTGAAATTTTGTCCCGAACATATCCTACTACAAATCAACAAAAATATGATTGCGCTTTTTTTCATAGACCTGTCAGTTTTGAACTTTGGCTTTTATTTGCACCTGAAAAGTCTGCCCTGCGGCTGCACCCGATGGTGCTGAAAGCTGATAAATATTAGGCCCAACCGGAAAACCTTGTAATACATAAGGATCGCTTCCACCAAAAGCTCCACAATCAGTACCATCGCTACCTGCTCCTTTGGCAGGAGAAGTATTTAATAGCATATAACGACTCTCATTAGTATAGCCATTATTGCTTGGATAACCCACAAAAACAGTACTCCAATCTGTTATTTTTTTATTTGATGCATCAGTGGTTGCAAAATGCCCGTCTGTTATAACATTGTTTGTAAAATTGGAATTAGTTCCAATATTTCCAGTATCCGTTGTTACAACAATATTATTAATAAAAAATACTTGATAGCTGGAAGAATAAGGTTGATATCCTAAATCATCTATAATCGTATTATTAATGATTTGCCCTGTATTATAATATGAACTGATACCTATATAACCAACAACAATATTATTACCAATATAAGCATTAGAAGTACTCTCAGAAAAAGCAATATAACTTTGGACAAAATTTTGTTTTATAGTTACTCCTGCTACATAAACACCCCCTATTGTAGGATTGAATCCAATGGATATGATATTAGCAAGGTTGCGTTGAATAGTTACACCACTGGCTCCTATATTAAGGTTTTGACTAATGCTCATACCTGTTACAATAGAATTTTCCGAACCACTTGCTAAATTAAGGTTAAGAATCGTCGCTGTGCCTAAGTTTTTAAAATACCCCGGCCCTATTAATGCTACTCTTTTACTAACCGTAATATCTCCGTATCCACCGGGTTCAATTAAAAAGGCTGTTCCGGCAACGGCATTGTCTATGGCTGTCTGCAAATTTGTGCCTGCTGTGATTCTTACTACTGCCTGAGAAAAAGCAGCAGTTGAAATAAGCATCATACAAATAAGAAAGTAAAGATTTTTTTTCATGGGATACATGATTAAGGGTGTTTTTAAATGAAAGTAGTAATTGAGACTATTTTGAAGCTATGCTATAAAGCCTCAGCAAAAATGTTTTGAATGCAACTTCAAAAGAAAGTATTTGCTGAAATCTTAAATCTACTTACTGCTCAACACCGGAAAAATGTAAACAAAAACCCTATTATAGCTGACGAAAACTGACTAACAAAAACAACGTATATACCGATAAAAAAAAATACAGAGTTTTAACTTTTAAAGTCATGAATTTTACCAAAATTTGTTAATTCCGTCATAGTACTCACAACATTTGCCTGATTTAAATGCGCTTAAAACTCTACCTGTATTTTTTATTTACATTCATTGTTTTATCGTTTCATAGTCTTTTTTTAAAGGCGCAGGAAAATATTAAAAAATCTCAGTTGCCGGGAGCAAATGATTATATCAGACTTGAAAAAACTAAAAAAGAATATGAGGAAACTATTTTAAAAGGAGATTCCTTAGAGGTAGCTGATGTTTGTTATAGATTGGGGAAAAGATACCTTAGCATAGGAGATTTCTATACTGCCGAAAAATGGTTTACAAGGTCGCTACGAATTTTAGAACCTTTAGGCTATTCTGAAAGTCTTGGAAAAGTATATGGTTTCATGGCTCATTTTTTTATACAAAATAAACAATACGATGAGGCCATGCAAGTTATTCAGAAGTCAGCAATCAATTTTCGTAACGTTGGTGCTTACGAACGCCTCATGGGTTCTTATACTATGTTAGCAGGTATTCATATTTGGGGAAGTGAAGCAAAGCTAAAACAGCCTCAGAAGTATAGTAAATTTTCTTTAGATAGTGCTATATATTATCGTAAACAAGCTGATAAGATAGGTAAGAAAATCAATTATCATGGTAATGTAATTTATAATAGGAACCGTGTTCATTTGCAAAATGACTATACTTCCACTATCAAGTATCATAAAAAAATACATAGCGTTTTTATTAAACAAAAATCTTCTCATAACTTATTTGTTAACTCTACATCTTTGGGAGAAATCTATTTATCTATACGTAATTTTAATGAAGCTAAAAAATGGATAGATATAGCCTCTTATATAGTTGATACTGCTAATCTTGGGAGCTATGAATATAAAATTACACTATTTAAATTATACTTAGAGCTAAATAAGAAAACTCATAACTATAAAGAAGCCCTTAAATATTATGAACAATACCATGAACTGAATCTTTTCTCCTTAAATGCCGACCGTGATGGAGCGGTTTCCCGCCTTAAAATAGAATATGATACCCAAAAGAAAGAGGCGCAACTCAAAGAGCATGAGAAATTCACTAAAATCGCTATAGCAATTGGAATTTTTACTTTGTTTACAAGCATCATCTTCTTCTGGTTTTTCAGAAAATACAGAACCCTCAGCAACCAAAATGCAGCTTTGGTCTCTGAGCAAAACCATCGGGTGAAAAATAACCTGCAACAGGTTATCAATCTGCTTAGTCTTCAATCATCTCGTATAGACGACGAAACCGCTAAAAAAGCACTTTTGGAAGCTTTACTCAGGATTGAAGCTGTTTCTATTGTGCATCATCGGCTTTATGATGGTGCCCGCCTCATTGAAATTGATCTCCCTGCTTTTATTTCTGAATTAGTAAAAGGAGTTTTGAGAAGTTATGACTACCATGATGTCTCTGTAAATTACGAGATAGATAGTAGCTGGCTACATGTTGAGCAGGCTTTACCCATGGGACTCATTATCAATGAGTTAGTTACCAACGCCTGTAAATATGCTTTCCCGAATGAACTCAATCCTCAGTTAACCATTCAGTGTTATGAAAAAGATAAGCAGATACTACTTCGGGTTACTGATAATGGCCCGGGATTTGAACACGCTGGCGAGAAAAAGACCTTTGGTCTGAAACTGATTCAGCTATTTGCTGAAAAATTAAAGGGCAAGGCCGATTTTGAAAAAGGCGGTACTTCCTTTTCTTTAAGTTTCCAGAAACAAAGCAGTAGAACAACAAAAAACATGACCTACCATAACGCATGAATCAGATATTACGCATTATGATTGTGGAAGACGACCCACTTACCCAGTTTACGATTGAGGAAAATCTCACGAAGGCAGGATTTGTAGTGTGTGGCAAGGCACATGATTATTCATCGGCTATTCAGGTAATGAAAAAAGAACTCCCTGACCTCGCATTAATTGATATTGACTTTGGAGGCAGCCAACCGGACGGCATTGAAACAGCTAAAGAATTGCTGCGGATCAAATCGATACCTTTTATTTATCTGACAGCCTTTACAGAATCTGAAACTTTTAAAAAGGCAAAAAAAACAAATCCATTAGCCTATCTTCATAAACCATTCAGACCCAGTGAATTGACGATGCAGATTGAGTTGGCGATACATAACTTTTATCAGGGGAATATGCCCGAAATAGTTTCTATGCCCGACCATATTTATGTACCCGATGGCCAAAACAAATTAGTGCGTATCAATTACAAGAATATTTTCTATATCAATGCTGATAAGGTTTATACCGAATTTTTTCTGACTCAGGAAGAGTTTCAACGCATTTACCCTGATAAAAAATATCATGTCCAGAACCCCAATGTTTTTACTGTTGGATTCGGTCATTTGCTCACTTTTCTGCCTGATAATTTCTTCAAACTCTCTCGCTCCTTGGCTATTAATTTAGAACATCTCAATAAGATTGAAAACAACCAAATATTTGTTGGGCCCCACGAATTACCCTTGATTGAAGGCGGGCGTAAGCTATTGATAGAACGATTAAATGTAATTCGCTCCAGAAAAAAGAAGTAGATGAGCAATCAGCTCTGACAGTATAAACCGCTGATTTTTGTTTAAAAAATGACAATTGTACAAATATTGCTTTGAGAACTAAGCGGATATTTTCTTGCTTCCTACGCTCAAAATTTGTTTTTTTAACCCTGTTTTTAAAACCGGCGTGTGTTTTACTTTCAACCTTGATTATGTATGAAAACTAAAATTCTCATTTTCTGCTTATGGTGCGTGTCTTTTATGGTTTATGGGCAGAAAAGCAACAAAACTACTGAAAAACTCTCTGATGAGGCCTTGTTAGACCTCGTACAAAAACAAACCTTACGTTATTTCTGGGATTTCGGACACCCAACCAGCGGACTTGCCCGTGAGCGCAGCAATACCAATTTTGGTTATGGACACGAAACCTGTACCATTGGCGGCACCGGATTTGGTGTAATGGCTATTATTGCAGGCGTAGAACGTGGCTGGATAAAACGGGAAGAAGGTGCCGAAAGAATCAGGAAAATTGTCAATTTCCTTTTCAAAGCACAGAGTTATCATGGTGCCTTTGCTCACTGGATGGACGGCGAAACAGGCAAAACCATTCCGTTTGGGAGAAAAGACGATGGAGCCGATTTAGTAGAAACCGCTTATCTTTTGCAGGGTCTTCTGTGTGCCCGACAATACTTTACCAAAGATACTAACACCGAAAGAGACATACGTCAGAAAACCACCTGGCTATGGGACGAATTAGAATTTGACTGGTTTACCAGAGAGTCGGTCAACCAGTTGTACTGGCATTGGAGCCCCAATAATGGCTGGGCGATGAATTTTGAACTGCGTGGCTGGAACGAAACCCTCATTACCTATATTTTAGGAGCATCCTCTAAGCGTTATCCTATCACACGTGAACACTATATTAAATGCTGGGCGCAAAGCGACCACTTTAAAAACGGCAAAGAGTTTTATGGCGTAAAACTCCCTTTAGGTTTTGATTATGGTGGGCCTTTGTTCTTTTCTCAATATTCTTTTCTGGGTCTTGACCCTCGGGGTTTAAAAGACCAATATGCCGACTACTGGCAACAGAATCTGAATCATACATTGATTAACTATAAGCACTGCGTGGCTAATCCGAATAAGTTTAAAGGATATGGCGCTAATTGCTGGGGATTAACAGCCAGCGATAACCATGAGGGCTATAACGCCCATGCACCCGACAACGATTTAGGGGTTATTACCCCTACTGCCGCTTTATCGGCATTTCCTTATACACCTAAAGAATCAATGGCGGCTTTGCGCTATTTCTATGAAGAGAAAGGTGATAAACTATGGGGAGAATATGGTTTTAAAGACGCCATGAATGAATCGAAAAACTGGGTTGCGGAATCTTACCTCGCTATTGACCAGGGGCCAATTGTGGTAATGATTGAGAATCACAGAAGCGGTTTATTCTGGAAATTGTTTATGGGTATCCCTGAGATTCAAGAGGGGCTTAAAAAATTAGGGTTTGAAAGCCCACAGATTAAGTAATCTATAATTTATACCTCCTCTGAAAAGGTCTTAAACATGAGCCATCCTGCATTCTGAAGTGGCTCATGTTTATCTTTTACTCAACCTGCTCAATCTGGTCTATTATTTCCGAAAAATTGCTTGCACCCCAATGCTCCGCATACTTTCCATTTCGTAGCCTGATAATGTCAATGATATTAATTGCTACTGTTTTACCTGAAGCCGCAATCCCCATGATTTCTCCGGTGTGGGTTGCCTTGATTTGCTTACGGGTAGTTACTAAATCTCTTTCTGCCACCTGTTCCAATATTTCAACCTTCAGGTCAGGGAAACCCGTTCTTAAAATATTCTGTAAAAAATAAATCATGCTTTCAGGGCCGTTAGGTGTCCCTGCAGGGGCCGAATGATTAATAACATTATCAGCTACTAATTCCTTGAAAGTTTCCATGTTTCCTTGTTCAATAAATTCTTTATTGAAACGTAGAACAACGGCTTTGTTTTGTTCAATTATTGATTGCATATTCTCTGATTATTAAATGTGCTGCAAAATTATAGCACACACATTCAGAGTTTTAAGGCTGTTAGTTCATAAAACGTTCTTAAGCGTTCAATAACTGTGTCTGATATTCTTTAGGTGTTTTGCCAAAGGTGTGTTTAAAAGATTGCGAGAAACTTGAGTGATTTTCATACCCTACCTGATAAAATACTTCACTGGTGCGTATATGATAATTTTTGAGTAAATGAGCGGCTTTTTCCATCCGACGTTGTAATATCCATTTATTAGGCGGCATACCATATAGTTTCATAAAACGTCGTTTAAAGGTTGATAAACTGGTATTACATAAAAAAGCTAATTCTTCCAGAGTCAGGTTATTCATCAGATTAATTTCTACTATCTTTTTCAGGGCTATATCGTCAAAATTAGTTTTGCGTTCAGGCTGAAAAGACAGGATAATCTGCGGGTATTTTTCCAGAAGATACAACATCAGTTCTTCAAATTTCAAGAGTTTCATAGCTTCTGAAACCGGCCTCTGATTTTTCAGCATCAGTTTCAGCGAATCTATATAATGATATACAAAATCATCTTTTACCAAAGAAATATAAGGCGAATGGCTGAGTTGCGCAGTGGGTTGATTAATTTGGCATATTTTACATAAAATTCGGTAAGTACCTCATCATTAAAAAAGATTAAGATACTTCTGAAAACTGCCTGTTTCGATAAATCCATTGAGGCAAGGCAATTACCTGAAGACAGAAAATGAAATTCATTTTCGTATATGTTCACTAATTTTTCAGCAAAATGTATTGTTTTCTCTCCACTGATTACAAGACTTATAGCATTTCTGTGTAAAATACTTCTCCCTTTAAAAGTACCCATTTTTGCTTCATAGTCATACATGATAATAGGGTCTGATAAGAATGATTTATCAGAGAAAATATCATCAGGAAGATTATAAACATCTGCTTGTTTGCTCATGCGTAAGAGAATTAAGTTCAGGAAATATATGCTACAAACGCTTCCGAAAACTGCTTTACCTGATGCAAGGTTTCTGCATGGACGATTTCACCCTCATTATTAACCTTTCCTTTAATACCGCTAATCAGTAACAAAGTATCTTCCGTAAAATCTACCCCTAAAGTTCGCATAATTAATTGCAACTGCTCATGCCCTTTTTCACCTGATGCCGACGCTGTAATAATACCCAGAGGTTTATCAGTAAATACCACTGTTGAAACTGTCCACTCTAAAGCATTCTTCAAACTTCCCGGAATACTGAAAACATATTCGGGCGTACAAATGATTACCCCGTCAGCTTCGGCAATTTGTTGTCTGAAATCTGTTACCACAGGTGCTACCTCTGCATTATCTAAGTCAGGATTAAAATGTGGCTGGTCTGCTATCTGATTAAAAATAGTGAGGTCGATGTGCTCTTGCATGACTTCTCCTATCTTTTTCAATAGCCGCTCATTACTTGAGTGGGCTTTGGTGCTTCCTAAGATACCCAATACTTTCTTTTTCGCCATGTCCATTACATCTTATCTCCCTTTACCAAAAGCATTGACTGAACTGATTCATTTTTCAGGTGAATAAATTTCAAACGCCCATCATCTTTCATATAAGCCTGTAAATCACTTTCTGACTCAAAGGTTACAAAATGTATTTCATAAGGTTTTTCACCTTCTGCTACTATATAAGCGGAGTCGTCAGGTCTTACTCTATAAAGTAATTTGCCGTTGAATTTCTCTATTAAGGGCAAAACATGGTCTTCAAACTCATGAAAAACGGCTTCTTTGCCTTCTTTTACAAAAATTAGTTGGGTAATGTAAATCATCTTATAAACTTAATTTGAATTGGTTGATATACACTATTATAAATTTACTTCATCACAAACTCATGCTTCCCTCCTGCGCCTTCAATCCATGTGTCTTTTACAGCACCTGTACCTTCAAAGCGATACTGTAAACCCACAATTCCGGTTGAGTTATGGTCAAATGTGAGCGTATGCGCTTTCTTATCATTCACAAAAAAGGTCATTTGCTTGTTACGGGTTTCAACTCTTAGTTTCGTCCACTGGTTTAAATCACAACCAAAGCCTGATAAATCGGCATCCGCACTTGTTAAAACCGTGCCACAGGCAACTAAATTAATATTACCTACACAGGCTTTGGCACATAGGGGTATAATAATAATATCATCTTTACACTGAATCAGCACCTGTACTTTCTGGCAGGCACCTGTGCCATCTGAAAAATCATTTTTCAGGAATGTTTCAAACGTAAAATTATCGTTCATTAACTCGCCTAAATCAGTCTGGTTAAAAAACCTGATTTTAGGTGCTTCGGGCTGGAGCGATAGGTTATACTTTTTCAGCAAGTCTCTGTCTATGCTTATTTCATCTCCTTTCAGTACCTCCGGTTTAGCAAAATACAAGGGCATCTGGGCTTCTTTCTTTGACTCTACCAAAGCCAGCCAGTTAGCGGTTTTAATCTGTAAATCATGCTCTTTTACTATCTGCTTATTTACTATCAGCTTTGTTCTGAAAAAACCCGGGTAATAATAAATAGCCGAATGGTTATGTGCATTTCTATCTACTTTTTTCCTGCGCTTCATATCCCATGTCTGTACAATAAATACCGAATCGTTGATATTGGTAGCCGTAGCATCATAGGTAAAAATCACCGAATTGGGCACGCCTTCAGTCACAATTTTATTAGCTTTAAAAGCAAATTTAGAACTATCTAATAGTGGTTCTTCTTTCTGTACCATAAAAGCAATCAGACTGATAATAGCCAGTGTACTGATAATACCATAAATAAAATACCTCCGTTGGTTTTTAGTAACCACAACAGGTTCAGGCGCAATCACAGGTGATACCGGAGCATCGGAGACTGTTGGTTGCGGCACAATACTCTTGGTAAATCCTCTCCAGTTGGTAAACCCGATAAACTGGGCTAATGTATTGAGTGTAGTCAAAGACGGAGAACTGTGGTAGCTGGCTTTGCCGAATATTCTTTTAAGAGTAGAAACACTTATCTGTACGTTTGTCTCGGCAAATATCTGTTCGTTCAGCCTTTCAAAATCGTAATTCAGCCACAAGGCACTACTCCCCCAGTTCAGCTTGTCTTCAATGGCTTTTTTGCATTTTTCTATATTTTCTGCTTCTGAATACTCCATGTAATGATTCAAAATTTAGGTTTGCACAAACATGAACCTGTTTTGGTACATCTTTGGTCAAGTATTAGCTTTTTCTTTCCTACAAATTTGCCAAAAAAAATCAATCTAATGCAATTCCTGGCAACACATTATTCTCACATGAATTCCTCAATAACTATGAAAAAAATATTAATACTCCTGCTCCTTACTGTAGTAAGTAATGCTTTTGGTCAAAGCAAACCACAAAAAATAGACCTGAAAGAGGGTGCCAGGTGGTCGGTATATAATCGGCTCATGCCTGTGTGGAAAGATACCATTGTGCTTGGCAAAAACGATTCAGATGGCATGATGGTATTCAACGATTTTCAGATGAACAATGGTAGTATTGAATGTAATTTGAAAGGACAGAATATTTTACAGCAGAGTTTTATCGGTATTGCATTTAATATTCAGGATGATAAAACCTACGAGCATATTTACTTCCGCCCGTTTAACTTTATGAATCCGGATACTGCCCGTCGGAAACGGGCTGTACAGTATGGCAGTCTGCCTGCTCATCCCTGGTCTAAACTACGTGAGGATTCGCCGGGCAAATACGAAAATAAAGTAAATCCCGTACCCGACCCTGATGGTTGGTTTCATGTCAGAATCGTCATTGAAAAACCTCTGATAAAAGCATTTGTTAATGAGGCCAAAGAACCTTGTCTGGTGGTAGAAAGTCTGGCAGCCAATTCAGCAGGTAAAATCGGGTTATGGACAGGACCAATGACGCTTGGTACGTTCACAAATCTGATTGTTACGCCTGCTGAAAAAAAATAAGAGGATAGCTTAAATGATAGGTATTGATAGCAGTCAATACACCCTAACTGACTGCTATCAAAGAAATTTAGATGTGATAGCTGAAACCAGACATCTAATACTCACAAACCTCATACCTCACCCATTTGTCTTTTTCCCAACCGGAAGCCGGAATTCGAGCGTAATCATTAATACAGATGGTAGAAATTCTGTTTTTATAGCATAACAGATAGACTAATTTAAGATTCTGACTAATGTTTAAGTTCTCTAACCGATTAGCCGAACAATTCAGGTAAAATAGGTCTTTGTTTTTGCCTACTCCTAAATAAGTAAGGTTATTCGCCTGACAATACAGATGCAAAAGTTTAGCATTTTTGCTTACATCCAGGCTTTCTAAACGATTGTTGAAACATTGCAGATGAACCAGTTCGGCATTGCGGCTTATATCTAATGTTGATAGCGTATTAGACTGACAAAAGAGCGAATAAAGCATCGTATTCTTACTTATGTCCAGATTAGTCAGTACATTATCCGAACAGTACAGGTATTGTAGCAATTCATTTCTGCTGAGGTCTAATTTCCATATATTATTAAACGAACAGGATAGTTCTGTTAACTTTCTGTTCTGACTCATATCTATAATAGTCAGTTTATTAAAAGAAGCACTTAGTGTTTCAAGGTCGGGATTGTTATCTGTAATCAATGACGTTAAAGTATTAGAGAAACACCAGAGTTTTTTCAGAGCCTTGTTGCTTAAAATATTTAAACTATTTAAGTTGTTCATCTGGCAGTATAATTCTTCTAATGCCACACAGTCTCTTATCTCCAATTCATTAATTTCATTACTATGGCAGTCGAGGTATTTTAATTGGGTATTGTAATTCAGATAAAGCTGTGTCAGACGATTCCCCTGACAATCAAGAAAGCTTAGGTTTGAGAAAGCACTAATGCCTACGAGGTTATTAATTCCTTTACCCGCTATAATCAGTTCCGTTACACGCAATGCCGCACTTCTTGCCAGCAGTCCATCTTTCTTGTCATCTATTTTCTGTCTGATTAGCTCGTTTTCAAAAGCCGAATCAGGAATAGCTACATGGCTTGAGGCTGTTTGAATAATAAATTTTACTGTTGTCTGGCCTCCCTTTCCATCTTCGGCGGTAATGCTCCCTTCAATATCACTGCCAAAGGGTAGATTATTTAATACGTATTGGGTTTCTTTAATACCCTTTATATTCTTTCCCCGATAAGCTACGGTATAGCTTATTTCATCATTATGAGGGTCTTGTGCAGGTGTCCATCTTAAAAAAACAGTTTTCCCGTCACTTTGTAAAAAAGTGCCTACTTCAAAACTGCCGGGAGCATGATTAGGAACCAAATCCTGTTCCTGCCCACAGGCACCTGTCATAAATGCGATGATTAACAGGTAAAAAATATATCTCATCAGTCATTGATTTTATGCTTCTGACTGACCTTTAATTGTTGAAGTTGGACGCCACACGTATATAACTCCCTAATAGTTATTTTACGGCAAAGTTTTTCTCAACCAGCAAAGTTTGGTGATTGGTTTCTCAATACTTGAAAGTAAACAAGCAAGCAATGCTTAATTGAAGAGGCAATAAAAATTTTAAACTACCAAGCGCTCAATCAGTTCACGACGGCGACGAGGTACGTCAATTACTATTCCGTTTTTAAGATGCAAATTGGCATTTGAAGAGTCATAATACTGAATACAATCCCGATTAATGAGATAACTTCTGTTTACTCTCAGAAAATTTTCCTGCTCGAAAAAGTTTTCGTACTTTTTTAAATTAAATCCTGAAATCAGCGTCCGGCCACAGCTTAAGAAAATCTGGGTATAATTGATGTCGGCCTGAAGGAAGAGAATTTGCTCCAAAGGAATGTTAGCAATTAGTTTCATACGCTAATTCGTAGACACGAGTTTTCAGCAAAAACTGTTTCTACTGATGAAGTTTTATATTTTATTTTCCTGACTTAAGTTCTTACTAACGGTGAGCAGAAGAGAGATATTGTTTTTTCTTGACAAATTGCTTTCAAGCGGAAGTAATACGAAAAGGAGAAGCAAAAAATAATGAATGCCTTACAACTTTAAGAATAAGTCATTCATTATTTTGCAGTTTGACGGTTTTTGCCATTAGATAAACAATTATCAGTACGAATTTGACCCAACCTGTGTACTGTAATTGAAGATTAATAACTAATCTTAATCATTAGACGGGTTTGATAAGTCAAGGTAACAAGTCTTTAATTTTTTTTATTGAAAAGAGCAAGCTAACCACTCAATTTTATACCACAGATACCATTTCTTCACAAGCGGCTGCACATTTACGGCAAGCCTCTGCACAAACTCTGCAATGTTCCATACCCATACTGGCATGTTTTTCGCACTCTTTTGCACAAGCATTACAAACTTCAATACAACTCGTGCAATGATAATAACTATACTCGCTTCCCAAGCTCATGAGGTCAGCGGCTGAACGACAAATAACCGCACACTCTAAATCAAGCTGAATACAGTGTGCCAAGTCTTTCACCTGAGCTTCTTTGAGACATTCTGTAGCGCAGTGGCTACAGGCAATTGCGCAGGAGATACATTCGTCTATGCAATGTTGAAATCTTTGATGTGCCATAACATTATCTTTTTTACATAATTACAAAAAAGATATGCCATGACAATGAAAGCAGTTTCTGTGTGATTTTTTACCCCAAAAAAAGGGCTTGCATTAAAAACACAGAAGTTTTCCAATCAGGAACAAATCATTAATGAAAACATCTTTTTAACACAAAAAGCCCTTATTTAAAGGGTTTTTTATCCTAAAATGTCTATTAACTTCGTTTTGCATGAACTTTTATTGGTTTTTACGAAGAAAATTTGTAAAATTTGTTGTCGATCTAGGGCATGTAGATTGACAAGCAAAAGTTATATTAAACTCAGAAAATCGTAGGATTTTATCTTACGATTTTTTTATATCTGTATATACGAAGGTTCTTTAAAGTTGGATTTAAAATATTTATATTTTTTTAAAAAAATTTTCAGGCCCATTAAAACTCCCAGATTTAGCAGTTTCTTTCTCAAAAATCACGGCAAACCGTGATTGCCCATTCCATAGGCATTATCTACATTTATGAGTTCATCAGACACAATTTTTAGCTATGAGATATTTCTTTATTTTTCTACTTCTGACAGGCAGTAAAACTTTTGCCCAATCTACCACACTTTTGCCCAACGCCACCAAAATAGGCAATGTTTCGGCTTTAAGTACTTGCAATTCATCAGTCAGAGGCACACAAGTGTTCAACACGACCAATGGAAAAATGTATTTCTGCAATGGTACTGCATGGGTAGATATGACAGGTGGTGGCGGTGGAGGCAGTTTCTCTTTGCCTTATAGTGGAAGTGGTAGCTCTACTTCTCCCACAAGTCTGTTTGCGTTAACTAATAATGGCTCAGGGCGTACGATGGATATAAAAAATACAAGCACCGGATGGGCATTAAATGTTGAAAGTGTAAACAACAGGGCAATAAATGCAATTAGTGAAGGCTCTTATGGCGTTTACGGAAAAAGTAATACTAACATGGGAGTTGCCGGAATCAGTTCATCAGGTGTTGGTATCTATGGTTATTCTGATACCGGTTTTTCTGGAGTTTTTCAGACCAGAGCCAATGTTGGCACCAGATTGTCAATCGGTCAGCTTACGTATGCACAAACCATTGCCCGGCTACACATTAAAGCTGATGGCAATGGCGGCTGGGGACAACATCTCAGAATGGAGAACGGGAATGATACAGGTTATGGAGAAATCTTACACGATACAGATGGCATGAAGTTCAGGAATTTTCAGGCGAATGAAAGTTTCATTTTCAGAAATTCGGCTAACAGCAATGTATTCAGTATCAATAGTAGCGGTAATATTTATGCAGACGGTAATGCCTTTATTTCAGGTGGTGCTGGCGTAAACGGTACTTTAAGTGTAGGCGGTAACTCATTCCTATATGGAAATGCCGATATTTCAGGCGAACTGACGGTAGATGCGCATACCATTGTGTTGAATAATACCGCCTCTCCTTTTATTATTTTACACGAAACCGAGGGCTACTCATTCTCTTTAGCTGCAAACGCAAGTATCATAAGTACACTTTCCTACGAGGCTTTTTCAGGCATACCCACGGTATCAGTTGCACAGGTAGAGAACGGCACGGGTGGTTGGGATAAAATCCTGACTATTCCTTATAATGTTACTGCTACTTCTTGTAGTATCAGGTTTACCAATGTAAGCAGCAGTGCAATTAGTGTATCAGGTACCTGGCATTTTACTGTTATTGGCCCTAAATAAACCCCTATTTGTATTATTCTAATAAATATCGAAATAGTTATATACCTGAAAAGTACATGAAAAACAGGCAGTTATGCTTGTGTTGCCATTAGCATAGCTGATAAAACATTCATCGGGTAATATCCTATGTTCATCAGCCTAAATCTTACACTTATCCTTTTTCCGTTTCAGGAGTTAGTTTTCTGACGCAAATTTGTATCGTTAAAAAACTAAATCATGAAAAAAGTTACACTAAGTATTATTTTTATTGCTTCTATTTTTACTTCATTAACTCCTGCTATGGCGCAGTTCCCGATGGGGGGTAGTACTGCTCCAAAGACCTTGCAGGACCAGACTCCCAAAGGAAATAGTAAAATTACAGGAACAATCGTCGATTCAACAACCAATAAAACTGTTGAATTTGCCAGTATTGCCTTGCTTGACAAAACCACAAGTAAGCCGGTTGATGGCACAATGGCCGATGAAAAAGGTAAATTTACTATGAGCAAAGTAGCCGCAGGCACGTTTAAATTACAAGTTACTTTTATTGGATATAATACAAAGTCGATAGATGTTACTCTGGCAAAAGGTCAGGAATTAGACTTAGGCAATGTGGTTATTACCAGCAGTGCCAAACTGCTGAATGAGGTAACAGTAACCGGACAAGCGGCATTGATTGAAGAAAAAGTTGACCGTCTGGTTTATAATGCCGAAAAAGATATTACAGCCAAAGGTGGCGATGCCGCAGATGTATTGCGTAAAGTACCTTTATTGACTGTTGACCTTGACGGTAACGTATCTTTAAGAGGTAGCCAGAATATAAGAGTTTTAATTAATAATAAACCAAGTACTATTATTGCCAGCAGTGTAGCTGATGCCTTGAAACAGATTCCGGCCGACCAGATAAAAACCGTTGAGGTAATTACCAGCCCATCAGCAAAATATGATGCTGAAGGTTCGGGTGGTATCATCAATATCATTACTAAAAAGAATAATCTGCAAGGGTTAAGTCTGAATATTGATGGTGGTTTAGGTAACAGAGGGTCAATGTTAGGTTTAAATGGCAGTTACAGAAAAGGTAAAGGTGGCGTAACCTTGGGCGGTTTCGGACGTAGTATTTACAATACTATTACCAAAACCTCACTTGACCAGACAAGTATTGTGAATGGTGTTTCAACTTTAACCAAACAAACAGGTGATGGTTCGAGCCACGGCTTATTCGGACAATATAACTTAGGTTTTGACTACGATTTAGCCAAAAACCAGAGCTTAACAGCAGGTGTGCGTTATGGTGTACGTAACTTTTCTAACCAGCAAGACCTTGTTACAAAAATATATAATGATGGTATTCTCAACTCAGATGCCAGTTCAAGAAGATATGTAGATGCCGACAACCTTTCAGGAACTGTTGACGTGAATCTGGATTATCTGCACACCTACAAAAAACCTCAGCAAGAATGGAGTATCTCAACTTTGTATAGCCGTAATGACCTGACTAATAATTTTGATGCAAACCTGATGAACCCTGAAGGCCAAACATCGGGCCGTCAGCGTAATATCAATACAAACCTTAATCAGGAGTTTACATTCCAGAGTGATTATCAGACGCCCATCAAGAAAAACCAGATGTTAGAGTTTGGTGGTAAGGGCATCTTCCGTGAGGTAACCAGCGATTATAAATTCCTGTTTGCAGGGCCAACCGGTAACTTCTCTACTGAAATCAATCAGCCACAAGGTGAACTGACTTACCATCAGAATATTGCGGCGGCTTATAGCTCTTATACTTATACTACCAAGAAACGTTATACAATAAAAGGGGGTTTGCGTTACGAACACACATTTATTGATGCCAGCACAAAAGAAGGAGGGCCGATTGGAGTAGGCGATTACGGAATATTAGTACCGAGTATCAATGCTTCAAAAACCATTAAAGGTACAACCGTAAAGTTGGCTTATAACAAACGTATCCAACGTCCGGGTTTACAACAGTTGAATCCTAACTTTAACTCTGCTAACCCACAGAATATCACCATTGGAGACCCAAGTCTGAAACCTGAGATAACTGATAACTTTGAGTTGACCTTGAGCAAAAACATCAAGAAAACTTTTATCAATGCTTCATTCTTCGGACGTATTACCAACAATGCCATTTCGCAGGTACGTATTCCGTCTGATACCCTTGAAGGTGCAATCATTACTACCTTTAAGAACATTGGTCGTCAGCATTCGTATGGTACTAATATTTTTGCTAACGTGGCAGTAACCTCGAAGATGAATATAGGTATATTTGCCAATATTCTTCATACAACCTTAACCGGACAGGTGTTAGGAATAGATAATGTTACACAAAGCCTAACCAATTCGGGCTTTAACGTAAGTGGCGGCTTGTTTTCACAGGCTACATTCAAAAACGGTTGGGGAGCGCAGGCCTTCGGTTTTATGCAAGGAAATCAGGTACAGCTACAAGGTAATCAGGGCGGATTTGCCTTCTATACTGTAGGTATCAAGAAAGACTTTAAAAACAAAAAAGGTAGCATAGGTCTTGCCGGAGAAAACTTCTTTAACAAACGATTCAACATCAGTTCAGAATTGAAATCGGCACAGTTTAATCAGGTAAGTAATATTTATATGTACAACAGAGGTGTACGTTTAACATTCAGCTACAAACTTGGTAAAATGACTGTTGATGCTCCTAAGAAAAAAGCTCGCTCGGTAAATAATGATGATGTGAAGAGTGATGGACAAGGTGGTGGCCAACAAGGCGGTGGTACACAGGGAGGTGGTACACCAAGATAATACTAAAAGAGTACTCCTATCGTTGATACTCGTCAACGATAGGGAATTGACAAAGAACCTTAATAAACTTACGAATAAACTTTAATTGAATCAAAAATGAAAATGAACAAAATTTTTGCTACCACAGTAGCGGCATTTATTTCGGTTAGCAGTTTCGCTCAGACCGTAGATGAAATTGTAGACAAACACATTGCAGCTATAGGCGGAGCCGATAAACTGAAATCTGTTAATTCTATTGTTACAGAAACTTCATTGTCTGTAAACGGGATGGATATTCCAATGGTAAATACTGTACTGGTTAATAAGGCTTTGCGTTCAGAATCAACTGTCATGGGTAATTCGATGGTAACAGTCATTGATGGTACATCAGGCTGGATGATTCGCCCAACGATGATGGGAGGAACTGGTGAGCCGGAAAATTTACCTGCAGACCAATTGAAACAACAAATGGGTCAGCTCGATCCGTTTGGTCCGCTTTTTAATTACAAAGAAAAGGGCAACAAAGTTGAACTGGTAGGTACTGAAAAAGTTGATAAAAAAGATAATTATCATTTAAAAATCACTACTAAAGATGGTGATGTAGTAGACCAATATATTGATGCTAATACTTTTTTAGTAACTAAGTCAAAAGCAAGTAGAAATGGGCAAGAAGCAGAAATAAGTTTTTCTGATTACAAAACTGTAGATGGCATTAAAATAGCCCATGCGATGGATATATCAAGTCAGATGGGTAACATTGCATTTATTACCAACAAAGTAAAAATCAATGGTTCTGTTGATGAAAAAATATTCAAAAAACCATAATTGCAGGTTATATTAATATAGCGGATATTGGGGTTAGAAAAGCGAACAGGCTTCTCTAACCCTTTTCAATTTTCTAAAGCCAACGTTTATCTGTTTTTATCCGCCAGCGAGGCTATAAAACCCCAGTTCTGGTGTTGAAATCTACCCATTGAATTAAAGCCCTTGCCAAATACAAAAGCATCACCTTCAATAACAAAGGTCAGTTCATTATCGCCCTTTTTCATATCAAGCACAATACAATTTTCATAATTGTTCAATCGGTCAAGTTTGTATTTGGCATAATTAAATACTTCTTTGCCATTCAGAAAAATCTGGAGTTTTCCGGTAAAATCAAAATACAATAATTGTGGCTTATCTGCTTCTGAGGTAACCGTTCTTTTGGCAAAAACAGTTCCGTTCGGGTACTCAAAATACCGTTTCAGGTTTACCATTTCATCATTTTTCTGATTGATTTTATTCCACGTTTTCATTTTTTTCACATCTGTATATTCATACGTTTTATCACGTGGCAACTGCTCAGAAATACTCCAGTCGGTCATCGGATTAGGTATTTCCTGAATATACACATTAGCAAAATAAGCTTCGCCAAACATACTTCTCAGCAGAATATTACCACTATCAGTATCCGTATCAATCAGTGTTAAGGTCATATCTGCTTCTTTCTTGTTATTCACGAATACCCTCATAATTTTATTCCGCACCTCTATGGCTGCATGAAACCATTCCATTGCAGCAATATCAGTTTTAGCTTCATGAATCGGATAATGATACAATACCCAGCTTAACCCTCCATTATAGATAGGAATATACTGAATGGCTTCCTGTGTACCGCCATAGCCCGGTCTGAAATACAAAAACTGGTAGTTCTGCTCGTTTTTTACATGAAAACCAACGCCTGCCATTACTTTGGCGGCTACATCAAACTCTATTCTGAAATTCTGGTAGTTTTTAGACTTGTTAATAACAATGGCTTCTTTTTTTCCATCCAGTTTTACACAGGCTTTTTCTTTGTATGTTTGTTCTGTTAAAGTAACAGGCTCATTGTTTTCCGAGAAAGCCTGCCAGTCTTTCAGAGTACTCTGGGCTTTTAAACTGAGTGAGAAGATTGTAAGCGCATAAACAATAAATGATTTGATTCTGAGCATTTTCATAATAAATTCAATTAAATTTTGAGTAATATTTTTTGATACCGCAAGATGGCCGACTGGTTTAAAAATTAGGTTTACGATATTGAATTGTTTTACAACTGTTTTACGATTATTTTGATAAAACCCTGATTATGAGCGATATAAACTCAACAGATAAAGAGTTATTAGAAACACTAAAAAAAGAAATTACACAGAAAGCAGGACTTGGCCGGATTGAAAACCGGACACAGAAAGACTATGAGTTTTTAGGATTTTTTATTGAAGAGAAATCAGGAGTAAAAATCAGCCTTACCACTATCAAACGCATCTGGCGAAATGAATACAACCGCCTGCCACATATTGCTACTTTAGATGCCCTAAGCCAGATTGCACGTAATAAAGACTGGTTGGCTTTAAAACTGGAATCTACGAAATTGACTGATGAAAAAAGCAGAGTAGTTTTAACTGAAAATATTGGTACAGATAGTAAACATCTCACTGAACTACCAAAGCAAAGATTTGCTTACTTATGGGCAGCATTAGGTTTACTATTGGTTTTGTCTGTCGGATTTTTTGCCTTTAAAGACAAATTCCTGAAAAAATCGGTTCCTGCTTCTGCCATTCAGTTTTCGGCAAAAACATCGGTCAATAACGTAGTACCCAATACAGTAGTGTTTACTTATAATGTAGATTCAGTAGATGCTAAAAAATTCTATATCCAGCAATCATGGGATACGAGGCGGAGAGTAGAGGTAACCAAGGGTAACCATCAACAAACTGATATTTATTACCTGCCAGGGTATTATATGGCAAAACTCATAGCCGATGATTCTATCATCAGAGAGATTCCGGTGCATATCAAGACCGATGACTGGGTGATTGCCGCTCACCAGAATACTATTGAAAACAAAATACTTCTTTCTAAATACTGGCTTCCTGATGGCATTGTTGGTGTAAGAAGTAGCATTTTAACCAGTCATAAAATTGATATTGCCGAACCTTTTATCCTTACTTTTCACCACAGCCGGGATTTAAAAATAGATGGCAACAACTTTGTATTCTCGTCTGATTTCAAGATAGATTCAACCGGAATTGTGTGCCCTGCTACAGCTTTACTACTCAAAGGCGAACATGAGTATATGTATATCAATCTCAGTGCAAAGGGTTGCGAAAGCAATCTTAACATGAATATTGCCGAAAGAAAATTCGACGGCAAAAATATAGACTTGACTGCTTTTGGTACATCTGTTTACAACTGGCAGCATATCAAAGTTACTAACCAGAATCAAAAGGTAAGCATTCAACTAAATGGTAAGGAAATCTTTCAAACTACCTATGCCAAATCTCTGGGCGAGTTGAAAGAAGTAGGTTTCATTTTTAAAGGAAATGGTATTATTAAAGAAGCACGAGTTGACAAACGCTGAATGCCCTCCAAAGTCAAAACAGGTAAGGTTGACCAAAGCTAATTATTACATCCGCCAGTCTCTGCCTTAAATATTGTCCCTTTTTCTGCCTTAAACCCTGGAGACAGATTTATGGTTGCCGATTGGTAGGTTGCCGTAGTACCTGTACCATAAATCTGGTTAGCAGCATTAATAGACCCTCCGATAGATAAGGTCTGTATGGTCTGGCCCCCGGCCATAATATCATTAAACGGGTGATTAAGTGTTAGTGTCTGTTGACAATTACCCACAATACTGATTAAATAATCTTCTGTTTCACCTGCCTGATAAGGCCCACAAGAGGTAGATGCCTCTTCTTCTCTGGTTATGATTATTCTCATACGCGTATATGGCTGCGTAACTGCGGTGTCGGGAATGATAAATGACCCTGAGATTTGCCCTCCTTCAACTGAATCAGTTGTCATAAACACTCTATCCGGTGTTTCAAAAATACCATTTTTATTAAAATCTATCCAGATAGAGACATTCACATAAGGCTGTCCTCCATGACCCGGATAGATAGTGAAATTTTGTGTTTGTCCTTTTACAAAATTACGAATCGGCTTAAAATATAGCATCTGTCCACCCGGAGGTGGACAACCTGACATCAATGTAAAAAAAGTATTATTAAAACTAACTGTCTGAATCTTTATCTGCCAGCTTTCACAGGGATAAGTATAGTTCACCTTACAGTACTCTACCGGAGGTTGGTTATTGGTAGTAAAGGTCGCCATAGTAAAAACAGAACAATCGACCTTTACACGCCAGTCGTACACAGTATTTGCCAGAAGGCCTGTAATCATAAGCCCCTCTTCAGTAGTTGTTTTGCTTGTCCATGTATTAGACGAAGCAGGTTTGTATTCCACTGTATAATCGCCCTCTCCTACCAGATGCTCCCATAAAAGGTGCGCTGTGTTCCGATAGATATTAATAGCTTTAAGATTAATCACAGGTTTTGTATTGCCCATACAGGCCTGTACTCTTTTTCTTATCAGATTGCCGGGCAATATCCCAAAACCATTATATAAATTGATACTCCCTGCTATATCGCAGTAACTCATAATAGTGCCTCTTACTTCAGGGAATGGACTCAGACTACACCAGGGCTGGCCTGGTACCTGCTCAATTGTCCAGCAATTATCAAGCGCACCACAAGGCCATTTACAACTGTTTGTATGTGACGAACCCATATTATGACCTAATTCATGAGCTATTACTTTGACAGGCCTTGAATAAGTAGGTAGTTCTACTACAGTATTGCCTACCTCGGTAGTAACAGACCATCCTTTGCTACACAATACATCTATTCCACCCATGCCTCCCCCTAAAGGACGAGCTGACAATAAATGAGCAATATGTCCATTAAAATTTCCATTCAGATTATCATTTAAGTACATACCAAAGGCATGATATACCTGTTGAAAAGTAGCGGTCCAGGGTGTCATAAAAGGCTCATCAGTATCCCAGATTTTAAGTTCCGACACCTGCACTGTTATCAATTCGCGGTCATATAAAACTACTACCTGTGCAAATAAACGGGTTACGAAATCGGTGGCAGTTACCATGCTAGAATCCTGTTCTTTGTATATCTGGTAATCGGCTTCTAAATAAATCTGTACCGGATTACATGCTTCACTACTGTCACGAACGGGAGGCACACTACAGGAATTTGATTCTGCTACCTGTCTGATACTTTCTTCACTGAAACCACACTTGTAAGCATGTTTCTGAAGCAGGTCTTTATCGTTATATAATACATGTTTTTCCGATTTTTTGAGCTTACCTAAAACATAGGTACCATCCTGATTAGAAATAAAGCCGCTTATTTCTCTATCGCTAATGCTTATGGCAACCAAAGAATTGGGGTCTCCTTTAACAACGCCTTTGTAATGTGTAGCTTTGGTGAAAGGCACTTCCTGATTTGCCGCATTTACTACCTTAAACTGCGGGCCATATATATTGATGGGAATTAATTCTAACTCAAAAGCATTTCCATTAGAAGAGGGAACAGATAAGTTTAAAAAGGGAATCTGTTTTTGTGATAATCTGACTAATTCGGTTTTGTTTACTGAAAACTCTACAGCCGAACTGTTTGCCACAAAACTATTCTGCCTGACAGAAGTAGTAGGCGAATAAAAAAGTTCAGAAGATGTTGAAGGAATAAGGCGGGTTTTGGCAGAATTAACTTCTTTGTATATTTTATGATGCTGTGCGTGGCCACAAAAAACAAGCATTAAAAGGCTTATTAGTAAAGACCCGGTCTTCTTCATTGGATAGGTTGTTAAAATAAATGAATTAAAGGTTAATACATTCACTCATAGATTCATCAGTAAGAACAACCATCTAAACTATACGCAGGAAAAATACTGTAAAAGATAAATGTAAAGGAAATGACAGTATATGAAACCGCTATTATTATAATGATGTTGTACCTAAAATGCTGCGAATCACGAAGTTATGGCATATAATTGAGTCTTTCAACAATTCATAAAATTATTTCAGGTATTTATTTCAGCCTGACCTGACGAAATTTTTAAACACAAATGATATATATACCTACACCGGAAGAGTTCAGCTATAAAGAGTTGATAAAGTTCTTGTCTCGCAACGAAAAAGAGTGCCTGCACAGCATTAAAGAGGACATTATATTTAAGGTTTTAGACATAGATCAGGAGTTAGTTTTATTCTCTGTTTCATTTGATAATGGGCTCATAGCAACTATCCATACCGATAATCAATCGGCTGCTGTTCAGGAAAAAGTCAGAACTTATATCGAAGACTGGTTCGATTTAAAAGCAGACCTGAAGACCTTTTATGAAGCAGTCAGTCAGGATGCCACTTTATCTCAACTTTGCCGGAAGTATTATGGTCTCAGAATGGTAGGAATGCCTAATCTTTTCGAATCGTTGGTATGGTCAGTTATCGGGCAACAAATCAACCTTAATTTTGCCTATGCCTTAAAACAGCGATTGGTACACAACTTTGGCAAAAGCATTGTATTTGAAGGGGAAACTTTTTATGCCTTACCCACTCCCGAAATATTGGCATCACTGAGTATTGAAGATTTTCAGCCTCATCAATTCAGTCGGGGTAAGGCGCAATACATCATTAATATTTCAAAGGCATTTGCAGAGGGCATATTGTCTCAGCAGCAATTATCTGCACTTACTTACGATGAAATCAAACAACACCTGATTGCAATAAAAGGTATAGGCAACTGGACGGCCAATTATTCGATGATGAAAAGTCTGAAAAGCTATGATGCTTTTCCGGTAGAAGATGTAGGATTACACAATGCTGTAAAAAATCAATATGGCTTAGCCACCAAACCAAGTATTGCCGAATTAAACCAGATGGCTGTCCAGTGGTCAGGTTGGCGTGGATACGCTACATTTTATTTCTGGCATTCTTTACTCGGATAAAAAAAATAGCAGATGCCCAACACATCTGCTATCGTACTCAATTATATTCTCAACGGTTTAATTACTACAACATTTCTACTGGCTGAATCTCTTTCTTTTCGTCAGGCAATATAAATTTCATAGCATTTTCTACTTGCTCAGGTAGTAAAGCTATATCTAATACCTCCTGTACATAATCTACATAATGAAAAGTCAGCCCTTCTGTATAGCCCGCTCCTACTTCTTCTACATCTTTACGGTTTTTATAACACATTACAATTTCCTTGATACCCGCACGTTTAGCCGCCAGGATTTTCTCCTTGATTCCACCCACAGGCAATACTTTTCCTCTGAGGGTAATCTCACCTGTCATGGCTAAATTTTGTTTCAGTTTTCTTTGTGTAAAGATAGAAGCCATTGAGGTAACCATCGTAATACCTGCCGATGGGCCATCTTTAGGTACAGCGCCTTGCGGCACGTGCACGTGTAAATCGTAATGCTGGAAAATACGGTAATCAATCCCTATTTCATCAGCGTGCGATTTCAGGTAAGATAAGGCCGTTACTGCCGATTCTTTCATCACATCGCCTAACTGTCCCGACAAAGTTAATTGTCCTCTGCCACGGCTCAGGCTCGACTCGATAAACAGAATATCCCCTCCTACCGATGTCCAGGCCAAACCTGTTACAACACCTGCGGTTTCATTGCCTTCATATAAATCATGGTCAAATACGGGTGCGCCTAACATCTTTTCTACATGCTCGGCTTTTACCAGTTTAGGGTATTCTTCCTGCATGGCAATAGCTTTTGCTATTTTTCTCACCAAAGTTCCTATTTGCTGTTCCAGACGTCTTACACCCGATTCTCTTGTATAACCTTCAATCACTTTCTGAATTGCCTTATCATCTATTCTCAGATCTTTCACTTTAATCCCATGTTGTTCCAATTGCTTAGGCACAAGGTGTTTTTTGGCAATTTCAATTTTCTCTTCTACGGTATAGCCCGAAATCTCAATAATTTCCATCCGGTCTCTCAAAGGTGGCTGAATAGTATCTAATGAATTGGCCGTAGCGATAAACAATACTTTCGAGAGGTCATAATCAACCTCCAGGTAATTATCTTTAAAAGATGAGTTTTGTTCAGGGTCTAATACCTCTAACAAGGCTGATGATGGGTCTCCACGGAAATCACGTGAAACCTTATCAATTTCATCTAATACAAATACAGGGTTTGATGATTTAGCCTTTTGCAGGTTCTGAATTACCTTGCCAGGCATAGCACCTATATAGGTTTTTCTGTGTCCACGAATTTCGGCCTCGTCATGCAAACCACCCAAAGCCATACGCACATAATTACGCCCCAGAGACTTGGCAATTGATTTGCCTAAGGAAGTTTTACCCACACCCGGAGGGCCATACAGGCACAGGATAGGAGCTTTCATATCGCTGCGCAATTTCAATACGGCCAGATACTCAATGATACGCTCCTTCACTTTATCTAAACCCGAGTGGTCGGAATCTAATATTTTTTTGGCACGTTTCAGGTCAAAGTTATCTTTGGTATATTCGTTCCAAGGCAATTCTATCATGGTCTCTGCATAGGTAAGCGATACGCCATATTCAGGTGCCATTGAGTTCATGCGAAGAATTTTATTCAATTCTTTGTTAAAGTGCTCGTTGGCTTCTTTGCTCCATTTCTTTTTTGCGCCTTTCGCCCGTAGCTTTTCAACCTCCTGATCAGGAGTTTCGAGCCCTAACTCTTCTTGCAATACCTTTATTTGCTGACGCAGATAGTACTCTCTTTGTTGCTGGTCTATGTCAAGGCTTGCTTTGCTCTGTATATCACGTTTGATTTCCAGTACCTGAATCTCCTTCATCATGTGTTCAAGCAGTTTATGTGCCTGCTCACTTCCATCAAAGGTTTCTAACAACAATTGTTTTTCATTGATTTCGATATTCAGGTTTGACGACAGGAAATGTGTTAAGAAGCTCGGGCTATCAATATTACTGATGGCCATCTGGGCATCCTTCGGTATTTCCGGGTTCAGGCTAAGAATTTTGTAAGCCGCTTCTTTCAGGCTTTGAATCAGCGCTTTTACCTCTTTCTTGCGAACACTCGGGAAATTATCAGGAATATATCTTACAGAAGCTGTTAAATGGGGTTCTGTCTGGTTATACTGCAATACTTCAAAACGACGACGTCCCTGAATAATCACGGTAACGTTACCATCAGGCAATACAATCATTTTCAAGATGGTAGCAATAGTTCCCACTTTATATAAATCTTCCGGTGTCGGTTCGTTAGGCGTATGGCGTATCTGCGCTATTACACCGATGGTTTTATCGGTACGATAAGCCTTTTTAACCATTTTAATGAATTTTGCACGGGTAACCGTAACAGGTATAACAATACCGGGGAACAAAACAGTGTTTCTTAAAGAGAGCAGAGACAAGTCTGTCGGCAAATTATTTTCATTCTCCATCACTTCGTCAGGCGAAGCGATTTCAATCATTTCTACGTTTTCTACGTCTTGGCGTGCCATAACAAGGCTGGAGATTAGTTCACGATTCATGTACCACAAATTTAGATTCATCTTTACGGTTCCTTTTATACGAAGGAATCCTTATACTTTACAGCAAATAATTAATTATTATAAAAAACTAATCCCTCTGCATACTTCCAAACGGCCGAGAATGATGTATTCTGGCCTGCCAGATTGTCAGAGTGAAAGTACAAAACGTTTTGAATAATAAAAAAAAATATTCGTTTTTTTTATAGTTCAAACCTGATGCCAACCCATGAAGTATGGCATTATGGCATGAAAACGCCAAAAAACTATTAAATCTTCTTTCGTTTTGAAAACCTTGCAGGATTATTGGCTATTTTTGATTTATTTTGATTTCTATTCTGACAAAAATGTAAACTCATGAAAAAAGTATTGTTGCTCGCTTTTCTACTTATCAACACCTTATCCACATTTGCACAAAAGACTCCCGATTTTCTTACTAACTATAACCAGCGTTGGGTAGATTCTGTTTTCAGTACCCTTACTTTAGAAGAAAAAATCGGTCAGCTTTTGATGCCACGTGGCAATACCTCTGGACAAGGGTATAATTTTGATAAGCTCAAAAAATGGGTGCAAGACTATAAATTGGGTGGCCTGGTATTTTTTGCGGGCCAGCCTACTACACAAGCCCGTATCGTCAACGAACTACAAGCCATGTCGAAAGTACCGATGCTGATAGGTATGGACTTGGAATGGGGCTTGGCTATGCGTCTGGATAGCACTGTTCGTTTCCCCTATCAGATGACCCTCGGTGCTATGCGCGGCAGAGAGTCAGATGTCAGGGAAATGGGTGCCGAAATTGGCCGCCAATGCCGCAGAATGGGTGTACATATCAATTATGCCCCTGTAATAGATGTTAACAATAATCCCAATAACCCTGTTATCAATTTTCGTTCTTTTGGGGAGAATAAATATGATGTTACCAGCAAAGCTATGGCTTATATGCAGGGCATGAATAGTGAGCGTATTCTTACAACAGCCAAACACTTCCCAGGTCATGGCGATACAGGCGTTGACTCACACTATGATTTGCCACTGATTGCGCATGATAAAAAACGCCTTGATGATATTGAGCTATATCCTTACCGTATGTTGATGAACAGTGGTTTAAGTGGCGTCATGACCGCCCACCTCAGCATTCCCTCTTTAGATTCAACCAAGAATTTAGCCTCTACTCTATCTAAGAAAATTGTAACCGATTTACTTCGTGATGATTTAAAGTTTAAGGGGTTGGTATTTACTGATGCGATGGATATGCAAGGGGCAGTAAAATATTTCCCGAACGGGCAAGCCAATGTAAAAGCCATTCTGTCAGGTAATGATGTACTCGAAACTTTTGAAGATGTGCCTGCTGCGATAGCCGCAATCAAAAAAGCCATTGAAAATAAAGAAATATCAATGGAAGAGATTGATTTTCGGGTAAAAAGAATTTTGATGGCAAAATCATGGGTTGGACTTGACCGCTACAAACCGATAAAGATTGAAAATCTGATTAAAGACCTGAATACTACCAATTCTGATGTATTGAATCGCCAGTTTGCCGAAGCATCTATTACTTTAGTGAAAAATGAGGAGGGTATTCTGCCTGTAAAAGATTTGACTAAGAAAATTGCCGTAGTATCTATCGATGCCAGTCAGGCAACTACTTTTCAGAAAATGGCGGCTAACTATACAGCAGTTGATAATTTCATGATTCCTGCCAATGCGGCTGATTCTACCATTAGCAGAGTAATAGAGCAAAGTAAAAACTATGACTTGATTGTGGTTGGGGTGCATCTGAACAATATCCGTCCTGCGGCCAAATATGGTGTAACCGATGCCAACAAAAAAGCAGTAAAAGCTTTGGTCAACACAGGTAAAGCGGTGGTTACAGTATTCGGCAACCCTTATGCACTTGATAAGTTTGAAGAATTAGAAAAAGCAAAAGCTATTGTAATGGCTTATCAGTTAACCAGCTACATGGAAGATGCTTCGGCACAGGCTATTTTCGGGGCTATTCCATTTATAGGCAAATTGCCTGTAACGGTTAATGAAAAATATCCTTTAGAACTGAGCATTCAAACCAAAGCCTTGGGTCGTCTGGCTTATGGTGTGCCAGAAATGGTAGGTCTGAATAGTGAGGTTTTTAATGCCAAAATGGATTCAGTAGTAAATTTAGGTTTGAGAGAAAAAGCGTATCCGGGTGCCGTATTAGAAGTTGCTAAAGAAGGTCGTGTGATTTACCACAAAGCCTTTGGTTATCATACTTATGAAGCCGCCAAAACAGGGGGTACTTATAACGATTTGGTGCTGCGGGCAGATAATAAGAATGATGTAATGGATGAAAAGGTAAAAAACACCAGTTCTAATTTGGTATTGAGTGCACCAGGTAATACCCTATCAAGCGGGAAGGTAAAACTGACAGATTTGTATGATTTAGCGTCGGTAACTAAAGTAAGTACTTCCTTATTGGCTGTGATGCAATTGATGAGCGTAGACAAGTTTAATTTAGACAAGACTTTCAAAGATTACTATACTGAATTTGACAATTCAAATAAAGCCAATTTAAAATTCAGAGATATGCTTACCCATAAATCAGGTTTAAAAGCGTGGATACCTTTCTGGATGGAGGCGATTGATTCGGTGAAAAGCGTGAGAAATAGCCCGGTATTTAAAGAAAAATACGCAAGCAAATATAGAAAGAAGCTATTTATGAGTAAAAAGAAATACAATGCTTTGCTGATGAAAGCCATTAAAGAAGATAAAAATTTGTGGAAAGAAACTCTTTCTTCCTCTACATTAGTATTGAAGAAAAATACGCTTTCAAATAAACCTTCTGATGAATTTCCTGTACAGGTAAGCGATAGCTTGTGGCTGCATAAAGATTGGAGAGAGAAGATTTTCCAGGCCATTGAAGATTCTCCTATAAAACCCGAACAAGGTTATGTATATAGCGATTTGCACTATTATACTTACCCTACCTTTATGCCTCGTATTACAGGCGTACCCTGGGAAGAATATCTGAAACAAACCTATAAACAATTAGGAGCCAATTCTCTTACTTATAATCCATTGCGTTTCTATCCGAAATCTCAGATTGTACCGACCGAAAGAGATACCTTATTCAGAAAAACGTTGATTCATGGCCGTGTACATGATGAGGGCGCAGGTATGTTAGATGGTATTTCGGGTCATGCAGGTTTGTTTGGCAATGCCAATGACCTTATGAAACTGATGCAGATGTATTTGCAGAAAGGTAGTTATGGCGGTACCCAATTTATCAAGCCGGAGGTAGTAGAAGAATGTACCAAGTATCAGTTTCCTGAACTGAAAAACCGCAGAGCCATTGCCTTTGATAAAATAGATTTCAATCCGAAAGTAGCTAATGGCCCTACGCTGGCTACCCCGGAAAGCTATGGACACTCAGGCTTTACAGGTACGTTTGTATGGGTTGACCCCAAATATAATTTCGTTTATGTATTCCTGTCAAACCGTGTATATCCAACCCGTGACAATGTTAAAATCAGCAGTCTGAATATCCGGACAGCCATAGGTGATGAAATTTATAAAATAGTGAAGTAATAAGGCAAATCTTTTCGTATGCCATATACGTAAGGCACTATTTCTTAGAAAAATGCAATATCTGACCTACAGAAAGTTTGCCGATATAGAGCTTTTCAAATTTGGTTACGCTCCCATCGGCAAACCGTGGTTTAATGTGTACTGTTTTATTTTAGATAATGTATTAATTGATACCGCACAGGCACATTGTGAAGAGAAAGTAAGAGCTACTTTTCAGCACAAAAACATTGAGAAAATTTTGCTGACACACTTTCATGAAGACCATTCGGGAAATGTAGCAGCATTAGCGCATGGGCATCAGGCAGAGGTATTTGCCCATCCATTTACGCAAGAAAAAGTGAAACAGGGCTTTGATTTATACTTGTACGAAAAAGTCCTTTTCGGTCAGGTAAAGCCTTATACAAAGCCTATATACGATTTTCCGGTAATTATTGAAACTCCACACCATAAACTATTGCCCATTTATACACCCGGGCACTCTGACGACCACACCGTTTTTTTAGAACCAGATAAAGGCTGGCTTTTTTCAGGCGATTTATTTGTAGGCATCAAAATCAGGATTTTCAGAAAAGGAGAGAAATTCTGGCAACAGGTAGAATCTTTTAAAAAGGTGCTTCAATATGACTTTGACGTGCTTTTTTGCGGGCATCATCCCAGACTAAAGGACGGAAAACAACAGATGCAGGCCAAATTACAATATTTTGAAGACTTTGGCGGAAACGTAAGAAACCTGCATCAAAAAGGACTATTAGTAAAAGAAATCATCAAAGCCATGAAACTACGAGAGAATCATCTGGTAAGAATCTTAGTCTCAAATGATGTATCAGTGAGATATATGGTAGAAGCGGCTTTAACAATTGAGTGAATGAGTGATTTTGTGATTGAGTGATTAATTCGTCTTGAACTTTGATTTAGCTGATTGACCTGATTACACTGATGATTTAGCCCCCTCATCAGTGCGCTATCATCTTATAGGCATATTTAGTAATCATAAATCATAGTTTCAAACAAAATCAGGTCAATCAGTTAAATCATAGTTCAAGATAACAGACAGCTAAATCAAAGTTCAGACAACAATCACTAATTCGCTCAATCACTCATTCACTAAATAAATTATCGCAACCTGTAAACTTAATCTTCAAAAACCATGAATCGTAGAAATTTTGTACACACTACGGGCTTAACGCTTGGTGCCCTTACTTTATCAGGCAAAGAATTATTAGCCGCTATGCTTGCCCAGAATCCCTATAAAATGAAGGATTTACGGGGTGGAGTGGGCGTTTTTACTGAAAGAGGCGGCACAATTGCCTATCTGGTTACACCACAAGGCATGGCCGTAGTAGATTCACAATTCCCCGAACAGTCCACCCATCTGATTGGCGAATTGAAAAAATTATCAGACAAACCCATTCAACTCTTAATTAACACTCACCATCATGGCGACCATTCAGGAGGTAATATTGCATTCAAAGGCATTGCCGAACACGTAGTAGCCCATGCTAATTCACTGAAAAACCAGAAGGCATCGGCAGAGAAAGCCAAGACAGAAGACAAACAACTGTATCCTGACATGACTTATACCGATACATGGAAGCAAAAAGTTGGTAAAGAAACTATTAAGGCACATTACTTCGGTGCAGGACATACCAATGGCGATAGCTTAATTCATTTTGAAAACGCCAATATTGTACACATGGGCGATTTGCTTTTCAATCGTCGTTATCCATTTGTTGACCGTTCGGCAGGTGCTTCTGTGAAAAGCTGGATAAGTGTATTAGATAAAGCCCTGAAAACTTTCGATAATCAAACCTTGTTTGTATTCGGTCATGCCTTTGACCCTGAGAAAATTACAGGTAACAAAGACGACATCAAAGTATTTCAAGATTACCTTTCTAAACTATGGAATTTTGTAGAAGCCGAAGTTAAAGCAGGTAAATCTAAAGAAGAAATTCTGAAGGTAACAGCTATTCCAGGTGTAACAGAAATGCAGGGCGATGGTATCCAGAGAAGCGTACAAGCTACTTACGAAGAGATAATCGGAGCCTAAAAAATTCTTAGAATTAACATAAACAAAGCTTAGAAAAGTACAAAAAATGATAAATTTCAAAATTTTATTCTAAAAAGTTTGCATTTAAAAAATCGTTTCACTTACATTTGTATAGAAATGATTCGCATTTAGCGAAGATTCGCAAATAGAGAAGTTTATTCATGAGTACAAATAAAGTCATTATCGTGCCAATTATTCTCCTGCTAAACAAGTAGGTGAAGAAGGACGCACGACCATAGCCCAAGCCTTCTTCACACAGTGGAGAAGGCTTTTTTATGAACAGATATTATTTACGACTTATATACAACAGCAATAATCACAATGACCGTTTTAAACAAATTCAGCCGGACACTCACGCAAGAAGTAACAAACCCTGCTGCTCAGGCCATGCTTTATGCCATTGGCTTGACAGAAGAAGACATGGCAAAGCCACAGATTGGTATTGCCAGCACAGGTTATGAAGGGAATCCCTGTAATATACATTTAAATGGGCTTTCAGTTCATGTAAAAAAAGGTGTGCAGGAAAATGGCATGGTGGGGCTGATTTTTAATACCATTGGGGTATCGGACGGGATGACAAACGGAAACGATGGCATGAGTTATTCGTTGCCAAGCCGTGATATTATTGCAGATTCGATTGAAGATGTAGTTTCGGCGCAATGGTACGATGGTGTGATTACAGTAGTAGGTTGTGATAAAAATATGCCTGGTGCTATGATGGCGATTGCTCGCCTAAACCGCCCTGCTATATTGGTTTATGGAGGTACAGTAAAATCAGGACATTATCATGGACAGAAATTAGACATTGTTTCAGCTTTTGAGGCATTAGGTAAAAAGTTTGCCAATAATATTTCTGACGAAGATTATAAGGGAGTCATACAAAACTCAATTCCGGGTCAGGGAGCTTGTGGTGGTATGTACACAGCCAATACAATGGCTTCGTCTATCGAAGCTATGGGCATGAGTTTACCCAACAGCTCTTCTTACCCTGCGACACACGAAGGCAAAAAAGCAGAATGTGTAGCTATCGGTGCAGCCATGAAAAACCTGTTAGAAAAACAAATTCTACCACGTGACATCATGACCCGCAAAGCCTTCGAAAATGCGATGACAGTTGTGATAGCGCTGGGTGGTTCTACTAATGCCGTATTACACTATATAGCTATTGCCTCTTCGGCAGGTATCCAATTTACTTTAGATGATATTCAGGCTATTTCAGACCGCACGCCATTGTTAGGTGACCTGAAACCATCAGGCAAATACTACATGGAAGACATGATGGCCATAGGCGGTGTACCGGCAGTAATGAAATATCTCTTGAAAGTTGGCTTGCTTCATGGCGGTTGTATGACCATTACAGGTAAAACAGTTGCTGAAAATCTGGAGGAGGTTATGGATTTAGATTTCACTACGCAAAATATGATTAGACCTGTTACTGACCCGATTAAAGCTACCGGACACTTACAGATTTTGTATGGTAATCTGGCTGAAAAAGGAGCAGTAGCTAAAATTACCGGAAAAGAAGGTGAAAGATTTGAAGGTATTGCCAAAGTATGTGAGCGTGAAGAAGAAGTAATTGAGTTTTTGAGCAAAGGCGAAATCAAACCGGGTCATGTATTAGTCATTCGTAACGAAGGTCCAAAAGGTGGACCGGGAATGCCTGAAATGTTGAAACCAACCTCGGCGGTAATGGGTGCAGGTTTGGGTAATTCGGTAGCCATGATTACCGACGGTCGTTTCTCTGGTGGTACTCACGGCTTTGTAGTAGGCCACGTTACACCTGAGGCATTTGATGGCGGTACGATTGCGCTGGTAAAAGATGGAGATAAGATTACGATTGATGCCGTTGACAATCAATTGATTCTGCATGTATCTGACGAAGAACTGGCCGCACGCAGAGCAGCATGGCAGCCAAAAGAATCGCCATTTACGAGAGGTGTTTTAAGAAAATATATCAAGAATGTGAGTTCAGCCAGCGAAGGCTGTGTAACAGACTTATAATCAAGAATCTATGATAGACGATTTTGTAAAGAAGTTTGCCCGGAAATACCTGAATATGGAAGTTCGTCGCTTCAATGTCATGAACTCTCCGTTTGCCTTAATCAAACATTTATTAGCCTCTCATAAGGTTGATTTACTATTAGATGTAGGCGGATTTGTCGGGACTTACGGCCAGGAGGCAAGAGAGATGGGTTATAGCGGTGAAATTGTATCTTTTGAACCCATTAAAGCCAGTTTTGAAAAACTCAAAGCCAAAGCAGACCAAGACCCGAAATGGATATGTCATAATATAGGTTTCGGGACAAAAAATGAAGAATTGGCTATCAATATTGCTGGAAACTTTGCCAGTAGTTCATTGTTAGGGATGCACAAAAATCACACAGATTTAGCACCTGATACTGCCTACCAGTCAACTGAAACAATTCAGATTAAACGATTAGATGAGGTAATTACGCCAGAAATAGCCCGACAATACCAATCAATCTATTTAAAAATTGATGTACAAGGTTACGAATTAAATGTACTGGCAGGAGCCACAACCCTATTACCTTATATTAATGTGATTCAGGCTGAGATTTCATTTGTACCACTTTATGAACAAGGCCCTTTGTACCATGAGGTAATCAGCAAATTAGATGAATTAGGTTTTGAATTATTTACGATTCTACCCGAACTGAAAGACCCTAAAGACGGAAGGCTGATGCAGGGTGAAGGCATTTTCGTAAGAAAACAAAACCATTAATAACGGACTTACAACAATCAATGATACTTTAAAAACCATTCTGACATGGGAAATTTATTAGAAGTAGAAGCTAAACAAGAGACTTTCGCTATCAGTCTTGAGCAACCCCAGAAGAAAGATTTTCTTTCAGGAGCACAGGCCATGATGGAATGTTTGTTAGCCGAAGGAGTAGATACCATCTTTGGTTATCCGGGTGGTGCTATTATGCCAACTTACGATGCCCTCTATGATTATATTGACCGCCTGAATCATATTCTGGTACGTCATGAACAAGGAGCAGGGCATGCCGCACAAGGCTATGCACGTGTCAGTGGAAAAACAGGTGTTTGTCTGGTAACTTCGGGCCCGGGTGGTACCAACCTTATTACACCTATTGCTGATGCTATCATTGATTGTACCCCATTGGTTTGTATTGTAGGTCAGGTAAAATCAACCTTATTAGGTACTGACGCTTTTCAGGAAACTGATATGATTGGTGTTACTACACCAGTTTGCAAATGGAACTATCAGATAACCAGTGCCGACGAAGTGCCTGAAATTATGGCTAAAGCCTTTTACATTGCCCAAACAGGTAAGCCTGGTCCGGTAGTAATTGATTTTACCCGTGATGCACAGGCCAATAAAATGACTGAAAAATTTGAATACAGGAAAGTTAATAAGCTGGTTACCTATCGCCCACGTATTGTTCCCAAACAAGACCAGATAGAAAAGGCAGCAGAACTGATTAATAAAGCCAAACGCCCTTATATCTTATTCGGGCACGGTGTACTCATTGCCGATGCAGTACAGGAGTTACTGGAATTTGTAGAAAAAACAGATATGCCTTGTGCAAGTACCTTGTTAGGACTTTCGGCGATGCCTATCGACCACCCGAATTATATGGGTTGGTTGGGTATGCACGGCATGTATGCGCCCAATGTCATGACCGACCAATGCGATGTATTGATTGCGATTGGAATGCGCTTTGATGACCGTGTAACGGGAGATTCTACCAAATTTGCCAAGCAAGCCAAGATTGTACATATAGAGATTGACCCTTCTGAAATTGAAAAAATTAAGAAGACCGAAGCACCAGTGGTAGGTGATGCCAAAGAAGCCTTAAAAATGCTGATGCCTTTGGTAAAGAAAGGAGATTTTACAGGCTGGAAAAATGAATTCAGAAAATTAGATGCCAGAGAACACCAGAAAGTAACCTTGCGTGATTTGAAAGGTGAGGGCAAAATTAAAATGGCCGAAGTAGTAGCCATGCTTTCTGATAAAACCAATGGCGAAGCCTGTATTGTAGTTGATGTAGGTCAGCACCAGATGGTGGCGGCCCGCTATTATCAGTTCCGCAAGCCGCACTCTTACATTGCATCAGGCGGATTGGGCACAATGGGTTTTGCCATTCCGGCTTCATTCGGTGCCAAAATGGGTGCGCCACACCGTGAGGTAGTAGGTATTATAGGTGATGGCTGTTTTCAGATGACTATTCAGGAGTTAGGTACGATAGCACAGAGTGGCCTTGCCGTGAAAATGATCATTCTGAATAATAATTATCTGGGTATGGTACGCCAATGGCAGCAATTGTTTTTCGATAACCGCTACTCTTTTGTAGAGTTAAAAAACCCTGATTTCATTACCATTGCCAAAGGCTTCGGTATAGAGGGGCATACTTGTTCAGAAAGAGAAACCCTGAGCGATTCGTTAGATAAAATGCTTAAATCAGACAAGGCTTATCTTTTAGAAGTATTAGTAGAAAAAGAAGAAAACGTTTTCCCAATGGTTCCGGCAGGCACCAGCGTTTCGGAGATACGATTGGAATAATGATGAATAACGAATGGCGAATTAGTGAATAAAACTTTTTGTCATTCTTCTTATTCACCATTCGCTATTCACTAATTCACGATTATCATTCATGACAACATACACTATTTGCGTATTTACCGAAAATAGCATCGGATTACTCAACAAAATCACAATTATTTTTACCAGGCGAAGAATCAACATTGAATCTTTGACTGTTTCGGAAACTGAAAGAAAAGGCATCTCTCGTTTTACGATTGTTATCAAACATGATAAACGGGAAGAGGTAGAAAAACTCGTTCGTCAGATTCGTAAAATCGTAGAAGTGGCGGCTGTTTTCGGTTATCTCAACGAAGACATCGTTTACAACGAAATTGCCCTCTACAAAATCTCGACCCCTATTGATGGTAAGGTAATCGATGTTGAAAACATCAACAAAGTTCATAAAGCATGGGTCGTTTATTGGGGGCTTGATTATGTGGTTATTGAAAAAACAGGTACAGAAAGAGAGATTTTCGACTTTTTCAAGTATATCAAACCGCATGGCATTATCGAGTTTGTACGCTCAGGAAGAGTAGCCGTAGGTAAAACTCCACAAGGTTTAATAGAATACCTACCTGAGGAAATTGCCGAATGGGAGTATTATTTATGATGTCATTTTGTCTGAACTATGATTTAACCGCGCGGCGTCCGCTGATTAAATGATTTCACTGAAAAAATGTAATGGTTGTTTTTTGATTTAATAAAACGTTTCATGGTAAATGTAATTAATTTCATGTGAAATAGACTATATATTTTGTAAGAAACAAATCAGCGCAATCATATAAATCAGCGGACGCCGCGCGGTTAAATCATAGTTCAGATAAAACAACCAAGACAATGATAGACGATAAATACAAATCTCCTCTATTACATCAAAAATCATTGGCTGTGCGATTGAAGTTCATAAAGTTTTAGGGAATGGTTTTCAGGAGGTTATCTATCAGAGAGCTTTAGAAGTAGAGTTTCAACGAAATAATGTTTTTTTCAATAGAGAATTTGAAATGCCCATACTTTACAAAAATGAATGTATTGGCACAAGGAGAGTAGATTTTTTAATAGAGGGGAAAGTAAGTGTTGAACTAAAAGCGATTGTCAAATTAGAAAATGTACATTATGCCCAGGCTATCAATTATTTAGAAGCTTATAATCTTGAAGTAGGTTTGCTAATAAATTTTGGTAGCGAAAGTTTGGAAATGAAAAGATTAATGAATTCAAAGTATAAATCATCATGAGTTAGTCTTGAATTTTGATTTAACTGATTGAATGATTTCACTGAAAAATAAAATATTTAAAACAGGAGTTAATCATTGAAGTAGCCTTTGTGTAATTCTGTCCAATAACTAATCAGTGTAATCACAAAAATCAGGTAAATCACAGTTCAGACAAAATCAGACAAATAGTAATAACACAAAACAAAACAATAAAATGGCAAAGTTAAATTTTGGCGGTGTTGAAGAAGAAGTAGTAACCCGCGAAGAGTACCCTCTTGAAAAAGCAAGAGAGTTTTTGAAAAAACAAACCATCGCTGTAATTGGCTACGGTGTACAAGGTCCTGGTCAGGCAATGAATATGCGTGACAACGGATTTAATGTAATTGTTGGTCAACGTCCTGGTAAAACCTACGACAAAGCAGTAGCTGATGGTTGGGTACCGGGCAAAACACTTTTCAACATTGAAGACGCATTGAAAAAAGGTAATATTATCTGTTTCCTTTTGTCTGATGCTGCTCAAATCGCTTTGTGGCCAACCGTTAAGAAATACCTTAAAAAAGGTAAAACTTTATACTTCTCGCACGGTTTCGGCATTACTTATAGTAAAAAGACTGGTATCAAACCTCCTAAAACTGTTGATGTTGTATTAGTAGCTCCTAAAGGTTCAGGTACATCACTTCGTCGTTTATTCGTAGAAGGCAAAGGTTTGAACTCAAGCTTTGCAGTATATCAGGATGCTTCAGGTCATGCACGTGAAACAGCCATTGCAATGGGTATCGGTGTAGGTTCAGGATATTTGTTTGAAACTGATTTCTACCGTGAGGTAACTTCTGACCTTACAGGTGAAAGAGGTACTTTGATGGGTGCTATTCAAGGAATTTTCGCTGCTCAATACGAAGTATTGCGTGAAAATGGTCACTCACCATCAGAAGCTTTCAACGAAACAGTAGAAGAATTAACACAATCGTTGATGCCATTAGTAGCAGAAAACGGAATGGACTGGATGTATGCCAACTGTTCTACTACTGCGCAACGTGGTGCTTTAGACTGGTGGAAACCTTTCCATGATGCAACCAAACCTGTATTCAAGAAATTGTATCAAAGCGTAAAATCACAAAAAGAGGCTGCTCAATCTATCGAGCGTAACTCTCAACCTGATTACCGTGAGAAATTAGAAGTAGAATTAGCAGAATTACGTGAGTCAGAAATGTGGCAGGCAGGTGCTACCGTACGTAGCCTGAGACCAGAAAGAAACTAATTCTTTATTTAATAAGATTAAGCATGGAATGAGTAGGTAAAAACACCTACTCATTTTATTTTTTATTACATTTGGCAAAAATTCGGGTAAGCTATTAAGCGTTACCTGTTCATTTAAAAGAAATTAAAATAGGTTAAACACTCATTTAACCAATCACCAGCATCAACAAAACCGTGTCAGAAAAAACATTAATCTTTCCAGACATAGACAATATGTATGTCGCAGCCGAAAGGCTTGAAGACGTAGCTACACATACGCCATTAATGCACAATTTGAATCTTTCAGAACGTTATGGAGCCGATATTTACCTCAAGCGTGAAGATTTACAGGTAGTGCGTTCTTATAAAATCAGAGGTGCCTACAACAAAATGGCAAGCCTGTCTAAAGAACAATTAGATAAAGGAGTGGTATGTGCCAGTGCAGGCAACCATGCCCAGGGACTTGCTTATGCCTGTAAAAAAATGGGTGTAACTGGTACCATCTTTATGCCTACGACAACGCCTGCCCAGAAAATTAAGCAAGTGGGTATGTTCGGAAAAGAATTTGTAAAGATTGAACTGGTAGGTGATACCTACGACGATGCCTATTTTGCCGCTAAAACTTTTTGCGAGGAACAAGATGCTACATTCATTCATCCGTTTGATGATTTACAGGTCATAGAAGGGCAAGGCACAGTTGGGCTTGAAATCTTTAAAGACTCTAATTTTAAAATAGATTACCTTATTTTTGCCATTGGTGGCGGTGGTTTGGCGTCGGGGGTATCGACTGTTTTTAAACAGTTATCACCTAAAACCAAACTGATTGCTGTTGAGCCGTTGGGTTCGCCAACTATGAAGAAATCTCTGGAAGCCGGACAAGTAGTAACCTTAGATGAGATAAATAAGTTTGTTGATGGCGCAGCCGTAAAACGTGCCGGAAACTTAACTTTTGAAGTCTGCAAGCAAAATCTCAATCATGAAATCATTCTGATTCCTGAAGGAAAAGTATGTACTACCATTCTTGAATTGTATAATGAAGAAGCCATCGTTGCCGAGCCTGCCGGTGCTTTATCAGTTTCTGCTTTAGACTTTCTGAAAGATGAAATTAAGGGCAAAAACGTAGTTTGTATCATTGGTGGTGGAAATAACGATATTACCCGCACCGAAGAAATCAAAGAGCGTTCTTTGTTGTATGAGGGTTTAAAACATTACTTCATCATACGTTTCCCACAACGTGCAGGCGCTTTTAAAGAGTTTTTGAACGATGTTTTGGGACCTACTGATGATATTGTGCTTTTTGAATATAATAAAAAAACCTCCCGTGAGCGTGGGCCTGCATTAGTAGGCATTGAATTAAAAAACAAATCAGATTATCAGCCATTGGTTCAACGTATGAAAGACCATAATATCCAGTTTGAATACATCAACAAAAAACCTGATTTATTTGAGTTTTTGGTTTAAACAGGTTTATAGTTTAGGACGGAACCTGATTCCGCCTTACCTTTGTAATTCAAGAAGCCCTTATTATTTGAATGTATTGGATATTTCTGCTCCTTTTTCTTTTGTTCATCTGGCAAATCCACCGAAATGCTGCCTACATTTCTGAAAGCCTGAGCGATTACGGTCTCAAATGGTTTCTTGGTCTGGTTTCGTGTATTATTCCAACAGGGTTCTTCTTAGCAAAACTCAATCTGATTAATCAACCTGTCTATTGGGGTGCATCGGCAAATGTAATAGCTACTTTATTCCATGTTCTTTTCAGGCAGATAGCCAATAATCATCATTTTAATCTACAAACAGGTTTCCAAGGCTTACAACAAAAGTTAGCAACCAACTGGCTTAATCAGCCTGTTTTAAATAAGGTTTCTTTTGGTATTCTTTTATTAGCAGTATTCATTACAGCTATCATAAACCTGATTATTTCATTTGTTACCTTCCCGAACGAATGGGATAGTATGACCGGACATCTGGTTAAATGTGCTTACTACCTGCAAAATGGGAATATGGACCGCTTGCAGGGCACTACCTGGACAATTGATTTTTATCCGAACTCATTGCCCACATTGCAGCTGTTTTTTTATCATGTATTAGGTGAAAAAGGGTTTAAGGTAATTCATTACCTCTCCTATTGGTTTTTTGCTTTATCCAGCTATGGTATTGCTTATAAAATCTCCAAAAACTTTATTGCTTCGCTTTTTGTAGGTCTGATTACGCTTTTACTGCCAACAGCTTTAGTTCAAGCTACTACTACTGAAACCGATATAGTACTAAGTGCTTATTTAGGTATTTTAGCTTATACATTGTTTTCATTCAAACAAAAACCTACACCACTCAATATTATTCTAATTGCCTTAATTGCAGGTGTATGGATTGGGCACAAGGTTACCTTTTTACTCATTGCTCCGGCAGCTTTTGCTGTGGCAATTTATACGGTTTTACGAAAAAAAGAGTTTTATAAAAACATCAATCTCTTCGTAAGTAGTTTCTTGATTAGTATTGCTATATATGTACTGCCTACAGGCTATATTGGTAATATAAAGGAGGTAGGAAAATTCAGCTTGGGTAGCCTTTCGGCACCGCCGATGGTCATGAAATGGCATGGAGTTGAAGAGTATACCGGGAAAGAAAAAATCAAAAATATTGCCTTGAACATTGGTCGCTATTCTTCTGATTTTCTGAATCTTGATGGCCTCCGAAGCACAGACATTGGCAAAAAAATTAATGATATATTCCGATATATTCCTGATAAAATTTTGGGCAGTTTACCTATAGAGGGAGAAAAATTTACAGTAGTATCCTATTTTTCTTTCGACCATCCTATCCGTTTTTATATTGAACGCCCTTATTGGGGTATTATCAGTTTTGGAATGGTATTACCTGTTGCGCTGATACTCTTTTATCATGCTATCAGAAACTACCGCACCATCACTACTATTCAGAAAAGTTTGTTGATATTGGTAGCAGCATCTCTATTACATTTTCTTTCATTAAGTTATTCAGCACCTTACGACCCTATTAAAGCAAGATATTTTCTGAACATGGCGGTTTGGTGTATGCCCTTGTTGGCGGCATTTTATGTTTTGTCTGAAAAACATAAAATCTGGCAATACTGGCAATTGCTTTGCTGTTTAGTAGTTGGGGTTTCGGCTGTTTGTAGTATTTTATTTACACGTGTTCATCCGATATTTACTGAAAGAAATATCTTTAATATGTCTCGAATGGAACAGGTAACCATTGCCCGTCCGGACATTTATGAAGCCTATAAACGATTTGACGAACTCGTACCTAAAAATGCCATTGTTGCCTTAGGTACACAACAAGAGCACGAAGACTTTGAATATCCACTCTGGGGAGAGGAGTTTAAACGCAAGCTGATACCTATTCATCCGTTCCGTAGCAGGGTAAAACCTATACCTGCTGAAGCTGAATACCTGTTTTATTCTAAAGGTGTGCTGCCCTATCAGCAAGGTGATATTGCTTTAGGTATAGGCGATGAGCACAATGATACTCCCGTAGAAGAAAGTGCCTTTTTTCTGCGAAAATTAAATCCTCAAACTGTAAAAACTAAATAAGTTATGACTATCGGAATCATGCAGCCATACATTTTTCCCTACATTGGTTATTTCCAATTAATCAGTGCCGTTGATAAATTTATAGTGTATGACGATGTAGCTTATATCAACAAAGGCTGGATAAACAGGAATAATATTCTGATTAACGGAAAGGCATCTATGTTTACACTCCCGTTGATTAGCGCCAGTCAGAATAGGTTAATCAGAGAGATTGAAGTAGATAATCTGGAAGCATGGAGCAAAAAGTTTTTTAAGACAATAGAACAGTCTTATAAAAAAGCACCTTTTTATCAGGAAACTTTAGCCATTCTTAAACAGGTTTTTCAGTCTAATCCTGCAAATATAGCCGAGCTTTGTACCACAAGCCTGAAAGCAACCTGCCAATATGTAGGTATTTATACAGAAATTGTGGATAGTTCGGTTGTCTATAATAACCAACATCTGAAAGCACAGGAACGTATTTTAGATATTTGCTTGCAGGAAAAAACTGACCATTACATCAATCCTATCGGCGGAATGGCTATTTATGATAAACAACTTTTTGCCGATAATAAAATCTTACTTAATTTTATCAAATCGAAGCCCATTCAGTATAAGCAGTTCAGCCATGAATTTGTACCCTGGCTTTCGATGATTGACCTGTTAATGTTTTGTCCGGTTGAGGCGATTCATGCGTATTTAAAAGAATTTGAGTTGGTTTAAACAAAAATCCCAATGGCAAAAGTAGTAGTTTTCGGTACTGAATTAGTGGCAGAATTAGCCCATTATTACCTCACACATGACTCGGAGCATGAAATTGTAGCATTCACTAAAAACAAAGCCTATATCAAAGAAGGCGAAACTTCTTTCTGTGGCATACAATTGGTAGCCTTTGAAGATGTTCCCGAACTTTTCCCTCCTGCAGAATATAAATTCTTTGCCCCATTGAGCGAACGCAAAATGAACCAGATTCGGGCAAAAGTATATGGCGAAATTAAAGAGATGGGTTACGAGTGTATCTCTTATATAAGTTCCAAGGCAACTGTTTTAACCGAACAGATTGGTGAAAACTGTTTCATATTAGAAGACAATACTATTCAGCCATTTGTAAAAATCGGCAATAATGTAGTATTGTGGAGTGGTAATCACATCGGTCACCACGGCGAAATAAAAGACCATGTCTATTTTACTTCTCATGTAGTATTATCAGGTCGTTGTGTGGTAGGTGAATACTCATTCTTTGGTGTGAATGCCACCATCCGTGATGGTTGTACCTTAGGCGAAGGCACACTAATAGCTATGGGAGCCAACCTAACCAAGGCCAAAACCGAGCCTTGGAGTATCTGGAAAGGTAATCCGGCCGTAAAATCTGAGGTTTCGAGTAAGGATATTAATTTGTAAGTTCTAAAAGGATTTTAAAAGATTCCTAGTAAATAAATCGCACAAAAAGTTACCCAAATGGTAACTTTTTGTATTTTTGTTACGTTAATATACTATTATGAGAATTATTGCAATTAAAACATTAAAAGAGTTTATCGACAAATATCCTGATTCGCAAGCGAGTATTCAGGAGTGGATAAAGAAAATGTCTAAAGGCAATTATAAAACACCGCAAGAAGTTATTATCGAGTATAAAGATGCTGATTTTGTTGGTAATACTCGTATAGTATTTAATATCTCACGAAATAAATACAGAATGATTGTAGCATTTCGGTACGATAAACAAATATGTTGGATAAAGTTTATTGGCACTCATGCCGAATATGATAAAATTGATGCTAGAACCATAGAATTTTAATTATTATGTTATGGAAAATATAACTATTACCCCAATCAAAACGGCAGAAGAATATACTACTGCAATGAATAATATCAGGCAACTTTGGGATTGTCCTGAAAATAGTAAAGAGGCTGATCTATTGGAGGTTCTATCTATTCTGGTAGAGGATTATGAGAAAAAACAGTATTCGATCACTCCACTTGACCCAATAGAAGCTATAAAATATAAAATGGAAGAAGAAGGATTGAATCAAAAAGATTTAGTAAAATACTTTGGAAGCAAAGAGAGAGTATCGGAAGTTTTAAATAAAAAGAGGCCTCTCACTCTTAGGATGATTAAAAATCTATATCATAATTTGGGGATTTCTGCTGATAGTCTTTTAGCATTATAAAATCTATTTACACTTTTTCACCAAAACCATAGGATAAACTAATCCATAGAATCTGCCTTTTTCCTATGGTTTTTTCAGCAAAAATCTTGAACTTTGACGCTTTAACATAGATATAGACCAAATAATGACTCAATTTTTTGACCAATTGATTTGCCCTAAAACCAGAACTAAATTGGTTCTTTCGGCCGACGGCAAAACACTTCATAATACCTCTCAGGAAGAACCCCTCTCGTATGATATACACAACATTGTAGATTTAGTTTATCCAAAAGAACTTTTCGAGCAAGACCGCAAAGAGCAAGTAGCTTATAACGATGCCCACTTGCGTTATGACCGTGGCGTATCATGGGTATTCCAATCTTTACATGCCAACGAAGCAGCCACACGCAAAACCATGATTGGTATGTTGAAGCTAAAACCGGGTATGAAGGTATTAGAAGTTGGGGCTGGTACAGGAAAAGATTCAGCATATATTATTGATAAAATCACACCGGGCGGTCATGCCGTTTTATCTGATTTATCTCCTGCCATGTTGGGTCATGCGAAAGAGAAATTTGCCGATAAGAAAGACGTAACGATAGATTATTTCATTGGGAATGGTGCTTACCTGCCATTTGAAGACAATTATTTTGATGCTGTTTTTCATTTTGGGGGCATTAATACGTTTTCAGAAAGAGCCAAAGCATTCGAAGAATTCAACCGTGTGGTAAAAGTGGGTGGCAGAGTAGTTGTGGGCGACGAAAGCGTAGGTGCATGGCTAAGAGACCAGAAAACCTATCAGATATTGATGGATGCCAACCCCATGTTTGCCGACCAGGTCCCTCTACAAGATTTACCAAAGAATGTGAAAGACGTAAAATTGCAATGGATTTTTGGTAATGGCTATTATGTATTAGAATTTAAGAAAACCAAAAAAGCTCCGACAGTTAATGTAAATCTTCAAATTCCGGGGAAAGATTTTAAGGATAACTGGAGAATCAGAGCTGAACGCAACCGTAAGGCGAACAAATAACCGCCCCCCCGCCCCTAAAGGGGAGCTAACACAAAATACATTCAGGCTATGAAGGAGAATATGTTTTATGGGGCTGGGAATATTATTTTTGAAAAGGCTGCTAAATTGAGAGCGAACCCTACACCGATGGAGGAGCATTTGTGGCATTTTCTTTCTAATAGTCAGTTAGGTGTTAGATTCAAAAGACAGCACCCGATTGACAATTATATAGCAGATTTTTACTGTCACTCTCTTAAATTAGTAATTGAAATTGATGGTAGTGTTCATAACACTGAAGAGCAAAAATTAATAGATAAAGAAAAAGACGAATTTTATAAATCGGTTGGAATTACAGTGTTGAGAATTACAAATGAAGTTTTAAGCCGTTCCACCGAAGAGATATTAAATATTATCAAAAGAATGATAAACGAAGATAAAAGCCCCCCTTTAGGGGCTGGGGGTGTGGCTCCCATTTGGCAAAAAAAAGGGGTAATCTACAAACCAGATGGTACTTTGGCACATAGTCGTTCGCATGCACAAGTGCCTTATGCTTACAAACATAAAGATTTTTTGAGAGTATATTTTTCATCAAGAGACGACCAGGGACAATCACGTCCGACATTTATTGATGTGGACTATGACGACCCGACTAAAATCCTTTATATCCACGATACTTTCGTATTAGATTTAGGCGGGCCGGGCGAGTACGACGAAACAGGAGCAATGCCATCCTGGTTTGTACCGCAATCAAACGGAGACATCTGGTTGTATTATACAGGCTGGAATCGCACCCACAACTCTTACCGTCTGTCTATGGGGTTATCTATCAGTACTGATGGGGGAATTACCTTCAAGAAAATGTTCCGTGGGCCTATTATGGATAGATCAATCCACAATCCTATCTGGGCAGCGCAGCCATCGGTTATGTACGTAAATGGTCGTTGGATGATGTGGTATATTTCAGGACAAAAATGCGAGTACATACATGGATACCCTGAACCCTATTACGATTGCCGTGTAGCAGTATCTGAAGATGGTATTAAGTGGGAACCTACAGGCGATATAGCTCTGCCATTTGATGATTTTTTACACGCAGTAGGTCGCCCAAGTGTGTTTTTTGAAGATGGCATCTTCAAGATGTATTATTCTTATCGACATACCAGAGATTACCGCACCGACCGCAACCAAAGTTATCGTTTAGGTTATGCCGAATCGAAAGATGGTTTCCAATGGGAACGTAAAGATAATCTGGTAGGAATTCATAAATCAGAGAATCCGAATGATTTTGATTATGAAATGATAGATTATGCTTATTGTTATGAACATAATAATAAAAAATATCTGTTATACAATGGTAATGGGTTTGGTAGAGCAGGCTTTGGCTATGCTATTTTAGAGAAATAAAAGCTATACTGATAAAAATCATTTTATAGGCTTACTACAGCAGTTTATTTTGACCTATTATTTAATTTTTTGAATGGATTATAAGCTATAGTAACAATGAAAGAACAATTTAACAAAGACGGCTATATTATTCTGAAAAATTTCTTTAGCAAAGAAGAAATCAATCAGATATATACCGAAGCCCGTAAACTTTTTGCCTTGCAGATTCAACGGGTATTGGGCAAAAGTGTAGATATTGATAATAAAGATGAGTTTGAGCAAGCCATGTTTGATTTGTTCGAAGCCGATTTCAATACTTTTGTTAATACTGGTAAACAAGCACAGCATTTAATATCTCTGCACCGTTTAGGTACAGAATCTAAATTGATTAACTTACTAAAATCGCTGGGTTACGATTTTCCCATGATTGGGGTACGTCCTGCCATGCAGTTCAATAGTCGCTACTTGTCAAAAGGTGGTAGCCATTGGAAATTAGGGGCACATCAGGACTGGCGCACAGGTCAGGGTTCATTAGATAGTATTGTTATGTGGTTTCCGATGGTAGATTGTGGTGAAGCATTAGGTTCATTACAGATTTTACCTGGCAGCCACAAAGATGGCTTACTGAAAGCGGATACATCGGGTTATTTAGGCAGTATTCAGGAAGATTTACCAGAAGATGCCTATATCCAGACCGAGTTTGAAGTGGGGGATTTACTGGTTTTTTCGGCGTTTTTGGTACATCGTTCAGGGAATAATGTTACGAATAATATCCGTTGGTCTATCCAGTTGCGTTATAACAATATGGCAGAACCAACCTTTCAGGAAAGGGGTTTCCCGATGCCCTATATTTATAAACCGGAGGCAGATCTGGTAACACCCGATTTCCCAAAGAAACAGCAGTTAGAAACGGTCTTTTCCTGATAGAAAAGAACGTGTAGAAATACAAGTGAAACGCTTATGAATGAATAAGTTATAAATTTGTAAATATTAAAACAATACCTTGAAAAAATCGTTCTTTCAGTAAGGGCGATTTTTTTGTTGTAGATGATTGGGTTAGTATTAAAATTTACAAAAAAATTGCACAACTTTTGACAGAATCAGGAGATAATTCATACATTTGTTTGACAATCGTGCTTTAATAATAACTATAAATCATCTATCGGAATGGCAACCAATACCTTTCGCCACCGTTCTGCACCTGCTGTGCCCAAGGCTCCACGCAAAGCCGGGCTTTTCGAACGCATCAACACATGGCTTAGTAACCGATTCAATTTAGGGGATTCTCTTCCTACCGAAACACTCAAACGCATTGTCTGGTTAGGTGTTCTTTGTATTTTCTACATTTATGTTCAACACAGTTACGAAGGTTTTATCAAAAAAATTGAGAAAACCCGTAATGATATGGAAGAAAAACGTGCTGAGTATATTTCGCAGAAATCACGCTATATGTTTGCCAGCAAACAATCTGAAATTGCTAAAAAGCTAACAGATAAAGGGCTGGAAGAAAACATTACACCCCCTAACAAAATAGTGGTAAAAGAGTAATTAAATCCAACTAACAAAAAAATCATGTCAGCGAAGCCCTCTATCCGTGAAGAAATTCAATGGCGAGCCAAACTTACTTTCGGTTTAATATTTCTGATAGGCTCGCTTATAGCTGCTCAGATATTTGTTGTACAGGTATTTCAGAAAAAGAAATGGATGAACAAAGTTGCGAAAGTACAACGCAAACCTATGCAGATAAAAGCTACCCGTGGCAATATTTATGCTACTGATGGCAGTAGTTTACTGGCTACGTCGGTACCCCGCTATCGTGTTGGTTTAGATGTATCCAGAGCTAAAACCAAGTTTTTTAATGACCATTTAGACTCATTAGCCAACTTATTATCAGACTTCTTTCAGGACCGTACGCCCAATCAGTACAAAGAATTAATCTTGAATGCCCGAAAAAGTAGAAAAGTAAAATTTGTGGCTTTTGGCGACCGCCTGGTTGATTTTCAGGAAATGGAAGAAATCAAAACTTATCCTTTTTTTCGTGAAGGCAAAATGAAAGGGGGTGGTAAGTTTGAACAACTGAACCGTAGGGTAATGCCTTTTGACGATATGGCCTTGCGCTCTATCGGAAAACTTGACCGTGATACCCAATCGAAAGGAGATTTCGGAATCGAATTCAGCTTTAATAATTATCTGGCCGGAAGAGACGGTGTAGGGCTTTTTCAACGGTTAGCCGGAGGTGCATGGAAACCCATAGAAGATACGCCGGAAGTTCGCCCGGAAGCAGGGCAAGATGTAGTAACTACCATCGATGTTAATTTTCAGGATATTGTTGAGAGTTCTCTACGAAATCAGGTAATAAGTACCAATGCCAAGTATGGTTCAGCCATAGTCATGGAAGTGGCTACCGGACAGATTAAAGCGATTACGAATCTTTCACGCAGGACTAAAAAAGGTGAGACTTACTATACCGAAGACTTCAACTATGCCGTAAAAGGAGGTACCGACCCGGGTTCTACTTTTAAACTGGCAAGTATGGTGGCTATTTTAGAGAAAAGTAAATTAGGGTTAGATGCTCCGGCTGCCTATTGCGGCGGTTCTATCATGCATAATAATATTGAAATGAAATGTTCAGAAAAACACGGCAATCAGACTGTGAGACAAGTATTTGAACATTCGTGTAATGTAGGTATTTATACCCTGGTTAAAAATTATTTTGGTTTCTCAAGAGCCGATAACTTTGTGTCCTACCTGAGCAATTTCAGATTAGACAAGCCTGTTGGTTTTCAGTTGAAAGGCGAAACAGAACCCATCATTAAGAATGGAAAAAGTTCTACTTTCAGTTCTACAACCGTCCCCTGGATGTCGATAGGCTATGAAAGCCGGCTGACGCCTCTGCAAATGCTTACTTTTTATAATGCTATTGCCAATGGCGGACACTGGGTACAACCTTTTATTGTGAAAGAAATAAAGGAGGCCGACAGAGTGATAGAGAAATTTGAAGGCCGTAAAGAAGAAGGTCAGATTTGCTCAGACCGCACCATTAAGCTGGTACATGAAATGATGAAAGGTGTCGTAGAAAATGGAACAGCCCAAAATATCAATACAGGGTTCTGTAAAGTAGCCGGGAAAACAGGTACCTCTCAGAAAAGGGAAAACGGCTATGTACAGGGGCAATATTATACCGCTTTTATCGGTTTCTTTCCTGCCGATAATCCTAAATACAGTTGTGCTGTCATTATCGACGAACCACAAGGGACAAACCTTTACGCTCGTGATGTGGCGGCTCCGGTATTCCGTACCATTGCTGATAAAATCTTTGCTTATGATGTAGCCATTCATCCGGCTAAAAACAAAAACAGCAATGTACAGAAAATTGAAACACATGAGCAAAGTGGCTATGCAGAAGATTTCAGAACTGTAGCAGAAACACTGGGGCTACAAAATGCACCCGGTAATGCTGGTTGGGCAAAAGCTGTTAAAAATGGTAATAGCATAGCCTGGCGTGTAGTAAGTGATAATACCGATTTACCTAATGTAGAAGGCATGACCCTACGTGATGCCATATACTTACTGGAAAATAAAGGTTACAAGGTAAAATATTCAGGCATAGGCAAAGTGGCTGATGTAGCATTAGAACAACCCAAGACAATTTCCTTGGTTTTGCAGTAATAAAGAATTTCCTTATTTCTAAAAACCCCACGATTAAGCCAATTGTGGGGTTTTTATTATCTTCTGTGCAATCTTTTCAGCGTGTACCCGTGAGTTTTCTATAAATAGGCTATGGGTATCCATACCGCCACAAATTACCCCTGCCAGATACACGTTTTTCAGGTTGGTTTCCATTGTATCATCATTATATTCCGGCTTCATGATTTCATCTTCCGATAAATTAATCCCTATTTTTTTCAGGAATGCCAGATTAGGTTGATACCCCGTCATCGAAATCACCCAGTCGTTTGCTATCGTCTCTATACCATTGGGGGTTTGTATATCTACTTCATTTTCCCGTATCTCTGCAATTTCAGCATTAAAAAATGCTTTGATAGACTCTTCTTTAATTCTATTCTCGATATCAGGTTTAGCCCAGTATTTTACTCGTCTGCCTATTTCGCCTTTCCTGATAACCATTGTTACCTCGGCGCCCTTACGCCAGGTTTCCAAAGCGGCATCAACCGCCGAGTTATTGGCTCCTACTACCAAAACTTTCTGGAAAGCATAAAAGTGCGGGTCTTTGTAATAGTGGGTTACCTTTGCTAAGTCTTCACCCTTTACCCCCAATTTCTGTGGAATATCATAAAAGCCCGAAGCAATAATAATATGGTCGGTTTCATAAGTATTCTTTTTGCTGATTACCTCATAACCTTCTGTATCTTTTGGCATTACCTGCAATACCTCTTCAAAAAGCCTTACGTTCAGACGCTTATGTGCTGCTACCCGCCGATAATATTCTAATGCCTCGCTACGGGTAGGTTTGGCATTATTTGATACAAAAGGCACCTCTCCTATCTCTAAACGTTCAGAGGTACTGAAAAAAGTCATATTCGCAGGATAGTTATATAAAGAGTTAACCAGGCAGCCTTTTTCTAATATTACATACTTTAAGCCCGCCTTCTGGGCTTCTAAACCGCACGCAAGCCCTATCGGGCCACCGCCTATAATAATTACATCGTACTTTACTGGATTCATGCACAATTCCATTGTGGATATTAAAATATGGGTATCTACTAATCGTTTAACAAAGATTTAATTAAAAATCGTTCTTTTCATTAATAAGTATGCTAATTTTGAATGTATTTTCGTTAGTAGTGGCATAGATTATGCAGGCTGAACGTAGGATTTAGCGAAAATGGAACGAACACCCAAGCATTTGCGTTTGCAAAACAGGATATTTTATGGCTAAATAACCTATACATTATCTTTAAATTTATTCAATTTTCTAATGGCAGTATTAACAATGATTGGGCAACTTTTGCTTGCCTTAACAATTCTGGTCGGGTTACATGAGTTTGGACACTTTATTTTTGCTCGTATCTTTGGTATTCGTGTAAATAAATTTTATATATTCTTCGACTTCCTTTTCCCATTACCTAATGTGCTGAACTTTGCCTTGTGGAAAAAGAAAGTAGGTGATACCGAATATGGTTTAGGTTGGTTTCCATTAGGTGGTTATGTAGATATCGCAGGGATGATTGACGAAACCAAAGATGCTTCTCAGCTTTCTTCAGAACCTCAGCCTGATGAGTTCCGTTCAAAACCAGCCTGGCAACGTCTGTTTGTGATGTTAGGGGGTATCATTGTAAATATCATCTTAGGGATTTTGATATTCTGGGGAGTAAAATTTGTATGGGGCGATGAATACTATTCAAAAGCAGAGGTAAACAAGGCAGGGATTTATGCTTATCCGTTAGCCCAGGAAATCGGATTAAAGAGCGGCGATAAAATCATGAAAGTTAATGGCGCAGATTATGCCGATTTTGGTGAAGTGCGTGCCGCTTTGATGCAGGAAAATACCGAATTTACAGTAGAAAGAGCCGGAGAAATTAAACAAATACCTGTTCCGAATAATCTGATTGATAAGGTAGCGACTAAAGTTCCTTTTATTGAGCCGATAATGCCTTTTAAAGTGGGAGAAGTAACTAAAGACTCCCCAGCAGAAAAAGCCGGACTAAAAGAAGGAGACAAGATTGTAAAAATTGATAGTACGCCAGTTTCTTATTTTCAGCAGTTTCAGACTGAGCTGGAAAAATACAAGAATAAAAAAATTGAATTAGTAGTTGAGAGAGGCGGTCAGCAGGTAAAACTATATCCCGTTGTTTCAGGCGAATCTAAATTGGGTTTCAGAGCAAACTCACAATTAGTGGCAAGTACCCAAAAATATAACTTTGGCGAAGCCTTTGGTGTAGGTGCTACAGAAGCATTGTCTGTAATTCCTAACCAGATTAAAGGTTTCGGGCGTATTTTTAAAGGACACATTTCTGCCGGTAATGCAGTAAGTGGTCCGGTAGGCTTAGCCCAATGGTTTGGAAGTTATTGGGACTGGGAAAGATTCTGGGGACTAACAGGTCTGCTTTCGATGGGCTTAGCCTTTATGAATGCTCTTCCGATTCCAGCCTTAGATGGTGGTCACGTAGTAGTTTTATTGTACGAAATGATTACACGACGCAAACCATCAGAGAAGTTTATGGAGCGTACCCAGCAAGTAGGTACATTCATTTTATTGACACTGATGGTATTGGTACTCTTCAACGATACTTTTAAGGCATTGTTTAGATAATAGTTTTATCGGGGTAGAATAGCGTTTCATTCTACCCCGATTCTTTTATATATTTTCATAGAATGCAGTTATTACACTTCATACTCTCTTTCGCACTTCTTATTTTTCCGTTGCAAGTTCAGAAAACAGAAAAAGCAACGGCTTTACACGCCTTTCATACTTCGCTTACCGAAATACAGTATAATCCCAGAGAGAAGTCTCTTGAAATAACCATTCGCTTGTTTACCGACGATTTAGAGAATGCCCTCACTAAACTCAACAATGGGCAAAAAATAATGGTTGGTGGCAAGAATGATAACAGTGATGCCTTGTTAAGCAAATACATTCAGCAACATTTTGCTATCATTAATCCGCAAAAGCAGAAAAAACCTATCAACTATTTAGGCAAAGAAATAGAAGGCGATGCTACCTGGGTATATGTCGAAATACCGGATAGCCAGGCTGTAAAAGACCATGTTATCTACAATGATATAATGCAGGAATTATTCGACGACCAAACCAATCTGGTTAATTTCTTCTATACAGGTCAAAAGAAAACCTTTCTTTTCAATTCAAAAATCAAGAGTACTACCATTGAGTTTTGATTTTTCGGGTAGAGTTTAATACCTTTAAGGATTCAACCTCATCTGTAAAATCGAACATGAAAAATCCACTATTGGCCTTTATTCTAATGGCCTTTTGTTTCACTGCACAAGCACAAAAAAACAACCCTGAAAAAGAAGAATGGCAACAGCTATTTAATGGCAAAGACCTGACAGGATGGGACATTAAAATAGCCGGACAAGAGTTAAACGACAACTACAAGAATACTTTCCGTGTTAAAGACGGCATTCTGCAAATTGCGTATGATGAATACGAAGAGTTCGACGGAAAATTCGGTCATCTCTACTACAATCAGCCTTTTTCTTATTATAAACTGCGTTTTACCTATCGCTTTGTAGGCAATCAGACCAAAGGCGGTGCTTCGTGGAATGTCAGAAACAGTGGTGTAATGCTTCATTCGCAATCAGCAGCCAGTCTGTCAAAAGGCCAGGATTTCCCTGTTTCATTAGAATTGCAGATGTTGGGAGGCTTGGGTAAAGGCGAACGCCATACAGCTAATCTTTGTACGCCAGGTACACAGGTGTATATCAAAGGAAAACTTAATACTCAACACTGCATTGACTCATGGTCGAAAACCTATGATGGAGACCAATGGGTAACCATAGAAGCCCTTGTGCTGGGAGATTCATTAGTACAACATTTGATTGATAACCAGGTAGTTTTTGCTTTTGAAAAACCACAGGTAGGTGGTGGATTTGTAAGCAAAGACTATGGTTTCAAAGAGGCACATATAGACGATGCCTCCGCACAGGAATGGTTAAAGAAAGACAGTACGCCATTAGCAGAAGGCTACATAGCCCTACAAGCCGAAAGCCACCCGATAGAGTTCAGTAAAGTAGAATTATTGAACCTTAAAGGTTGCATGGACCCCAAAGCCCTCAACTTTAAATCTTACTACCTGAAAGCGGATAATTCTTTGTGTAAGTATAAGAAATAATCACGCTATACAATACTACTATATTTAGCTTGTCTTTTCCTCAATCCATAGATAATTCACTATATTTGGGTAATAGACAAGCTAATGACAAAATGAAATCTAAACTAAACTTCACCCTACTACTCTTTTTTATTACGCATATCTGCCTGGCACAAAAAAACTTTACTAAAGGCAAAATCTTCACTTTTAACAAAGATACGCTCAGCGGATATATTGATTATAAAGAATGGATTAAAAGCCCAAATCAGATTTCTTTCAAAGACGACCCTACTCAACCTGCACGCACTTACACAACCTCTCAGATAGCCGGATTCAGTATTAACTCCAATAAGGAAACCTATCATACTTTAAAATTTGAGATTGAAAATCTTCCCAGAAGTAGCAATAAAATTGTCTATTTCAATATGAAAGAATATACTAATCGTATCCGAAAAATAGAATCTATCAATGCCTTTGTCAGAATAGCATCTGATGGTAAAGCTATCCTTTACCATTATGTAGATAAAAATTCTGAACCTCACTTTCTGATAAAAAAAGACGATTCGCTTACGGTACTTGTCTATCATATTGTTGAAACCAAGCATCATTCTGCCAAATTCACCGAATTCCGCAGTCAGCTATCAAAACTATTAACCGAATCTTGTAAGCCGCTTTCTATCTATCACACAGAATATTATGTCAGTAGTTTAAGGAAGTTGATAGATAGCTACAATAGTTGCTTCAGCGGAGCAGTACAAACGGTTTCGCCACAAAAAGATAAAGGCAGATGGGAGTATGGTATTATGTTAGGAGCAGGCTATACAAAAATGAAACATGCCATGGCTAATCCTTTCAGATATACCGAAGTTCAGGGAGATGCACGCATTACTCCCGTGGGTGGTTTGTTTCTCAACTATGTTTTTGCCAGAGGTAGAGGCAAATATGCGCTCCTGAATGAATTACACACCTATCAGACAAAAAGTTTAACCACTTATGATAACGAGCATTTTCATTATGATATGCGCTATTTAGGTCTGCAACATTTATTTCGTTATACATTTTACGTAGGCAAGCCCTCTGTATATGCCCTGATCGGCTTTTCTTATGCCACTATTATTAAACAGAATAGTACACTTACCCGCAGAGATGGCTCTACCGAAGAGTTAGTTTATCTACCCTGGGCCATCAGAAACGATGAGCAAAGAGCCATTGTCGGGGTAGGTATGAGTCAAAAAAGGTTTATGCTTGAAGCCCGGTATTATAGGGGAAATGGCTTCACTACGGGTGCAAATGTTACTATTCCAAACAACAGGCTTGACTTACTACTGAAATATAATTTTGGCAAAATAGCTATACAATAAGTTTAATTATTCCGGCTTTTATCAGCTTATAAACCCGTTTAAAGCTTGCTGTTTTCTGAATCCTCAACCTATAAAAAACTATCCGATGTGCCGTAGCTGTTAACGTATAGTTATAAATACTTAAATCTGTAAGAATCAGGCATTTAGTTGGTAAAATGTAAAATTTTACGTTTATTCGCTATTGAATAAATTTTATTCAGATTTTGAGTAATAAAAGTATTATTTCAATATCTTTGAATAAGGGAATGCTGGATTTATGAGAACTAAACTAACAACCACACTCTTGTTAATCTTTATTGCCAAATTTTGCCTTGCTCAAAGAAACTTCATCAAAGGGAAATTAATAACGGCCGATAAAGATACCCTGAGTGGCTTTATTGATTATAAAGAATGGATTAAAAGCCCTCTTGAAATTTTTTTCAAGAGAGAAATGAACCAACCCAGTTTTGTTTACAGCAGCACTGAGTTAAGTGGTTTTATTATAGATTTTAATCAGGAAACCTACACTTCATTAAGTTTTGCCATTGAAAAACTCCCCAGAAATGGCAGTAAGATTGTCTTCCCGAGCTTAGGTGCTTATTATAACAGAACTAAAAGACTAACCCAGAAAAATGCTTTTGTGCGGGTACTCTCTGCAGGCAAGGCAACGCTGTATCATTTTGTAGATAAAGATTCAGAAGAGCATTTTTTAATTAAACAGAACAATACCTTTGAAGCGCTGGTATACCATATTATTGAAACAGGAAACCAGACCGCTAAAATCAAACAATATCAGCTACAATTATCTGAACTGTTGGCCGATGCCTGCAAAAAACTTCCGGTTCAGAATACTGACTACTATACCAAAGACATAAAAAAGTTGATAGACAGTTATAACGATTGTTTCAAAATAATTCTGAAACCTGAACTGGCACAGAATAGCCGTGGCAAGTGGGAATATGGCGTAGCAGCCGGAGCAGGGTACTCTCGTATCAGACACATTATATCTACCTCTACCCCGCCCAATTATGTATATGTACAAGGCAATGGCAATATCACCTCGGCAGGAGGGGTATTTCTGAATTACGTTTTTGCCAGAGGGAGAGGAAAATTCGCTATTCAGAACGAAGTTCATACCTATGCACTGAAAAGCACAGCTACCGACGTAGAAAGTCGTTTCCGGTATGATATTCGTTATTTAGGCATACAGAATCTGTTCAGATATACTTTTTATATAGGCAAGCCCTCTATTTATGTTTTAGGAGGTATATCAAATGCTTTTATTGTAAATGACAGAAGTGTGGTAGAGGACATTGACGGAGGACAGTCTGAACTTGTATCGTCGTTTGACAGAAAAAGCGAACAAGGATTAATTGCCGGGCTTGGCGTAAGAAGTAAAAGGCTTATGATAGAGGCCAGAGCCTGCTGGGGCAATGGCTTTTCGGCCGATATTTTAAGTATTGCTCCTACCAACAGATATGAACTATTAGCCAAATGGAATTTCGGTCAGGTTCAGCCCTGATTTTTACTCCTTACATAATTCGCCAATACGTTTTTTCAGAAAATCTGCACTAATCCATTTCACGTTTCTTTCGCTGCTAAAGAAAAAATATTTTAAATCGGGTGTCAGGTATGCACAATACTCATAAGTATTTGTATTAAAAGGCTTACCCATATTTACTCCTCTTAGCCATTTTTTATCTTTCCCCAATTGAGAGCCATATAAATCTGCTTCCCCGTATCCGTCAGGTCTGTTTTCTGATTTGAATATCATAAAATCTTCGCCAGGCGAAATACATGGGTCATGGTCTGAATAAACAGAATTAATAGCTGGGCCAAGGTTTTCGGGTTTGGTATATTGCCCGTTCACATATCTGCTTATATAAATATCTTCCATGCCAAGGCCACCAGCCCTTGCAGAACCCAGATACATATTGCCATTGCTGGCAAAAGACATATAATATTCTACACTATCAGAATTAACAACTGCCAGGTTTTCAGGGGCAGACCATTGTCCCTCAGAGAGTGGTTTCACATACCATATATCAAAATCTGATAAGGTATCTTTTACCGTTTTAGGTCTGTTTGAAATAAAATAGAGTTTGCCATCAGGCGCAAAAGCCGGGTCTGCTACTGAGTATTTATCCTGACTGAAAGGAGCAACTACAGGCTCTGACCACCCCTTACCATCGTAATGAGTTACATAAATAGTCCAACGTCTGTTTTCTGACCTTGTAAAATAATAGGATTTGCCATCGGGCGAAAATGCCGAATTGAAATCTATGCCCTCTTTAGAAACGATTCCGGGCAAAAAAGTACGTGCAGTAGAATCAGGAAATGGTTGAGGGTATGGGATATTAACAATACTTTTTTGATTAGTTGTACAACTAATACAACCAATAACAGCTAAAATCAGAACGAAGTATGTGCCTTTCATTAGTGAATCTCTGGTTAAGTACCGGGATTCAAAACAAAATAAAAATATCAGAATTTCAATAAAAGAAGCTTTATAATTTTATCTCCGAATCAGACTAACAACCCTTCTGTAAAGCTCTTCCATTGAATTTTACTTCCACCTAAAATTCCCCCAAAGGCTACAAAAGTATTCCTGATTTTATCCATCAAACTTAGTTCATCTAAATTAGGTTTCTCATTTCTGCCATGTACTTCGGCACTTATCTTATTGTTTTCTCTTTTTACAATAAAAGTACTGGTAGCCATGTCATCAAAAAAATGTGCTATTTCTGTATTATGCTTCTCAGGATTTGATGAGGGTCTTACGCGTATGGAAATAAATTCCTCATGAATTTCCTCATCTTCAAAAATATCCTCAATTATTACCCAGTCAAATCCATCACCTGTATGATTCATCGGGCCCGGAATATCAATTCTGATGAAGTCTCCGATAGCAGGCATTCGCTCCACTTGTTCGCCTCGGCCATTCACTAAGCCAAATACAGTTTTTTCTTCTGCGGTTACTTTGTGCCAATGATTAATAGCCAAAAGCCTGTCTTTAGCTACCTGAAAATGGGCTTTAGCTAGTTTTTCAGTAGGGAAAATCCTTTCAGAAATGGTATCGTATGCGGTACCTTCCCGTTGTGCCGGAACAATAGTTTTCATGATTTATCTTATTATCTATTTTAAACCTTACAGCATAATTTCACTATAAATACCTATATTTATCAGATATATACGCTTACTAACTTGTATAAAAATTTATGCCAGCGAAAAGAAAACCACTTTGGATTTTTGAGAAAAGCAGCCAGTTTTCTATTCAGGATATAGAAAATGTGCTGTTTGATATTGATGAGGGGTCATTTTCAGGAAATGATATGCCTTTCATTTATACCAATCAGATGAGTTGTCATATTAAAGAAGAAAATGGCAGATTCATAGTACATTTTCATGATGGTCATAAAGAATTTGTAACAGTAGATACTACTAACCACCAGCTGACTATACAGGGTGAGTGGTGGTATAAAGGTGTATATACCCTGAGTCAGGAAAATAACCATACAAACATCTCTTCTCAGGTATTCAATGTCGCCCGTAAAGGTCGTTGGATGGCTTCCCTGATGGCATTGTTCGAAAAAACCACCCATGAAAAGAATTTCCACGTATTTGTTGAAAGAATCGAGGCGGCTATTAAGCGTAGAAAATAATATTTCCCTTAAATGAAACTATTGGTTAAGATTAGTTTTCCCTGATTATTGCTCTCAGGTCTTCTACACTAAAATAGCTTAATACAGATGCGGTTTCGCTATCTGTTAAAATATATTAAATCATCTATTCTCATTTTGATATACAAAGATTAACAATGACTTTTATAGCCGGAATCGGAATAACAGCTTACAGTTGAACGGTAGGCAATTTAAAAAACATGATTCTGCTATAGCAAGAATGAGGATAAAACTACAGGCAATTTGGGTATATTACAAAAGCATTAGTCCGTTTACTTTACTGGCGAGTTTTGGACTATTATATACTTATCATCAGTTTCAGGATGGTAAGTCATTGTTTATATTTTCTAAAACAATGACCTTGATTCTGACAGCTATTCTCTTAAAATTCTTTTATCGGATTGATGAATTTCCCTTCTATGAAAACCTGGGTATCAAACCTAATCATCTGATTCTGACAGTACTTGGCTTTGACTTAACTTTATTTGTCATACTCTTAAATTTAACAGACCTACTATGACAAAAAACCTATTAGAAGCTGACAGTGTCTATCTTGAATATAATACCCGTACTATTCTTTCAGATGTATATGTAAAAGCCGAAACCGGCAAAGTAACAGGCTTTTTAGGCAGAAATGGTTGTGGCAAAAGCAGTCTGATGCGCATTATTTTTGGCTCATTAAAAGGCAATTTTCAGTCTGTGAGGCTTAATAAACAATACCAGGAAAGTTTGTTAATGGTACCTGATGCTATCCGATATTTGCCTCAGAAAACCTTTATTCCTAAACAACTCAGCATTGATGAGATATGCCTCATCTTTCAGGTTTCATTCAATTCTATTATTCAGGAACTTCCGGTTTTCGAAAAATATCAACATCAAAAATTAGCTACACTGTCAGGTGGTGAAATACGTTTATTTGAAGCCATCATTATTCTCTTGTCCAATGTGAAGTTTGTTATATTAGATGAGCCTTTCTCGCATATCATGCCCTTGCATGTTGAAAAATTAAAAGAAGTAATCAATAGAGAAAAACATAAAAAGGGAATTATCATTACTGACCATCTTTACAAGCATAATATGGAAGTAAGTGACGATTTGTATTTAATCAGAGAGGGGAAAACATTCAGAATAAACACTCACGATGATTTAGTAAGACATGGTTATATTTTAGAGTAGTAAAAATATAGCAGGTTTTTTATGCAAATCAGGTTTCTGTTTTTTCCACTCTCTAACAGACAACGTTTTAATCAATTCATCTTCGGCTGTTATATCAGCGGCTATACAGAGCATGGTTTCAGGATGCAGATTTTGCAGGGCATCTTCTAACAGCTGATTGTTTCGGTAAGGGGTTTCCATAAAAATCTGTGTCTGCTGTTTGGTTTTAGCCGTTTGCTCCAGATTTTTAAGCGATTTTATTTTGGTGGCTTTATCAATAGGCAGATAGCCATGAAAAGTAAAACTCTGCCCGTTAAAGCCTGATGCCATTAATGCTAAAAGAATAGAACTCGGCCCGACCAACGGTCTGACCTTATAACCTAACTGATGCGCAAACCCAACCGCTACTGCTCCAGGGTCAGCAATACCCGGACAACCTGCTTCGCTGATAATCCCGGCATCGGCATTCAGTTTTTTTAATTGTGCAAGGGTTTGTTCCTGCGGGGTATCTTTATTTAACTCATAAAAAGTCAGGTCATCAATTACTTTACCCAATTTCAGGCTGCTGATAAAGCGTCGGGCTGTACGTAAGTCTTCTACAAAAAAAGTATTCAGGTTTGTTACTACTTCTATAATCTGAGGTGATAACACACTATTTTGCGTATCAGGAGCCAGTATAGTAGGTATTAAAAAAATAGTCATAATATGTATCACGATTTTATGTATCACGATTTTTCAAATCGTCTTTTTTTATACGATTTGAAAAATCGTGATACATATTACAAAGTAAAATACTTTTCATTAACAAAAGTCCAAGGATAGTCCTCCCAATTGTTAACTATCCCTGCTTTTACAGGATTCAACAAAATATAATGCATAATCCTTTTTAATTCTTCATCATTCCTTACAGCACGGTCATAACTTTCACGAGCCCAAAATGCTCCTTCTCTATCCAACAGTTGATTGGCTTTATTAGCAATATATCTTTTCCATGAGTGCATAATTCCGTACAAAGCTCTGTCTTCATTCAACCAAAATAACAAATGAACATGATTCGACATGATAGTAAAGCATATCATTTCGTAGCGTTTTGTATGGAAATGCAAAAAAGTATCATATGCAAGTTGCGCAATTGTAGGAGTTTTGAACCAATGATGTCCAGTAGCTTGAGAGTCAAGCAATTGGTCAAATTTTCCAAAATACCTCCTATTTTGCTCGTCTGTTAATAATGATTTCTTTTCAGTCGATAATTGTAATTGATTGATATGAATAAGGCTTTTATCGTGTTCATGGTGAAGTTGTTCAATTATTGATTTAGGGAGACTATTTGCTAAACGAGTTGTAACAAAATAAGCCAGCTCATTAGTTGGCTGAAAATGTGGCAAATATCTTCTATACTCCTCCTTAATTTTATACATTTTACTTTTCTTTCATACGATTTAAAAAATCGTGATACACTTTCAGATTCCACATAGAAAGTGCCACTAAAATCATATAAATCACAGATATAGTATAAGACAGATAGATAAAAAACTCATGGTAATTAATACTTTTCTGAAAGAAATTCTTGTAGAAAAGCACTAAGATACTTCCCAGGTAAGCATAATAATCGGCAAAGGTAATCATAAACCCAACAGTACCTGATTCTTTAAAAGCGGCAATCATCCGCTCAAAATACAAGCTGTTGCACATAGCATAGGCCATATATAATCCTAAGCCTAAAAGCGTCAGCCAACTAACCGGAGATAAAATACCTTGTTGGTATAATAAAGTACTTATCCCAATTAAAGCACCCCCTAATAGCATCACACATTCGATAATAACAAAAGCCTTGTAGTTATTCTGCACCCAACGCATAGCTGCCATCATCACTAACACCGTAATAGCAATGGGTATTTCTGTCTGCGTAAAAATGGCTGAATTATTTCCGTAACCTAAAGTCTTCCATATCTCCGGAGCAAAATTATCTCTGAACTCCCGAAAAGTTGTGAGTAGTATATAAGATATGACAAAAATAGTTAGGCTTAATGTAAATTTTTTAATAAATGCCCGTCTGTCTTCTTTCTGCATAGGTTTACGTTCGGAGCGACTGGCTTTATCTGCCATATTTGGTGGAGGTATCTGCCCCATTAACCACACGCATAAACTAAAAGGAATGAGCATAATGGCACAAGCCACAAAAGGCATCCAGAATTCGCTCACCTCTAAAGTAGTCATTACCCATTTGCCTATACTTTTGGCAAAACCTGACCCCATAATAAAAGAAGCGGTCAGCACAGCTACTAATAAATCGGTTACTCGTCTACCCTCTAAGAAACCAAGCATAATTCCATAAACCATACCCAAAGGCAAGCTGGCAAGAAAAATAAAAAACAGGTTATAAGGTGCAGGAACTAAAGCAAAAAACAGATAGCATAGCCATGATAAAAGAATAATGATTATCAGGTTTCTGGCCCGGTTAGCGGGTTGCATTTCAGAAACATATTTAATACCCAATCCTTTAGAAACCGCAAAACCTAATACCTGTGCCGTAATAATGAGTATTTTATAATTAACCCCAAAGAAAAAAAGTTCTTCGTATGTAGCGGCTGTATAGGCACGCCTGAAAGGGTAAAAAAGCAGGTAGGTAAAAAAAGCAGCAAGCGAGGTAAATAGCGTAAAAGGTAAAGAATTATCAGCCAGATAGGCTTTTAGTTTTTGCATAATGTTATGAAGCATAGGGTGATTCAAAGCTCTTCTGAGACAGAATCTTAGAAGATTAATGAAATTTTCATAGATGTATATTCATGCAAATTTGAGAATTCCGATGTAATTACCTAATTTTACATCAAAAAATTAGCTTTTATTCTAAGCCAAAATACATGAGAGAGATACAATTTAGAGAAGCCCTGCGCGAAGCCCTTTCAGAAGAGATGAGACGTGATGAAAACGTTTTTCTGATGGGTGAAGAAGTAGCCGAGTACAACGGTGCATATAAAGTAAGTCAAGGTATGCTTGATGAATTTGGCCCTAAACGTGTGATTGATACCCCCATTGCTGAACTTGGTTTTGCAGGTATAGGTGTAGGCGCAGCAGCCAATGGCCTACGCCCGGTTATAGAGTTCATGACTTTTAACTTCTCATTGGTAGCCATAGATCAGATTATCAACTCTGCGGCAAAAATGATGGCCATGTCGGCAGGTCAGTATATTTGTCCGATTGTATTCCGTGGGCCAACCGGAAATGCCGGGCAATTGGGTGCACAGCACTCACAAAACTTTGAAAACTGGTTTGCCAATACGCCCGGTTTGAAAGTAGTAGTACCTCATAACCCTTATGATGCCAAAGGTCTGTTAAAATCATCTATCAGAGACAACGACCCTGTTATTTTTATGGAGTCGGAAGTAATGTACGGTGATAAAGGCAATGTACCAGAGGAAGAATACCTGATTCCTTTAGGACAAGCCAACGTAATGAAAGAGGGTTCTGATGTAACCATTGTTTCATTCGGCAAAATGATTCCAAGAGTAGTATTACCTGCCATTGCAGAATTAGAGAAAGAAGGTATCAAAGCTGAGTTGATTGATTTGCGTACCGTGAGACCAATCGACTACGCAACTGTCCTTAACTCTGTAAAGAAAACCAACCGCTGTGTGGTAGTAGAAGAAGCATGGCCATTGGCAGCTATTTCTTCTGAAATTACCTACCATTTACAACGGTATGCTTTTGATTATTTAGATGCCCCGGTTATTCGTGTAAACAATATGGATATACCACTACACTATGCCCCAACACTGATTGAGGTTACTTTACCCAATGTAAAGCGTACTATTGATGCCGTAAAAAGCGTGATGTACAAAAAATAAGACAGACTTTGTGCATAAAAATAAATAATCCCCGGAGCGATTCGGGGATTATTGTTATCGGCCTATTCTGACACCAAATGTCGTCAGATTCTGTGACCACTTGTCTGATGATTCGTAAGGAAGAAAACCATTGCGGGAATCCCGCCGTTGAAAGAAATTGTTTACATCTCCTTCTAAGAATAAACTGAAAGCCTTATAGCCTATATTGAGTAATAAGCCATACCGATAAGGGTTATCGCTGCTTCTGATAGGCATTTTTGCTTCTCTTTGGTTAATGGCCTTGATTTCTGAAAGAATCTGGCTTCCGCCTATCAACCGCCCGATATAAGCCCCAAAGCCAAAATGAAAAGTCTTCTGGTTGTCTGCGCCATAAAAATTAATCGTTGGATTAATTTTAAAGTTGGCATAAAACAAAGATTGGTTAGCTGTACTTTCCGGATTTCTCTTGACATTATCTGAGTTGATGTAATTCTCTACTGTATAATAATTGCCATTAGAGGCAGGGCGATAAATGGCTACGGTATCGTACACACTCGTATTGGTATTATTTACCCGTAGCAGATACGAAGTTTTTTTTGTACTCACACTACTCAGATAATACCAGCTTATATCAAACCCATAACGTAATATTACTTCTTTGTGCCCTGTGCGGATAAAGCTTTCTTGTCTGGTAAGACCTACCGTGAGGTTTGGAGAAGCTAAAGTTCTATATCTGAAAAGTTCATCGCTGTTTTTAAATGCGGCACTTCCTCTTTGCAGGTATTTGACAGAAGTAAAACCCAAAGAAAAATTCAGATAAGTATTCCGGGTCAGTCTTTGCCAGGGTGTAAGTCCCTCTAATTCACGTTGCCGGGTAGCTTCTTTGGTATAATTATTCCCTTCATAATCTTGCCTGATACTTCGTCTGACATTCGAAGGCATTTCCTCTAAGTCCTGATTCATCTGTTTTACGATTCTGTTTAAATCATATTTTTCCAACGCTTTCAGGTCTTCTTTGCTTTCTCCCCACAAAACAATTCTTTTTCGTTTACCAATGTTTATTACAATCGAATCAATTTTGTTTTTCTCAGTAATCCCGGATGCGTAAGTATCTGTACTTATCACAATAAGCAGCAACAAAAAAATCTTTTTCATGTGGAAGCAGGTCAGTATTCTAAAAAATACATTCATAGCAAATATACACGAAACTGTTTCCGTAAGTATATTTTAACGAGTATAATAGCTTTTACTTAATAGTAGAATCAGCCGGCATTGTTTCATTTTTGAAACTCTGTTTTACAAATGCCCATATTTTATTGGGCTTATTAGGGTCTGTAGCCTCAGGGGTTTTCTGTTCTTGTTTAGCCAAACGTTCATGGCGTTTTTTCTTCTTTTCTTTCGGCGCTATCACATAATCTTCATGGTCTTCCGGAATCTCCAGAATAGCTACACGCTCACGTTTAGCAGGTGCAACAGCGGGCTTCTCTGCTACTTTATTAGGTCTGAAAATAATCGGAGCATCAAAAATAACCGGACGTACAAATGCAGGTTCGTTTCTGGATGTTACATTATTATAACTAAACTCCTGCTCACCACCTTCTGTGGTTACCATGTTATCAAACTCTTCATTGGGTACTTCATTTTCAGTAATTGCTTGAGGCTCTACCTCCTCTACAGGTTGAATGACTCTTTTCTGAACCGGACGTGCTGATGTATTTGAAGCAGTGTTTTCGGGTGGTTCCGGCAAAGGCGTGGCAGTAGGAGTTATAGTCATAACCGGTTGTGCAGAAGTAGTAGCTACTTGATTTTTCACATTAGGGTTACCGGTAATAGTATTTCTGTTTTCAATTAAAAGATAGCCTCCAAATAAACTCACCATTACAATGCTTGCCGCCACAGCTCCCCACCAGAAAGGTGTCATTTTCTTTTCCTCTTTCTGCTCAATACGTTGCCATACCTCACTTTTACTCCACTCGGGAGTAAAGTCAGAATTGTCGAGATTTTCTCGGATTTTACTATAAAATTCCTCTGCTTGCATGACTTTTATCGGTCATTAATATTTTCTTTTGTAATAATTTTCGGGCATGATTCAACTGCGACTTTGAGGTTCCCTCACTGATATGCAGTTGTTCAGCAATCTCTTTGTGCGTGTAGCCTTCAATGGCGTACAGGTTAAAAACCGTGCGATACCCATCTGGCAATTCGGCAATCAGCCGATAAATCTCTTCCGTTGAAATCTTATCTAAAACATTATCATCAATCGGGATTTCAACTGCTTCACTCTCAGGCATCAGATGAAAATTTGATTGCCTGCGCAACAACATCAATGCTTCGTTTACCACAATTTTTTTCATCCACGCTTCAAAAGACCTTAGATTATCAAATCTGAAATTGATAATCCCCTCAAAAATCTTCAAAAAAGACTCCACCATCAAATCCTCGGCCAACATACGCTCCCGCACATATCTGTATGCAATACGATACAAAAAGCTACCATAGTGCTCAAAAATTTCCTTCTGAGCAGCAGCGTCTTTGTGTCGCAGACGTTCGATTGTAGAGGTTAGAACCAAGTTTAAACGGGGCTTTTAGACTAAATGCACAAAAGGCACAAAAAGTTGTATCAGTACAAAAAAAATTTAAGAAAACCGTAAAAACAACCTGAAAATACTATAAAATACTGCTATTAAGTAAGAGTTACGTATTACAATAAAGGTTGCTGATTTCAGGTAGATTTGATTTCTTTTAAATAATGGCTAACTTGTCAATCAAATCTATAAAAAAACCTACACCTTTATGACCAGACAAATTTCTTTGTTGCTTACCATTGCATGCCTGATTTTTTCTGAATCGCTTCTGGCACAATCAAAAATAGACAGCCTTTTACCCGTTCGTGGATTTTGTATCGGTGCGCCACAACCTAAGCAAGTAGATACTTTTGTAAAATTTATTAATGAAGAATTAGCCACACGTAAAGTAAATACGCTCATACTGCGTGTTGACTGGAATTATCAGTTTCAAAGCCATCCTGAACTACGTGATAGCATTGCTCTATCGAAGCAGGATGTGAAAAAGATGGTAAAAGCCTGTCAGAAAAATAATATCCGTATTATACCGCAAATCAATTTGTTAGGGCATCAGTCATGGGCTAAAACCACGCATAACTTACTAAGGGTATATCCGCAATTTGATGAGACACCACATGTAAAAATGCCTGAAAAATATGTATGGCCTAACGCCGATGGGCTTTATTGTAAAAGCTACTGCCCGCTACACCCTGATGTACACAAAATAGTTTTTGAACTGGTAGATGAAATATGTGAGGTTTTTGAAACAGATGCTTTTCATGCAGGAATGGACGAGGTATTTTATATTGGTGATGATAAATGCCCGAGATGTGGAGGAAGAGACAAAGCAGAATTATTTGCCGGAGAGGTGAATAAAATCAGAAATCATCTGGCATTGAAAAATAGAAAACTATGGATTTGGGGCGACCGCCTGATTGATGGTAAGACTACGGGTATTGGTATGTGGGAAGGCAGTTTTAATAACACCCATCGGGCCATAGACCTGATAGAAAAAGATGTAGTGATTTGTGACTGGCATTATGAAAGACCAGACCAGACTGCCGTTCTGTTTGCTTCAAAGGGTTTTAATGTAATTACCTGCCCCTGGAGAAATCCTAAAAACGCTGTGGTACAAACGCAGGATATGGTAAGATTCAGAAAATCGGTTACACCTGTCATGAAAGACCGTTTCCAGGGTATGATGCAAACAGTGTGGTCTGGTGCCGGACAGTTTTTAGATGAATTTTATGGCGTAAAAGTGAATACAGAAGCCGGAGAAAATACGCAATCAGCATGTTTTAAGGCGATGTTTGAGGAAATTAAGAAAATGGAGGAAAGCAAATAAGAAAACTATGGAAACCTCACTGAAACGTATTGCTTCTATTGATGTATTTCGGGCATTGACCATGCTCCTGATGATTTTTGTAAATGACTTCTGGACGTTGACAGGTATCCCTGACTGGTTACAACACTCCGAAGCTCATGTTGATTTTCTTGGCTTTTCTGATGTTATTTTCCCTTGTTTCTTATTCATTGTAGGTATGTCAATTCCTTTTGCTATTAAAGCCAGGATTGCCAAAGGTGAAAACAATTTTCAGATTATCAGGCACATTGTGATGCGTTCGGTCGCGCTGTTAATCATGGGCCTTTTTACGATAAATATCCCAGAAATGAATGCCGAAGCTACAGGCATGAGTCAGTCGGTATTTCAGGTAAGTGCCGTCATAGGCTTTTTTCTTATCTGGAATGTGTATCCTAAAAGCGAGGATTCTAAAAAATACCTGTTCATGGCCTTACAGATACTTGGGATTGCTATTTTACTGTTTTTGGTTTACAAATTCAGAGGTGGAGAAGGTGGGGCAAAAGCAGAAATGATGCAACCGCACTGGTGGGGTATTTTGGGTCTTATCGGCTGGACCTACCTTACTTGTGCTATTCTCTATCTTTTCTTTTATAAAAATAATACCTTGTTAGTAGTCACATGGGTATTTTTCAATTTATTAAGCATTGCAGGACATGCCAAATGGTTAAACTTGGTGTGGCCGGATGGCCCCGATGACTGGATTTTAGGGAATGGTGCTTTTGCTGCATTTACTTTTACAGGTATATTAGCAACTCTATTGTTAGAGCGTTTTTATACTGCCGAAAAGAAAGCAAAATTAACCTATATCTACATAGGACTCGGTGTGGCAATGTTGCTTTCAGGCTTCATGCTTCGGAAATTCTTTATTATATCGAAGATTTACGCTACACCAACCTGGGTGTTTATATGCTGTGGCATTGCTTTTATTACCTATGCTCTTATTTACTGGCTGACAGATTTACAGCATAAAGCCCATTGGTTCAATAGCATCAAACCTGCAGGTACAAGCACATTGACTTGCTACCTGATACCTTATATTGCTTATTCTTTTTATTTTGCTTTGCCTGTAAGCCTGACATTTGGCATAGTCGGTTTAATCAAATCCTTGCTATTTGCTTTAATGATTATTGGGATTACGGCTTTACTTGGGAAGATTGGTATTAAGTTGAAGATATAAGAATGTGTATATTCCCTATATCTTCAATTTTCTTAATATTCCTGAAACGTCGATACAGATATAAAATTCTGCCGAAGTTTGCGGTGCGTCCCAGACGATTTGAAAAATCGTGATACAACTCCCATTAGATTTGGATAGATAATTATTCAATCACCAGCCAGGTATATCCTTCGGCAGGCAATTGAATGGTCAATTCTATGGAATAATCTCTGTTGAGTTGATATGTAGTGGCTTTGCCATTTTCTGTTCTTACCTTGGCTTCTTTTGTAAGCCCTGTATAATACAGAGGTAATCTGATTTTTCGGGTGATAGCTTCTTTTAGCGGATTATACAGCATAACTAACCCTTTTGTAGTCAGAGACGGATTCACGTGCATAATTCCATCCCAGTCTCTACCGTCAGGACGGCGCAAATGTATAATATCAGTATTCAGAATATCTCTGTACTTTTTATACCAGTTAATGGTTTCTATGACTACTTTTTTGGTTGCCTCAGTATCATATAATCTTGGGCCACGGTAACAGGCCTGTATGCCAGCTCCGTAGTATTGCATCATTAATTGTTTATAATCATTCAGGTGTTCGCTTAGTGGTTCCAGGACTGCTTCTGCTCCCCCACCCTGATATTTGGTCAATGGCACAAATCCCCAACCCATTGACGGAATTTTATCCCAGGTACCATCAAAAATATTTTGTCGGTTCAGCATCTTCTGCTGTTCTCTCGACAAAGAGAAATTAACTTCCCGATACCCTAATGCAATCTTATGGCTACCATCCAAGAAATACCAGTCAGGGGCATTGATATATACGCCACGGGCATTGAGCCACTGATAGAACTCTTTCTGCATTTGCATCTGTACCCATTGCGAGTCGTCTAAGCCTTTATGGCCGGGGTGCTTGGTAGAAGCACAAACATCGCCCGGATATGGGCCGTCATGTTCGAGCAAATCAAAGCCTGTTTCGCTGATAAATTTCTTGAGGCTATTGAGATAGTTGATGCCCCATTTACTTGCCAGACAAGGTGCATTACCAAAGAAAGCTCCTTTATCCGGTAAACCTGTTACAGGGTCAATCACATCATTTTCATCATCAATCCGGCGGCTGCTGAATAATGAATATCCTCCCAATTTAATCCCTTTACTATGGGCATAGTCAGCTAATTCTTTAAATTTCTTGATATTGTCATCAGAGGCATCTTCCATATTCAAGCCACTTCCAAAGCTCAGAATCACCATTTCGTAACCGGTTTCAGCACATTGGTCAATTATAGATTTAACTTTTACCGGGTCAGTACTAATCAGGTGCATAAAGATTGGATTCTGGGTTGTCCAGGGGGCAATGGTGCGATACATTTTCCTGCGTGCCAATCCGTTTCGCTCTCTGTCATAGCTATCTAAAAGCAATTCATACGAACAGATAGATTTATAATGCGCATCAGGTGCTAAATCAATACCAACCCCTAAAGTCGGATAGATTTCTACTACACAGGGGGTTTCGTAATTATAGTTTACCTGCGATGTATAGGAGCTATCAATCTTCCAATGGGTAGCCTGGTCTGACAACTCATAGCGCATTGCATTGTTATAGGCATAGTTATTTTCTATATATAGCTTCTGTGGTTTTTTCATCTTTTCAGGCTTGCCTACCACAGCAGATTCTTCTTCCGGTGTAGCCAATATTTCATTGACTACCTGTGTGAGTTTAAAAGCGCTGTTTGATTTATTCTCAATGCTTACCCATTTACTCAGGAGTGGTATTCCGTCAAAAATTTCATAATGCACTGCTACCTCTAAACCTTTCAATAGCGGCAAACCTGACTTAAAAAACAGCACAAGACTCTTACCAGTTGGCAGATTTTTATTAGCTGTCCAGGTAGTTGACTTCCAGTCAAAGTGTGGTTTTACCTCACCTGTCTCATAGCGTGCATACTGAAAATCTTCGGATTGACTGGTAAATTTTTCTATCCATTCTTCTAATAGGTACCCATGCTCTTTTTGTCCGTATAGCCCTCCGACATTGTACGCCTTGCCATTAATTACTACTCGGGCTTCGGGTCTTACCGAACGAACAAACTGCTCATTGGTAGTCAGGTTCTTGAAACTAACCGTCGCAGCATTTGGACTTATTCGAATTTGTCGGGTTATCAGGCCATTCGTAATTTCTAATAGTTTGCCATCTTTTAATACTTTTATTTCGCTTTTTTGCGTAAAAGGCTGAATCAACCAATCTTTAGCTGATGTTTGGGCAAAGGTGGTATTGACTGCTAATAAGCCGACTATTAACAGGTATTTCAGGGTTTTCATCTTTTGCATTTTATTTTAGCGCATCAGTAAGTTCATAAGTCCAGGCATATTCACATGGAATCGTATTTGGATTTACCTGTGGTGCAGTAATGGTAAGTACCTTATTTTTATAAGTGTATTTTACCTCGCCACCAAAACCCAATAATTTTACTTTAACAGGTTTTTCTACATTTTCTACTGTAATGGTTTCCTGCCATTTGCTGGCAATGGCGTAGAGTGCCTTTCCTTTCTGTGTAAAATAGAGTTTTGATTCTTTAGTGTAAGCAGGGGCTTTATTCCATTTACGGGTACCATAAATAGCACTACCATTTACTTTTAACCAATTACCCATTTCTCTCAATCGCTGCTGCATAATCACCGGAATACGCCCATCGGCAGTTGGCCCGATATTCAACAGGAAATTACCTCCACGGGATACAATATCAATTAACTGATGCACTAATTGCTCGCCTGTCTGATAAACTCCTAAATTTTCATTACGGTTATACCCAAACGATTCACCTATGCCTCTACATTCTTCCCAGGGTCTGGCAAAACCATTGGTAAGAGTATTATCAGTACCCCCATGACCATATTCAGAAGTATAAAAACTCCCGTGTTTGCTTTTGGTATCGTTACCCCAACGGTCGTTTACGACAACGCTGTTTTTTACAGGCGAATCGTTATATAACCATGCCAGAAACTCTTCGCTCTTCCAGGTTTTGGCAGGATGGTCCCACTCACCATCTGTCCACAAAATATCAGGTTGATATTTAGTTACGAGGTCTTTCATTTGCGGAATCATGCGCTCGTTTACGTAAGTATTCACATCACTTTTATAAACCGGATTAAACCATTCGTATAATGAATAATAGTAGCCCATGTGCAGGTTTTTGGCTTTTACAGCTTTAGATAAATCTCCGGCTAAATCTCTGTGCGGGCCTACATCAACGGCATTCCAGTTCCACGATTGCGGACTTGGCCAAAGAGTAAAACCCTCATGGTGTTTTGAGGTTAATACTACATATTTGGCTCCGGCTTGTTCAAATATCTTGGCCCAATCATCAGGCTGAAATAACTCGGCTTTGAATTGCTGCACAAAATCCTGATAAGAGCTTTTGCCATAATTCTTCTCGTGGAAGGCTACAAACTCTTTATGGATTTTAAGATTTGGCGCAAACAGGCGTTGCCAGTACCATTCGGCATAGCCACTACCAAAACCATCAGCATTTGAGTTGGTAGCCCAGGCAGGCACAGAGTAGATACCCCAATGAATAAAAATACCAAACTTAGCATCTTCAAACCAGGCAGGGGTCTGGCGTTGGTCAAGACTTTGCCAGTCAGGTTTATATTGTGCGTATGTACTAAAGCATAGCAGTGTTGTCAGGATTAGAAGGATTTTTCTCATGTAAAATAGGTTATAAGGTGAAATAAAGGCGCAAAGAAAGGCGTGTCATGATTTTTAAACCATAGCACGCCTAAGCACTAATTATTATAGGATATAAGTTTGCTTATTTAGGGAAATGGCTCTTTGCCATAAATACCTTGCCGCCATCGTCAGCCAGTGTAACTGAATAACTAAAACCATGTTGAATAGAGTAAGCGCCATATTCGCCCTGCTTGTTGATAGCTATAAAACCTACCTGAAAACCTTTAGCCTTTTCAGGGTTTATTTTTACGATACGCTCTACGGCAATTTTACAGGCTTCTTCCGGTGTTTTGCCTAAACGCATCATTTCTACTACAAGGTGCGTTCCGGCTACTCTGATTACCTCTTCACCTTGACCGGACGAAGTAGCTGCCCCGATTTCGTTATCAACAAATAAACCTGCGCCTATAATGGGTGAATCTCCTACACGGCCATGTAGTTTAAACGCCATACCACTGGTGGTGCAAGCGCCCGACAGGTTACCCGAAGCATCAAGGGCAATGGTACCCATCGTATCATGGTTAGGCGTACCATCGTCAAAATAGCTTGGGGCAAAAGGGCCGCCATCTGTTTTTTTGGCTTTTATCTGTTGCTGCTCAATATTAATTACAGGCTTATAATCTGATTTCTTCAGCCATTCTTTGTATGTTTTCTCTGCATCAGCCGATAATTTGTCAGGCTCTCTTTTGAAACCATTGGCTAAAGCAAACTGCAAAGCACCATCGCCCACCAGCATCACGTGTGGGGTAGTTTCCATCAGTTTACGAGCTACCGAGATAGGATGTTTGATATGTTGTAAAAAGGCAACTGAACCACAATTGGCTTTTTCGTCCATGATACAGGCATCTAAAGTTACCTTGCCATCACGGTCAGGGTTTCCACCCAAGCCAACACAGCAATTAATGGTATCTTCAATAGAGTTAGCTGCTACTTCTACGGCGTCTAAGGCACGGCCATTTTTCTTGAGTACTTTCCATGCTTCGGCATTTACTGCCAGGCCACTATCCCATGTAGAAACAACAATTGGCTTACTGGCTATGGTTTTGGAAAAAGCCTTGGTTGCCGATATAAATGGTAAGCTCAGTGCCGACCATTGTATAAATTTTCTTCTTGATTGCATTAGTTTGTTGGTTCGTAGGTTATGAGATAAGATTAACTTAAACAGTTTCTTAGTATTTTACAAATTTACGTTCAAATGTACCATCGTCATAAAAATCCAGTATCGCATAGGCTGGTTCAAAATCTCTGAAAGCCCCTTTCCACCAACCACCCGAAACTGCTCCGTTGTTCAGGTAGGTTAAGTCCCAATAAGTAAGCGACTCCTGCATGTGTAAATGGCCGCTCAGACAGGTTTTAATATTCGGGTAACTTCTGAATAGTTTCACCATATCAAATACATCGGTATGAATCAGATTTCTTGGCATCACAATATCTCCGTTTTCCTGATTCTTATTCAGAAATAACCCCGATGCCGCTGACAGAATCGGAATATGAGAAGCAATACAGATATGCTGACTGCCCGGTGTTGCTGCCAGTTCAGCTTTCAGCCATTCCAACTGCTCGGGGTCAAAATAGGCAATATAACCTCCTTTAGGATTCAGTTGGGTAGAGTCTAAAATAATGAATTTCCAGCCTTTTTTCTCAAATGAATAATATCTTTTCGGCATCTGAAACTCATCTGTTACCCATTTTTTGCCGTATAGTCTGTCACCTTTTACATCTTCGGTTTTGCTAAACCAACCCCATACATCGTGGTTACCAATAATATGCTTTACTTCTAATTTATTGTTCTCTTTCAGTATTTTCTGAAAGAGTTTAAACTGAACCTGCGTTTCATCTTTCGATTTTTCCAGTGCATCAAAAATAGCATCGCCCCCATTAATGATAAAATCAGGCTTAGGGTTGAGCGCATTGGCACTTTGGTAGGCTTTTGCCATTCCCTCCTCAGCTATTTTACTTGTAAAAACGTGAACATCGCTCAGGTAAGCTACCCTTAATGCTTTTTTACGGGCAGGTGCGGCCGTGGCTTCAACACCTGCTAATGTACCTGCCAGTGCACTATTTCTCAGAAAACGACGACGATTCATAAAATATAAGGATTATTGTCTGACAATTTTTAGTACCCAGGCATAGCTACTGCCTTTTACTTTTCTCAATTTCTCCGGAATTTCTACTACTACCTTCCCCTCTTTTGCTGTCCATTTCAGTTTTTCGGTGCTACCTAACAGGTTCATCAAAGTATTTTTTGATAATGCCAGATTACTTATTTCAATAGTAGACGGAATACTTTCGCCTTCGTCTGCCCTATAAATAGCATAAGTTGTATTGGCATTGTGAGTAAATACCAGTTTGTTTTGCTTGCCTATTTCGTTATCACCTCTGGTATTATAAATAGCTTCGCTGTTTATTTTCATCCATTTACCAATTTCTTCCAGACGTTGATAGGCTTCTGCATGAAAATCTCCTTGCGGGCTTGGGGCAATATTCAATAGCAAGTTACCATTTTTTGATACTACGTCTGTCAGAATATGTATTAATTTTCGGGCAGATTTGAAATTTTCTTTCGGAATATAGCTCCACGAATCGCCCATAGTCATACAGGTTTCCCACGGAATAGGCATATAATGGTCTGGAATCTGTTGCTCCGGTGTAACATAGTTTTCAAACTCACCGCTTACGGTTCTGTCAACTACCAACAAGCCCGGTTGGCGCTCTCTTCCCATTTTAGCAATGCGTGCCATATCAATATCCTGATCGAAAGGAATGGTTCTTTGCCATGAAACCGACGAATCAATGGTGCTGAATGGGCGTACCCAACCGCCATCTAACCATAAAATATCCATCTTGCCATAATCGCTCATCAGTTCTTCTATCTGGTTATAGGTAAATTGTTTGAAGCTCTTCCATTTCTCAGGATATTTGGCAGGATGATAAGATGGATTGCGGTCTTTCGGAGGAAAATAAGACCACCAGTAATCATCTGTATGCCAGTCAGGCTTAGAGAAATAAGCGCCTATCATAAAATCATCTTTACGGAATGCCCCGAATATTTCTTTGGCTACATTGCTTCTTGGGTTTGAAGCAAAAGGCGTATTGGTAATTTTGTAATCGCTTTGCTTCGTATCAAACATGGCAAAACCATCATGGTGCTTGGTTGTAAAAACCAGGTATTTCATGCCTGCATTTTTAGCAGCAGCCGACCATTTTTCAGGGTTAAACTCTACCGGATTAAATGTTTTAGGCAGGTTTTCATAAGCCTTTTTGTACTCATACCAATTGTCTTTAAAAGGTCCTTTGCGCTCACACCAGCCCTCGTCTTCGGGGCAAAGGCTCCAGCTTTCTACAATTCCCCATTGGCTGTAAGTACCCCAGTGCATCATTAAACCAAATTTCACATTCTGCCATTGGTTTAGTTTTTCTTTCACCTTGGGGTCGCTCGGAACTACATATTTATCATGATTCTGTTCAGAATGTTGCTGAGCAAAAAGGGATTGCCCTAAAAGTGCTATGAGGACAGTGATAAGTGTTTTTTTCATTTTTTTTGGTGTCGGAGAAAGGAAAGAACCCCATCCCTAACCCTTCCCCAACAATGGGGAAGGGGAGTTTTCTTACTCCCTCCCCATTGTTGGGGAGGGTTGGGGTGGGGTTTTCTTTCAATATCTATAATAATTATTTGCTTAGGTTTTCAGCGAAATACAACTTCGTGATACTTTAAAAATTCTGTTTCAATAAATGCGGTCGTTCACGCTCAATCTTTAGCATTAATTCTCCAAAAAGGGTATTTGCCCAGGCAAACCACTTGCGGGTAAATTTGCTGGCATCGTCTTTATCGAAAGACTCGTGCATAAAGCCCGTGCCTGCATGTGTATTTTTCAGGAATTTTAATTGTGCCAGAATTTCCGGGTCGTTGTTAGACGTCATGGCACGCATAATAATACTCATCGGCCATATCTGGTTGACAAGCGTATGTGGACTACCGATACCCTCGGCGGCTTTACCTTTAAAGAAATAAGGATTACTTTCGCTCAACACAAAACGACGGGTATTCTGATAGATAGGGTCAGTAGCTTTTACAGCTCCCAGATACGGTAAACTTAAAAGATTAGGTACGTTGGCATCGTCTTGTAACAAACAGTTACCAAAGCCATCTACTTCCATTGCGTATATCTGTCCGTAAACCGGATGGCTGATAATGGCAAACTTCTTAATAGCTGTTTCTACCTGATTAGCAAAGGCTGTACACTCTTTAGCAAATGCCGCATCTTTAGTTACTTGCTCTGAAATCTCTGCTAACTGACGGAAAGAAACTACGGCAAACAGATTGGAAGGAATGAGGAATGGATACAATGTAGCATCGTCAGACGGGCGGAAGATACTATGGATTAAACCATTGGGTTTGGTATTATTGCCATAGCCATTACCCGGCACTGTATCAGTTGACCATGAAGTGGTACGACCAAAACGATACTTACCTCTATCTGTCAGGCGTTGTTGTTCCCGACAGGTAGTAATAATCAATCTGGCGGCTTGCATCCATTTTTCATCAAAAACACTGGTATCGCCAGATGTTTTCCAATAGTGATAAGCCAGACGAACCGTATAACACAATGAATCTAACTCCCATTTGCGTTCGTGAAGCTCGGCTTTCATCTCTGTATGGTCAGACATCCATTCTGATTTACCCGGGCCATCATTAAAGGCATTGGCATAAGGATCAATCAGAATACATTCAGTCTGCCGATTGATAACCCCGGCTATCAGGTCTTTTAACTGAGGGTCTTGCTTGATTAAGGGCAGATATGGCCATACCTGTGCTGTGCTGTCTCTTAACCACATGGCATGAATATCGCCTGTAATCACAAAAGTATCAGGTCTGCCATTCTTGGTCTTAAAAATAACTGTTGTATCTAACGTATTCGGAAAACAATTCTCAAATAACCAGCCCAGTTCAGCATCTTTAACCGACGACTTCATGCGTTGAATGGTAGTTTCAATAACCGGACTACTGAAATTTCTTTTGTTGGCAGCTACCCGCACTGTCGGGAAATCGGCAGCTAATACAGTATTACCCGCCATCAGACCAAGCCCGGCAAGAGAAGTGGTTTTAATGAAAGTTCTTCGATTCAGGTTTTTCATTCAGGTCAGGGTTAAATATCAGGGCCTTGTTTCTTTGGCTAATATATCTGCGGCTTCTTTATCATCATATTCCACTATCAGCCTTTGTAATTCCTGCTTTAGTGAAGTTATGGTTGCTTTTGGGGCAGAAGCATAGATATTTTTGAGTTCTTTAGGGTCGTTTTTCAAATCGTACAATTCCCAGAAATCACCATCATCATAAAATCTAATCAGTTTATAACGGTCGGTACGCACACCAAAATGCGGCATGGTATTATGCTCGTCGGGGTACTCATAATAATGATAGTATAATGATTTGCGCCACGAAGCAGGTTTCTGATTTTTGAGCAGTGGCAACAAAGATTTTCCCTGAATCTCATTCGGGATACTCACCCCGGCTAATTCAAGAAAAGTAGGGGCAAAATCAATGTTCTGTGCAAAACTATTTACGATAGTACCTTTCTTTATCAGTTTTGGGTATGTCATTACCAAAGGCACATGAAAAGACTCTTCGTACATAAAGCGTTTATCAAACCACCCATGCTCGCCTAAATAAAATCCCTGGTCAGAGGCATAGACAATCAGGGTATTTTCGCTCAGACCGTTTTTGTCTAAATAGTCCAGTACCCTACCAATATTTCTGTCTAAAGACTTTACACAAGCCATATAATCGTGCATATAACGTTGAAACTTCCATTCGTCTAATGCCTTGCCTGTTAGATTTTGTTTTTTGAACTGCTCATTCAAGGGTTCATAATAGGCATTATAGGCTTTGAGTTGTGCCTCGTTCATGCGTTTTTTATGAAGCAGAGCGTTGTCATCTACTTTCAGGTCATAGTCCATACGCAGGTCTTTGGCTATGTGCATTTTTTGTTTCTGCGCTGCTATTCTACCCTTATAGGTATCGTAGAATGTACCGGGCATTTTAAATTTCACCGCATCAAAAGCATGTAAGTCAGCCGTATCGGGTAGCCAGGTACGGTGAGGAGCGTTTTGTCCGATAATCAGACAAAAAGGTTTGGCAGTATCATGTTTATTCTGTAACCAGTCTATGGCTCTGCCTGCAATAATATCAGAGGCATACCCCTCCTGACGACGGGTCTGTCCGTCCATTTCAATAAAATCAGGGTTATAATAACTCCCCTGCCCTGGAAGAATAGACCAGTAGTTGAAATACTTAGGCAAATTTACCAGATGCCATTTGCCTATCCAGCCTGTTTCGTAACCTGCCTCCTGCAAATGTTTCGGAAAAATATCCTGATTGGTGTCAAACTTGGTTTTATTATTGATATGTCCGTTTTTATGACTGAATTTACCCGTGAGTAATGTAGCCCGGCTTGGCCCACAGATAGAATTAGTACAAAACATATTCCTGAAAATAGCTCCGTCTTTAGCAATTCTATCAATATTGGGGGTTTTGATATGAGGACTGCCATAAGCACTAATGGCCTGCAAGGCATGGTCGTCAGAGAAAATAATCAGAATATTGGGCCGTGTAGGGGCTATTTTTTTCTGATTAAAAGCAGAAAATGAAAAAGCCAGAATGCCAAAGGCAAACGCCTTAACTATGTATTTTTTCATTGCCTTACCATTAAGCTGTTTTCAACAAACTTTCTACTACGTATGTATGTACCCCATAGATTTTAGCGTTTTCGCCCAGTTGAGAAATCTCAATGCTTAAATCCTCTTTAAAATCGGTGAGGCAATACTTATTAATGGCATGCTCTATCGGGTTCACAATCAGTTTTTGCGCTTTTGAGAGAACACCGTCAATAATAATAATCTGCGGGTTAAATAGGTGTACGGCAATAGAAAGCCCTTTGCCCAATTCTAATCCTATATTATGAATAATGTCAATGGCAAAAGCATCACCCTGTTGTGCAGCAGCAATCACCATCTCAAGGTTTATGTCTTCTATGCGGTCTTTATATTCTCCCAATTTAGAAACTTTACCCTGGCGTAACCCATCTTTAATGTTTTTGAGTAAAGAAGATGCCGAGGTGATGGTATCCAGACAACCTACTTTTCCGCAAGTACAAAGCACTCCATCAGGGTTCACCTGAATATGCCCCAACTCACCTGCAAAACCTGAAGCTCCGTCGAAAATATCACCGTTTACTACTATCCCTAAGCCAATACCCCAGTCAACATTAATAGAGAGTACGTGATGTTTACCTTTGGCTAAACCGAAACGATACTCTCCAAAAGCGGTAGCCTTTGAGTCGTTGATGACATAAGCCGGCAATTTGAAGTGTTCTTCTATTGATTTACCCAAAGATTTATTATCACTGTTAAGGCTCTTATAGGTATAGTTAATTCCCGTATTTTTATTTACCAGTCCGGGAATAGACACCCCTAAAGCAATCAGTTTTTTGCCTTTGGTAATCTTTTGTTCAATCACACTATCAACCAGTGTAAAGAGGGTTTCTAAAAAAGACGGATTGTTTTTTAACTGCAAATCAAACTCTTGTGTAAATATTACCTGATTGCGCAGATTCAGAATAAATACTTTGGTATCGTGCGTATTAATATCGAGTACTAACACAAACTTTTCTTTAGGATTAATCCCATAGATAGCCGGACGGCGCCCTTGCTTGGATACGCCAAAGCCAGTTTCGACAATCCATTTTTCTTCAACTAATTCTTCAATAAGGGCAGTAATAGAAGGGATACTGATGTGTAACGAATGTGATAATTCTGCAATAGTGTTCGTTTCATTAAAATACAGCTCAGTTACGATTCCTTTTTTTTGCTTGTTTTTTTTGATGTCAATAACCGATTCTTTGCTGGTCATTTCAATCTCGTTATCGAGGGTAATTTCAGACATAGGTTTTTTATAGTTAGAATAAGGTTAGGCTCATACTATACATACCACAACGAGCAATATAAAAGGTATGCAAGCAGATGTCTGGTTTAGCTTAGGGGTCAAGATTTTAAAAATCACTAAGCAATTTATTAAAAAAACGCCAAGACTTCTCTCCGTGTAGCTCTTTTTTGCAAATCTAATCTAAATATCATACAAAATTTAATAACATATAGCATATTTTTAAAAAAATTTAATAATTAGTTTTTATTAAATAATTTTTCTTTATGTTTGTATCCATATTTAACATTTTTTTAAAAATAACTTAACACACTTAACTTAAACTGTACCTGTTTCAGACAACAGCTTTAACCCGCATTTTTTAAATCCACTCACACTTAATTGTCTTTATAAGCCTGTTCATTACTGGTAAATATTATCAGAAGTGCAGAAACACTTATGAGTGTCTGTTTAAGAATGTTTAACCCTAAATCGTCGGAATATAGCTAAAAGTTACTCTAAACCTCTCGCCTTGCTATTGAAGTAAAGTATATAGAAGGTAATGCTGATTATATATTATTCTGTTGCTTCTGCCTGATATTAATCCGGAAGCAGACTTTCTGAGTTCCCGGTTTAATCCGAAGGTCATAAACAGGGAAAATCAATCAAGAACTTTTAAAGCAATCATTTTTAACCCAAGTCAAATTATATGAGAAATTTTTTACCAAAGTTGGTGCTGATATTGCTGATGGGCTTTAGCCTGCCGGTATTAGCACAGAACGTTACAGGTAAGGTAAGTTCGAATGGAGAGCCTATACCCGGTGTTTCGGTAACCGTAAAAGGTACAAACAACGGAACTGTAACAGACCCTGAAGGAAAATACACTTTAAGTATTCCTAATTCAAAAACTACATTGGTTGTTTCGTTTATTGGCTTTTCTACCCAGACTATTGAAGTAAACGGACGTTCAATCATCGACATCGAATTGATAGAAGACAGCAAACAATTAAATGAAGTAGTTGTAACTGCCTTAGGTATAAAAAGAGAATCCAAATCAATCGGTTATTCTGCACAGAAAATTGCCTCAAAAGAATTAGTACAGGCAGCTCCGCCAGATATTGCTTCAGGTTTGATGGGTAAATCGGCAGGTTTGAATATCTCTGTGCCAAATGGGGTGCAAGGAGGTTCGCAAAGAATCGTTATCAGAGGTAACAACAGTATCTTGGGTACTAACCAGCCCTTAATCGTAGTTGATGGTATTCAGGTACAAAACGACCCAATCGGTGATACAGGTAGCTCAACCAGAAAAAGCAGTGATGTAACCAGCCCTAAAGACTGGGGTTCGTTCCTGAACTTTGTTAATACTGATGATGTAGAAGACATTACTATCTTGAAAGGTGCCAATGCGGCTGCTCTTTACGGAGCACGTGGGGCAAATGGTGTAATTATGATTACGAGCAAAAAAGGTGGTAAAAGAGATGGTTTTGGTTTAGATTATAGCTTCTCGTCTTTATCTACTTCGGCTTACCGTTTCATGGATATGCAGAACGAATATGGTTATGGTGCAGCTTCTGCCCTATGGTCGGCAACACAGCCTTTCCCGACTACTGTTAATGGAGAGTTACGCTACCCTGGTAACTATCCCTGGGATGCACAAGACGTGAACAATACTTACCGTAGCGGTGGACCTATTCCGGGTGGTTATTCGTCTTGGGATATTTTCAGCTGGTATGGTCCGGCTTCTTCATGGGGTCATAAATTAGATGGTACCGAATTAATCTGGTGGGATGGCGTGAAACGTAAATGGGAAGCACAACCAGATAACAGAAAAGCGTATTTCCAGACTGGTAATACCAACAGACACAATCTTTCGTTCAGCGGTGGTGGTGATTACGGAACCCTACGTGTAGGTTTAACCAGATTAGACAACAAGGCGATTGTTCCGAACAGTAATTATGACCAAACTAATGTAAACATTGGTTCATCTTTGAATATCTCGAAAAAAGTAAAGGCTGAAATTACAGGTAGCTATACTAACTATAACCGCTTGAATACGCCTGAGTCTGCCAATGATAACGGTTGGGCGAACTTCATGATTCACGGTATGTCGCGCGATTATATTCCGTTAGAATTAGATACCTATAAAAACGCTGACGGAAGCAAGAATTTATTCGACCAGTCATCACCTTTCAAATACTATCCTTACAACAACAATGCGTTTAAGGATATGTTCTGGAAATTCTTCGAAAACAACCAGAGATTATCCCGTAACCAATTATTAGGTTCTATCCGTCTATCGGCTGATATTACCCCTTGGTTGAATCTGGCCGGACGTGCCTCTATCAACAATGCCAATACTGTTATTGATAGCAAAAATACCCCGGTAGATGTAGCAGGTATTCAGGGAGCTTATGGTGTAGAAAACATTGCGAATCAGGATTTGAACTTTGAAGCATTTACTACTTTACATAAAGATGGTTTGTTTGGCTCAAAATTCAATGGTAGTTTATTGATTGGTAACTCTGCCCTACGCAGCAGAAGCCACGGGGTAAATACATGGAATGCAGGTAACTTTGACGTACCATTCAAATACTACTTGAACAACAACCTTGATAAAACCAAAATCACTACCAGCGAATCTCGCTATGATTTGAATCTGAACTCATTATTTGGTATCGCAGATTTATCATACAATAATTATTTGTTCTTACAGTTGACAGGAAGAAATGACTGGTCTTCTACCTTGCCTATTGCTACTTCGTCTTATTTCTTCCCATCAGGAAGTTTAAGCTTTGTATTCACAGAAGCGATTGATGCTTTCAAAAACCAGAACTTCCTGAGCTATGGTAAATTGAAAGTATCGTTGGCTGAAAGTGCCAATGGTGCAACCCCGTATATGACACAATATACGTATAATACTTCTACCATTACCAACACTATCAATGGTACTGCAGCTACTTCGTTTGGTGGTTTACCTGTGCGTAGTTTACAAACTACTTTACCTCCGGCTAACTTACTACAACCACAAAGAAACAAATCTTTTGAGATTGGTACTGAGTTAGGCTTCCTGTCAGGTAAATTAAGCATGGAGTTAACTTACTATCAGACAAGAGCCACAAGCCAGATTTTAAGTTCTTCTCTGGCAACCTCATCAGGTGCTACAGCGGTTACTTTCAATACAGGAGAGTTAGCTAACAAAGGTTTTGAGTTTATTATCAGAGCTACACCTATCAGCACAGGTTCTTTCAGATGGGATTTAGCGTTGAATGGTGCGCATAACCAGAATAAAGTAATCTCTTTGGCTGAAGGAATCGAACGTTATCCATTAGCTGATCTTTGGGGTACTAATGGTGCATTGATGTACGTAAAAGCAGGCGAAAACTACGGCACTATCTATGGTTATGATTACACTTACCTGAACGGACAAAAAGTTGTTCAGAAAGTAGTTGACAAAACAACTGATAAAGTAGTAGGTACGCAGTATGTAACTACGGCAGACCCTGTTGCGATTGGTAATACTACACCGAAACTAACAGGTGGTTTGAGCAACACTTTGCGTTATAAAAATTTCAGCTTGTATCTATTGACCGATTTCAAATTGGGTGGTGATATTTACTCGGCTGACTACGGTGCTTCTATGGGTCATGGTTTGTCGCCAAGCACTTTAGTTGAAAGAAACGGTGGTGGTTTACCATATACTTATCCTGATGGTAGCACAGCCAACCACGGTGTAATTTTAGAAGGTGTGTTTGCTGATGGTACCAAAAACACAGATGTAGTACACTATATGTATAAATATGCAGGTCAGTACATGGGTTGGTCGAACGTAAAAATGCCAAGAAGCAACCTCGTTTTTGAAAACTCATGGGCTAAATTACGTGAGGTAAACCTTACTTACTCGGTTCCGTCGGCGCTTGTAAAACGTACTAAAGTATTACAAGGTTTAGACATATCGTTTATTGGTCGTAACCTGTTCTATTTATTCACAACCTTGCCTGACAGAATGAATCCGGAGGCTGTAAACGGTATTGGCAACGCACAAGGTTTCCAATGGTCGCAATATCCGGGTACTCGTGATTTAGGTTTCTCATTAAAAGCAAGGCTATAATCTATTAAACACAGAATCATGAAAAATTTATCAAAAATAGCTATCGTTGCCTTGCTTGTTACTTCGGTATCATGTAAGAAAGATTTTGAAGAAATCAATGCACCCTGGGACAAACCCAGTAGTGCTTCTACTCCTGAGATGTTTAATGCGGTGGTAAGCTCATTGCCATTAACAGCCGGAGAGCAATCAGTAATGAATGCCTGGATTTACCCTATTACACAGCAGGCAGCTATCACGTCGGGTTCATACCCTTACGATAACGCCAAAGGTGCCGTGTGGGAAAACTACTACTATACACTGGCTAACGTACGCATCATTGAAGACCGCATTGAAAAAAGTGAAAACCCGGCTTCAATGAATAATATATCGGCCATGTTGAAAACCATTATGGCTTATAAGAGTTTTAAAGCTACCAATTACTTTGGTGCCATGCCTTATAAAGAGGCCGGTTATGCAGCATTGGCAGCCAGCAAAGGCACAGGAGTATATAAAGCCAAATACAATACACAACAGGAAATATATACCGACATTTTAACTAATCTGAAATGGGCAGTTGATAACCTGAAAGCTGATGCCTCACAGGTTTCATTAGGCAACTACGAAACGCTTTTCAAAGGTGATGTGGCGATGTGGACTAAATTTGCCAACAGCCTTCGTCTATACATTGCAGCCACTATCTACGATAAAGATAGAACATTGGCTACCACGCATATCACAGAGGCTTTAACAAAACCATTGTTGGCTGATACGGACAACGTAGGTATCTGGCCTGCGCAATTAGGTCTTTCTTTACAATGGCGTGAGTGGTCATTTTCAGCTAATTCTTATTTAAGAATGGGCTCTACTATGTGGAACCTGATGTCGGCCAATGACAACAAAGATGGTAGTGGAATTTTTGATTTGCGTGCCAGAATTTTCTATGAGCCAAACAATGCAGGTGAATGGTCGGCTTATCCGCAAAACCCTATTTCAGGCGTAACGCCAACGGAAGGTGGTTTACCTTATGATAAAAAACGTTATACAGCCTGGACTGATAAAGGTGCCAGCAACCTTTACTCACCGGTAAACCTCTATTTTGCCCAGGATTTAACTACAATTCCTGAGCCAATCTTAACGGCAGCACAAGTACGTTTCATTAAAGCTGAAGTATATAACAGAGGTATGGGTGTGGCTGCTAATGCTGCCATGGCTAAAGCCGAGTATGAAGCAGGTATTAAAGCATCATTGAATATGTGGAAAAGTATCGCTTTCAACTCACCGGTGTGGGTAGTAGCAAAACCAACATCTGCTACAGCCACTGATGCTGAGGTAAATACCTTAATAACTAACCCTAAAGTAGCTTATTCAGCTGACCCGGCTACCGCATTGAACCAGATTTATGCGCAATTATGGATTGACCAGTTCAGACAACCATTCGATGCCTGGACATTGAAAAGAAGAACGGGTAACAAAACACCGATGTCGACTTCAAATACGCAATATTACACAGGCAACTTTGGTACCTACAGTCGTTTTGTGTATCCTGACGATGAAATCACTTACAATGCTGACAACTTTAAAGCAGCATCGGGCGGAACGAATCTGAACTCAACAAAATTATGGATTGCGCAATAATTTCAAGAAGAAAACATTATATTTGAAAATATTTTAAAAAGTATTAAGTAGAATTGTTTCATCATAGTTTTTCCAGAAAAAAAGCCCTCTGTGAGGGCTTTTTTCTTGTTGGGCATGATGCAAAACTATTTCTTATTGCCTCAGCTATTCTAATAACGGCCAGCCCACCGACTTACAACTCCTTCACTGATTAAAATTTAGCCAAACATCTGATTATCCGTGCCTTACTTCTTCAAAAAAATATTGAATTTAAATAACCATACCCCCCTGTTTCATAGTTATACGTTTAGTAGCAGATTAAAGAAAGTTTCACCATAACCCTTTAATACAATGAAAAAATCAAAAATCATACTGCCGTTAGTAGTCATTTTAGTAGTAACCATCTTTTCATCTTGTGCACCAACAGGATTCACTGCGCATCAGCATGGTTTCTTTTATGGAGTTATTCATGGCCTTGTTTTCCCATTTGCGCTGATTAGTAAATTATTTACTTCTGAATACGGTTTATATGCTGAAAATAATACAGGTTTTTTCTATTGGTTAGGCTTTATCATAGGCATTTTTGGGCTTGGTGGAGGCGGACGCCGTGCTACCAGAAGGTAATAACATCAGGTTTAAGATTTGGAGGTTTGCCAAACAAAAAAGCCATCAGAAATGAACCTGATGGCTTTTGGCAATATAAATAAACAAGCTGTTAGTTTAAAACCGGAAATTCTGCTTTTAATTCATCATCTAATTTATCAGCCCAGTACTCAAAGTCAGAAATAAAAGTTGATAATTCGTTGTAATCAATGCCTTTGATGTCTCTTTCAAAACTTGCCCATACTTTAGGAGAGTTAGGAACCAATGTGAATTTAATACCTAATTTAATATCGTTCAGTTCGAGCAAACGGCGGTAGAATGCCATCGGATTAGCCAGAGGTATATCCATTATAGGGCAGAATACACGTAAGAAATCACGGCGTGAACCGTTGGCAAAATTCAACTTCTGAATCCATACTTCTATATTGGCAGAACCGTTTTTCCATTGCCAGTTATTTTTTTCAGGATTATATACCTGCTCACGGGTAAGCCCAACTGATTCGGCATAGCAATGAACCATTTCGGTAACCCGGTTGAAATGAACGTCATGAGCATTGGCAGAAATATTCTGAGAGTTTTCCATTTCTAAGATAATATTTTTGAAATTTAAGATTAGTTTCTTTGAACAATAGATGATTTCGTAAATTAACGAATTAATTATAATAAATGTTTAAATTTCTTATCTGGTAATGTTTTCAGTACCCATACTGGCACCCCCACCCATAGCCCAGCGGCCACGTGCCTTGCCTCCGATAATGAGATACTCTACTGTTCCGAAGGCTTGTCCGAAGCCATAACCAATAATCAGGTAATCGCCAGACAAGAAGCCTACACCATTATACGTAGCACCGCCTACATTCCATTGTGCCTGATAAGTGTCGCCTGTTTTCTGCAACATCAACTTTCCTTTATAAGCCGAACCATCAGGGTTTTTACCAACTACATCAAAATTTCCCTCGCTGTTTTTGCTTAGTACCTCTAATCCGGTAGCACCATTCATCTTTCCGGCTGTCCATATGCCGTCAAAAGTTTTTTCAGCAGGGTTAGCTTTATAGACTACAATTCCGTAGTCGCCTCCACCAACACCATAGCCAACAAATAATTTCCCGTCAGCTAAAAGGCCAATGCCTCCGTAGCTACCTGCAGAGGTAACCCAATCTACATCATAGGCTTTTCCTACAGCTTTAATATTCAGATTACCGGTATACGGTTTTCCATTAGGCAATTTGCCCTCTTCAATTTTCCATGCACCGGTTTGTGCAAATGTGGTTTCTGTGAGCATAAGAGTGAATAGAATAAAGACTAAAGTTTTCATGGCGTTTGATACATATTTGTTTGATTGATACTACAAAGTTGCAGTGAAAATCAGCCCCTGGAAAGACGGAATTTGATAATGGAGGTTCCGGTTTTGTAAATGGAGGGAATACGTCAATAATTGGTATTGACGAATAGGTAGCAAAGTGTAATAGCAATCTATTTTTTGGTAGCGTTGGCGTTGAGTTTTCTTAATTCGTCTCGTATCTCAACTAATAAATCGTCAACCTGAGGTTTGGCTTCGGTACTTTGCCCCAATGCTTTCAGAAAAAAATAAAGAATTGTGCCTACTATCACGAAGTCTAAAGTAGCTTGCAGGGCTTCTCCCCAGCCAATTTTTACCGACAATACTTCTGTATATCTGTGTTTTAAGTCTATTCCTCCTATCAGCACCCCAATAAAAGGCATAAAGACTTTATCTATCAAAGCCGAAATAATTTTCTGAAAAGCAGTACCAATTACTACCCCTGTGGCAAGATCCAGAATATTGCCCCGCATCAAAAAAGTTTTAATCCGCTTATAAGTACCCATAAAACTATTTGCTTTGTTCTGTTAATTGTCTGATGAGATTTCCCCCGGCAGGTATCCAGTCTGAAACCTTAGAAATAACCGTAGGTGCTACTTTGGTTACGGCAGGATAGGTAATAGAATCTTTGGTAAGATTTTTAGGTAATACTATATCAATGGCACTCATCAGCCATAAAAATGTACTGATACCAAAAACCCACGTAAAGACACCCACCATAGCCCCTGCAAAACCATCAATGGTACCCAAAATAGTAAATCTTAAAGCCCTGCGGAGCATCCAGCCTAATTTATTAATTAAAAAAATAGTAGGAAAAAAGATGATAGAAAAACTCAGATAAGGAAGAAAACGATTCGCCAGACTTTCGCCGATAGTAGGTGCAAGTAAATTCATACCATACCCCAAAAACTTAAATCCGACTACAATAGCCACAATAAAGGCTATTACACCGATGATTTCAATAAACAGCCCTTTTACATAGCCACGATAAGCCCCGTATAAAAGGATAACGATAAAAATTAAGTCAAGCACGTTCATGTTGTGAAACAGGATTTCAGGATTAATACGTAAAACTCCCGGAAATATTTCTTTCCTAATCCTATATTATATACAAAGATACAGTTTTTTGTAAGCAAACGGATACAAAAAAAGGCAGTCTTTTCCAAAACTGCCCCTTTCCTTTATTGACCTATGCCATAACTACTCATATTTTCCACCGCCATATTTGGCAATATGCTCTTTTATCTGGCTGATACGGTTTTCAGGGCTCGGGTGGGTACTCATAAATTCTTCCTGCCTTGCGCCCCCGCTTGCTTCTTCTAAAATCTTCATTACCTCAATCATGGCGTTTGGGTTATAGCCTGCCTCAATCATGTATTTTACACCAAATTCATCAGATTGCAATTCATCATCACGTCCGAATTTCATTTGCTGAATCTGGGCTACATACTGGGCAATCTGTCCTGCACCCATACCCGAATAAGGGTCTGTAGTAGCAGTAGCTACTGCTCCCACAAGCCCCTGATAGAAATCTGACTTAGCCATTTGTTCTGCCGAGTGTCTGTGGATGACATGCCCTACTTCATGGCCTAATATACCTGCCAGTTGAGCTTCACTTTTAAGACGTTGCAACAAAGCTACAGTAATAAAAATCTGACCTCCCGGCAAAGCGAAGGCATTTACCGTCTGGTTATCAGCCAACACATGAAAATCAAACTGGTAAGGAATCTGCACCCCTTTCGATTTGGCTTCGGTCTCCAACTGATTCACAATTTTATAACCTACTGCTTTTACCTGCTGTTGTACTTCGTTGTCCTGATATACGCCTCCATACTCTTGTGCCATTTGCGGGGCACTTTGTACACCCATTGCTACCTCCTGCTCGGGTGTTAAGGCAATGTGTTGTTCTTCGCCTGTAAGGGGGTTTACCTGATTTTTGCCATAATAACTAATCGCAGCTACAATTGCCATGATTACGCCAATAATAAGTCTTAATTTAAATCCTGATGATCTCATAGGTTATCGTATTTTATAAAGCGTACAGTTCTACGCTGTTATTACTAAAATTAGAAGCAATTGTTTAGAAAAAGTAATAAATTTTTCAGAAAAACTATGTAAATGTTGTCAAAGTTGCTCACCGAATTAATTCGGTGGCTAAAATAACAAAGGATTATTTTAATAAAGTAACGCAGACTTAAGTCTGCTTATATAAGAGAACATACCTTCATAGAGATGGTGTACCGTTTCATTTGTTAGTAATTTTGATGATAAAGAGCAATAAACTTTCATTTTAATATAGCAAGCGCCGCATCAATATACGTATAGTTTTCCGGTTGAAAATGGTGAATGGGTTTTACTACCTTAGTTTCGCCTAAACGAACAATAATGGCATTCTTTTCTTTGATGGCAAAAACATATTGCCCGAACAGCCCATTCATTGACGGGATAGCCATACCCTTATGATTCACAATCCAGAACTGATACCCGTAATAATCTACAGGCTTTCCTCCCTCTGTCGGGTCTTTCAGATAGCTTGCAGGCATCAAAGCGGCTTTCATATAATCTTCCGGCACAATTTGTTTGTCTTTCCACTTTCCATTAGTGAGCATCAGTTCCCCAAAACGTGCGTAATCATGAGCTACTCCATTAAAACAACAAAAAGCCTTCTCATGTTTTTTTTCACCGTCGAGCAGCCACAAAGCATCATGTTCTGCACCCATTGGTTGCATAAAATAGGCTGAAGTCAGGGCAGAAATACTTTTACCAAAAGCCTTTTCTAAGATTAAACCCAATACTTGCGTGTCGCCACTTCTATACTCCCAGTCAACACCCGGTGCTTCTTTGGCTTCCATCAGGTTCACTACATATTCAGCATTGTCGGCATAATAGAGTTTGGCCGAAAGGCTCTGGTAACTCTGGTCAGATTCTTTGTAGCTACTGCCTGAACTCATGGTTAATAAATCTTTGATACGTACTTTGGTTAAATTACCCTCTTTAAAAATGCGGAACGTAGTTGCCCACAGGTTCATCTAAAGATTTAATTCTACCTTCACTAACCCCAATGCCAATCAGCATAGAGATGATACTCTTGGCTGCCGAAAACGAACCGCTGATACTATCTTTGGTATAACCATCCCAGTAGCGTTCATAAAGCAATTTACCATTCTGTATTACCAGAAAAGCATGCGTATTATTAGAATCAATTTCTGCTAATAGTGCCTCAGGAATTTGTTTTTTATTATAGGCTGAATCTAAACCCCAGGGCTGTGGAACATTCCCGTTTTCTATAAGACGAGTCGGGTGTGTTCTGAAATCGAAAATAGAATGTTTACCCCACGAAAGATAATTGCGGATATGCTCGAAAGGCTGTAAAAATAAAAGTCCGAACAATAGAAAGGTAATTGCCGTCAGGGCAACAACTGTTTTTTTAAACATCAGGATAATGATTTGTGGTTAAGAAATACTTACAAAGTTGTGCCTGGAATCTGTGTGAAATTTACGCCAAATATTATCAATCAAACAAGGTTTTAGTGTGGAAAATTTCTTTGCCTTTATTCAAGTTGATTATCAGTAATTTAGCCACTATTTAGAAAATTTCTAAAACCAATTGTTGGAATCTGGTGTTAAAATAAGTAAGTTTGATATTGAAGTTATTTAGGATTATTCCTTTCATTTAAAAATGTGTTGTTTTGGCTATGCCTGCATCAAATGATTTCAATCATAGCTCTGCTATGCTTTTATCATTTGATTTGGCTCGCTCAAAACACCCCTATTTTTAAAAAGAAACGAAAACCCTAAACAACTTCATAGTTGTCATGAAAACGATTGGCTAAACCTAAAAATATATAAAGTATGACTGACGAGCAATTATTAGCAGAAGAACCCTTGCTTATTGAGGATAAAACCCGATTTGTCCTTTTTCCTATCAAACACAACGATATCTGGCAATTTTATAAAAAACATGAAGCGTCTTTCTGGACGGCTGAAGAAATTGATCTATCGCCGGATTTGAAAGACTGGGAAGGACTAACTGACGGAGAACGTCATTTTATCTCTCATGTATTGGCTTTCTTTGCTGCTTCTGATGGTATCGTCAACGAAAACCTCGCAGTCAATTTTATTTCACGTGTGCAATTTGCCGAAGCTAAATGTTTCTATGGTTTCCAGATTATGATGGAAAACATTCACTCAGAAACCTATTCGCTGCTCATCGATACTTATATTAAAGACCCTGTAGAGCGTGATAAAATGCTCAATGCTATTGACCACATTCCGTGTGTAAAGAAAAAAGCAGACTGGGCTTTGCGCTGGATTGATAACGGTAACTTTATTGACCGTCTTTTAGCTTTTGCCGTAGTAGAAGGCATCTTCTTCTCGGGTTCATTCTGTTCGATATTCTGGTTGAAAAAACGTGGTTTAATGCCAGGTCTTACCTTCTCTAACGAGTTGATTTCTCGTGATGAAGGCTTACACCGTGACTTTGCCTGTTTACTATATACGCAATACATCAAGAATAAATACGAAGCAGCAAAAGTATATGACCTGGTGAAAGATGCGGTTAGTATTGAGAAAGAATTTGTAACCGACGCTTTACCAGTTTCGTTGATTGGTATGAACGCCGAATTGATGTGCCAGTATATCGAATTCGTAGCCGACCACCTGTTAGAATCCTTAGGATTAGAGAAAGTGTATAACGCTGCCAATCCTTTCGATTTTATGGATATGATTTCGCTACAAGGCAAAACCAATTTCTTCGAAAAACGTGTAGGCGAATACCAGAAAGCAGGTGTGATGTCGGGCAAAGAACAAATGTCATTCTCGCTTGATGAAGAATTTTAAATATTTTGTTACTTAGTTTGGTAAGGATAGGGGCAAAAGATATTTTGTCCCTATTTTGTTTAAATAACCTGAACTTATAACCACTATGCCCGATTTACAGCACTTTCTTCTATTTGCATTAGCGGCACTGATGCTGAATATTACTCCCGGCAATGATATGCTTTTTGTTATTACCCGAAGCCTGAGCTATGGCACCAAAGCAGGTATCTTTGCGGCTTTAGGTATTGGTGTAGGTTGTTTTGTACATATTTTTGCCTCATTAGTAGGTTTATCACTTATTATCCGCCAGTCAGAATTTTTATTCAATCTGATTCGCTATGCCGGAGCAGCCTATCTGATTTACATAGGTATCAAAAGTTTTTTAGAGAAGCCTTCAACTATGTTGGTCAATCAGAATCAGGCAAAAAAAGACTCATCGCTTAAAACCTTGCGTCAAGGGGCTATTACCAATGTATTGAACCCAAAGGTATCTCTTTTCTTTTTAGCATTTTTACCTCAATTTGTCGATAATCAGGCTGATAATATTACTACACAGATATTAGTTTTAGGGCTTTGGTTCAATGTTTCGGGTACAGTAATAAATATATTGATTGCGCTTTTATTCAGCAAAATAGTAGCCCGTTTAAACAAGTTTCAGCAATTCTGGCAATGGCAGAATAAAATTTCAGGAGCAGTATTGGTAGGCTTAGGCTTACACATTGCCTTGAAGAAATAATCACAAACGCTCATATAGCTTCACTAACTGCTCGGCAATAGGTTTGGCGGCAAATTGCTTTACATGTTCTGTGCCTTTATTAATTAGTCTGTTCTGCAAGGCTTCACTGCTCAATACATGATGTATTTTTTCGGCCAAATCATTTACATCTAAAGGATTGGCATATAAAGCACCATCACCCCCTGCTTCTTCCAGACATGAGCCTGTGGCGGCTACTACCGGCACCCCACTGTGCAGTGCTTCTATGATAGGTATACCAAAACCCTCAAATATAGATGGGTAAGCAAACAAAGAACAGCCTTGATACAAAGCAGGCAAATCTGCGGCTGGTACGCCAGTCAGAAAATGCACACGTGCCTGGATGCCCGATTGCTGTACATATTGCTTGAGTTCATTTAAGTAATGAGACTGCCCCCCTACTAATACCAGATCGTATTCTTTGGTGGGCAATTGCTGATATGCCTGAATTAACCGTAATTGGTTTTTTCTTTCTGTAAAAGAGGCCACACATAAAAGGTAATGCTTTTGGATATTGTATTTTTGCAATACTTGCTGAATGATTGTTTTATCCGGTATTCTCTGGCAGAAAGTAGGCTGGCAACCCTGATAAATTACTTCAATCCTATCGGCAGGTATCTGATAAAAATCGATAATATCCCGCTTGGTTTGTTCGCTTACGGCTACTATGGCGTCGGCATTGTTGCAGGCGTGTTTAAATTTTCTCCGGTAAAAAAATCTGTCAATGGCAGGATATTGCTCGGGATAACGCAGAAATATCAAATCATGGATACTCACCACCGATTTTATACCTTCTTTTTTCAATCCATAAGGTATCTCATTGCTTAGTCCATGAAAAAGGTCAATTTTATCCTGCTGCAAATCATTTTTGATAAACCAGCTTCTCCACCACGAGGCAGGTAGTTGAGCATAGCTTTCTGGGAGCTTTATTTGTAATTGACTCGGGAAGTCGCTCAATGAGTTATGCCAGTTACCTTTCATTTTGGGCGTATAGGCAACGTATTGATGTTGTGGGGCGTGTTCTAACAGAGCCTCAATCATGAATCTGCTATAATTACCCAACCCTGTATAATTATTAAAAGCCCGCTTTGCATCAAAACCTATTCGCATTGAACTATCTTTTCATTAATTTTGTAAATAATCATTGGGGTTACCCCATTTACACTCAATATTTTTTCCCTTCAGGGGCTCTATGGAATATCAAATTTATACATTACCCAATGGTATTCGCATTGCACACCGTCAGGTACCTTATACTCAGATAGTACACTGCGGACTAATGCTCGACATGGGTAGCCGTGATGAAAAACCCAATCAGGTGGGTTTAGCTCACTTCTGGGAGCACATGGCATTCAAAGGTACAAAAAAGCGTAAATCTTATCATATAATTAATCGATTAGAATCAGTAGGAGGCGAATTAAATGCCTATACTACCAAAGAAAAAATCTGTTTTTACGCCTCAGTTTTAGACAATCATTTCGAAAAATCTGTAGAATTACTGGCTGATATTACTTTTCATTCTATTTTTCCTGAAAATCAGATTGAAAAAGAAAGAGGGGTGATTTTAGAAGAAATGTCGATGTATCAGGATTCTCCCGAAGATGCCATCCAAGACGACTTCGACAGTATTGTATTCGCTAATCACCAATTGGGGGCTAATATATTAGGTACGCAGGATAGCGTAAAGTCTTTTACCCGTAAAAGCTTACAGCAATTTATCAATGAAAATATGGATACCGACAAGATTGTTTTTGCCATTGTCGGTAATATCTCATTTAAAAAAGCTGTTCATATTGCGGAGAAATACCTGAAAGACATACCTCAGCGCAAAACCCATCTGAAACGTACGCCGCCGCAGAGTTATCTGCCGCAAAGGGTCAGTATTACCAAAAGCATTACACAAGCGCATTGTGCCATTGGTCGCCCCTCTTATTCTTTGACAGACGAACGCCGCCTGCCGTTTTTTATGCTGGTTAATCTTTTTGGTGGGCCGGGTATGAACTCACGTCTGAATATGACCCTGCGTGAGAAATACGGATTGGTATATAGCATTGATGCCAATTACTCACCCTTTGTTGATACAGGTTTTATAGGGATTTATTTTGCTACCGATAAGGCTAATCTTGACAAAGCGAATAGTCTTATTGTGAAAGAAATGCAATTGCTGAAAGAGAAGCCCTTAGGCAAATTGCAACTGCATACAGCCAAAGAACAATTGATGGGGCAATTAGCTATGGCCGAAGAAAGCAACCAAAGCTATATGCTGATGATGGCCAAAAGTATATTGGATCTCGGGCGGGTGGAATCGTTAGAAAATATCTTTTCTGAAATACGTAAAATTGAAGCAGAAGAACTGCAGACCATTACGCAGGAAATGTTTGACGAACACCAGTTAAGCTACCTCACTTTCTTGCCTGAATAAAAACAAATCAAGAAAGAATTATATTTTTTAAAGCATTTGCGATGGGCTGAATCAGCCTTTCGCTGACTTTTTTTACTTTTGGTTTTATTGAAACTCTTGGCGCAATGAAGAATATATATTTTACTGCCGGTCCTGCCGAATTATATCCCAGATTTGAGGAATTTGTTAAACAGGCTGTCGATGAGCAAATAGGCTCAATCTCGCACAGAAGCGGCCAGTTCAGAAAAATCTATCAGCATTGTGTCGAGAATTTAAGGGTTTTGATGAATATTCCTGAAACCTCGGGTATTTTCTTTACAGGCTCAGCATCAGAAGTATGGGAACGTATTCTGTTGAATATGGTGGAGCACGAAAGTTTCCATCTGGTAAATGGCTCTTTCTCTGACAAGTTTTATAAATATGCCGGAAGTCTGAACAAATTTGCTCATAAACAGGAGAAACCTATTGGTGAGGGTTTTAGCTATGCCGAAGTAGAAGTTCCCGAATATGCCGAGTTGATTTGTACTACCCAGAACGAAACCAGCACAGGTGTACAAATGCGTGAGGCTGATATTCATAAACTGAAACGCAGTAACCAGAAAAGATTTGTAGCGGTTGATATGGTATCATCGGCACCGATTCCTGAATTAGATTTAGATTTGATAGATACCGCTTTCTTTTCAGTACAAAAAGCCTTTGGTTTACCTGCAGGTTTAGGCGTATGGATTGCCAATGAAAAATGTCTGGATAAATCGAAGAAATTAGCTAAACAGGATGGTACGCATATAGGCGCACATCATACTTTGCCTGCGCTCTGGAAAAACTACGAAACTTTTGAAACCCCTGCTACACCCAATGTGATGGGCATTTATCTTTTAGGAAAAGTAGCCGAAGATATGAACAAAACAGGGATTGATACCATCAGAAAAGAAACCGACGAGAAAGCCAGAAAAATCTATAAATACCTCGAAACCAGTAGCCTTTGCAGTATTGCCGTTACAAACCCCGAGCATCGCTCAAGAACGGTGATAGTAGCCAATACTAACAAACCATCAAAGGTAATTATTGAGGCACTGAAAGAAAAAAATATGATTCTGGGTAGTGGCTATGGTCCTAATAAAGATTCCCAAATCCGTATCTCAAACTTCCCATCAAATACACCCGAACAAGTGGATAATTTGTTGAAGGAGTTGAAGAAATTGGAATAGGATTTTCGTCTTGAACTTTGATTTAGCTGATTTAATGATTTCGCTGAAACGGGCATTAATATTAATAACTGACTCTAAAGAAATCATTAAAATTACTCCAGTCAGGTAAATCAGAGTTCAGACAAAATTGTTCGAAAACTACTACTTAAGCGCAAAAACAACTTTGACCCTATAGCGTTTATTGATAGTTCTCGGTATTTCTGTAATATTATTTTCTGATGCCATATCAGACATATCATTGAAATTATTAGCATCCCTATATATAAAAGTAGAATCCGTTTCTCCAGTATCGGAGACTTTCAAAATTTTCTTAATTGCTCTTTTTGAAGCTTTTGCCATAGCCTCTGCCTTTTTCCCAGCAACCTCTATTGCCTTCTGAATAAGTACATCCTGAAAATCATTTTCTTTTGATGAAGTAAAAGATACATTTACATCCGTAAAACCAGCCGAAATTAGTTTCATCATAAATTCGGCATACTTTTTTACATCTTCAAGTCTGACTGATACACTTTGAAGAGTTCCAAATTCAATGTCTCTCTTACCAGTATTATAAACCATCGCTTTTCCAACTGAAATAGGTGTATAAGTAATGTTTTTATTAGGTACTCCATTCTCTTTCAAAAAGTTTACAAGTAAATTCTCTGCATTTTTATGTTTGGAGTAAGCAACTTTAATATCTGTTGAATCTGTAAATTTCAACTGAATATTAAAGACAACATTATCGGCTGGAATATCAATAGAGGCTTCGCCTACTACAATGATTCTGTTATCAGGGTAATATGATTGTCCGAATGTCCAAAATGGTAATAATAGAAGTAGAATAACTTTTTTAGTCACGTTAATTTTTTAATAAGTTTATAGAGTCTAAGGTATTAATTGTTTTGATTCATGCAAAATTATTTGAGAGCTATATATTTGCAGTAAGTATATCCGAGAAAAAAGACATCAGTATTGATATTTTCATAACTTATTCATTTTCCCCTTCAAGCCACTCGGATACATTATTGTCAATAATACCATAATCATCAGAAAGCTGAATTCAACGCCATTTCTGCCATTTCCTACTACAAACCAACCATCTTTCCCATGTATCATAATAATGCCTGCAATCAGGATAATGATGGTAATGATACAGGCCCATTTCACATATTTTTCAAATACAAGGCAGATGGCCGCCAGCACATGAGAAATTTTAATAGCCCATGCCAAAGGGAGTCCGACAGGTGAGAATCCTATCTGATTTAAATACAGATTCCCAAAATCGTTTACACCATTATTCAACATGACCGGTATACTGTGCATAAGCAGAATAATAGCAATGGCAATTCTTAATAAGAAAGTATGATTGAGTTTCATTGATAGATGATTTAAGTCAGATGTACGCTTGATTAATCAAATATAATAGAAAAGTGCGTTTAAATCTACCATTGTATGCGGAGATACACTACTGAATATAAACAGATATAAAGTATATTTGATACAAGTATTTAATAAAAAGAACCATGATCATAGAAGCCCAAATAATAAGTCCACCTTATTCAGGCCAGTTCGTTGAAAGAATTTATGACAATCAAAGTCTCTGGAATTCGCAGGATTGGACATGGATAAAATTTACTAATGAAGATTACAGTGAATGGGTCGGGCATTTTCGTGGATTCCCGAAAGAAGTAGCTATTTCAAAAAAACATAATACCGTTCTGGTTTTAACAGCTGATTACTTATATCAATTAGACCGATTAACTGCTGACATTATTGCTATTGAGGCACAGCCATTTTATCAGAATCTGACTTTAACTCCAAATGAAGATTTTATTGTTAACGACTACTCTCACTTATACAAAATACAAACTAATGTCAGCGAAACCATAACATTAGTGAGCCCTATTCAAATGAATATGATTAAATTCAAAAAATGGCAGGGCAATAAACTTACATTTACATGCGAAACTTCTATTGATTGGGAAACCTTGTTATTGGAATATGACTGTGAAAATGATGAGATAAAAGTTCTCGGCTAACCATCTATGGAAAATGGTTTATATGCGTTTTTACAAACTCATACAGGCTGTTAATTAAATGTTCCTTGTTACTGTAGTAACCATTTTTAGCCTGTTTAAATGCTGCATCTTCCATAAGCTTCTCATATGCCTTAAAGTAACCGTTTTTTTTATTCTTATATTTTTCATAAAAGTAGCTTTGCCTTTCGTTACTTACTCTTATGAAATCGGCAATTTCAGGCAAATGGAGTGCCTTTTCAATTTGCTCCGTTACTTCTTCCATATGACACCCAATAGCATAATTAAAATCCTCATAGTATTCATATGAAAGCCATTCGGCAATAGCTGCAAAACTAAATAGAATAGCATCTAAGGTCTTTAACAATTCGAAATTAAACCATCCATATAATTTTAATGATTGATATTCTTGGGTATCAGCCTCTATTTTTCTTTCTATTACTTCAAGTATTGACCTGATAGCATATTCTTTTTCTCTGACACAACGTTTAAGAATCAACTCTGTGCTGCTATATATCTGTTTTTCAATTTCGATCAGAGCAGCCCCAATATCAAATTTATTTTTAAATAATGCTTTTTGCGCTATATCTGCATTTACACCTGTTTTCTCAATTAAAATATTAAGGAATTCTTTTTTGATTAAATTCTCCGCTTCCTCTACATTCCCTTCAGCTATTTCAAGGACTCGTAATGCATCACTCACGCCTACAGGAATTTTCTGGCGCAGTAGTTTTATGTTTTCTAAGTAGTTGGTTTTTATCACAGCTTCTTTATTTTAAATTCTTTACTTTTGATTCTAATCACAAATTTTCCCTTAACCAAAAATTCCTTACATTTGAGTAGCTTAGTTGCGATTTTCAAACTATCTTATCACCCACTTTTATGGTAAACAATACAGCAAGAAATATCGACGAATACCTTATAGATTTCCCTGAGGCAACTCAGGAAATATTGCAAAAAATCCGTGCGCTTGTTCATGAACTGGCCCCAGAAGCCAAAGAAGCTATTAAATATGCCATACCAACTTTTGTACTCAACGGCAATCTCGTTCACTTTGCGGGCTACAAAAACCACATTGGCTTCTATCCTGCGCCAACCGGAACAGAAGCATTTAAAGAAGACCTTGCTCCTTATAAAACAGGCAAAGGCTCGGTTCAGTTTCAGCTCAATGAACCCATTCCTTACGACCTGATAAAGAAAATTGTTCAGTTCAGAATTGGTGAAAATCTAAAGAAAACTACCTCAAAATAAGAAGTTCAATCTACTGATTCAGAAAAGGATTAGTACGACGTTCTACTCCGATAGTAGTTGGGTCGTTGTGTCCCGGATATACTTTATAATCGTCGGCTAAAGTCATTAATTTGGTTTTGATACTATTCATGAGGTCAGTATAACTGCAAAGCGGAAAATCATAGCGACCGATACTACCTCTGAACAATACATCTCCGCCAATGACAAACTTTTGTGCATGGTTCACAAAAGCTATATGACCGGGCGCATGGCCGGGCACAAAAAGGATTTCTAATTCAGAATTACCAAATCTGATAATATCTCCTTCATCTATGAATCCATCGGCCTCTACAGGTTCATAACCTTTTACCCCCCACATCTGGCAACGGCTTTCCACATTGCTCAAAATTGGTAACTCGTTTTTGTGCATGAGCATCTTTACACCAAATTTACGCTTCACAAAGGCACTCCCAAAAACGTGATCGAGGTGGGTATGTGTTTGCAGCAGGTGTTTAACCGTCAGTTGATTATCGGCAATAAAATCGGCCAGTTCTTCCTTTTCATATTGCGCCAAACAACCCGGGTCTATAATCACGGCGTCTTTGGTTTCGTCCCACAAAACATAAGTATTTTCGGCAAAAGGTGAAAATGTAAAATAATGGATATGTATCATCAGCTATCAGAATTGAGGCCATAAAGGTAGGAAGAAATTAGCTGAAGTATGAGCGGTTTTTATCTTTTGAGGTTCTATGCGGAGATTAAACACCCTATTCTCCGCAGAATATGCGGAGAATAGGCTAAAAATAATTTATTCTACTTCTCCAGATACTCTTTCAATCCGGTATTGATAATATATGTCCAACCTTCCACAAAGTTTCCTTTGGCAAAATCCGGATTTAACTGGTCAAAGTTTTCAAGTCCTTCATGTGTCAATATCAGCTTTGTTTTATCACCTTCGGGAAATAGCTCGAAACTCACCAGCGAATCTCCCTGATACCCATCATATCGCCAGCTATAGGCCAGTTTTTTTTCGTTAATTACTTCTTTTATCACACATACGTGCAGGTACTGTTTGCCTTTGTCGGGACCACCATAAAATTTAAATTCAAAGCCTACTTCGGGCTTAAAATCTTCAAAATTAAAATACCATTGTTTCAGTTGTGCGTTTTCGGTGAGCGCTGTCCAGACTTTCTGTACAGGCGCATCATACACCCGTTCGATTTTAATAGCTTGATTGTTCATTTTTTGTACTGGTTTTTGTGAATTTAACTGTTCTGATTTTTTAAAAAATTATCTAAAGCGTCTAATTTATTTGTCCAGAATTGGCGATACTGGTCTGCCCATGCCGATACCTCATTCAATTTCTCCAGTTTGGCCTCACAATAGCGTTCACGTCCCTCCTGCCTGATGACAATCAGACCACATTCGGTCAGTATTTTGATATGCTTGGATATAGCCGGGCGACTTATATCAAATTGTTCGGCCACAGCATTCAGGTTCATGGTCTGATTGGCTATTAAGCCAATAATATTTCTTCTGGTGGGGTCGGCTATGGCCTGAAAAACATCTCTTCTCATTGTTTATGTTAGTTATGTAACCAATCAGTTACAAACATATATGTAACAATTCGGTTACGCAAATTTTCTGAGATATTTTTTGTAAACTATCGGCTGTTATATACCATAGTGTTATTGCGACAAGGTTTTACAATAAAAAAGTCCTGACTTTTAGAAATCAGGACTTCGTCAACCTTTTTGGTTAGCTTATATTTTTTCAGACCTATTATGCATCTTCCTCTGAAACACCTAATCTTCTATCAGAAGCTATAGCATTCTGCAATTTTATAATCAAATAAACCAGATAAATAGCTATCAGATTGACTTCGACTTTAGCAAAATCTTTACTGCTATTAACATATAATTCAAGTTTAGAGAATGAGAAATTAAACATAAAACTGGCGCTATCTTCTAAATTAATTCCTATAAATACTGCTACTCCTGCTACATATTCAAAAGCAAAACCTCCAAAGGCGAGTCCAAATATCTGTAAGATTTGATTGATTTTTGAAAGTGTCAGTCCTGCCTCAATTCTCTTTTCGATTAGTAACCAGCCACTACAGATAGATAAACCAAAGAAAACCGCCATCAATAAATACAACAGAATACTCATACCCTGTACAGGAAATGTAGATGCTATGAGCCAGATTAAAAGCAGAATACCGACGGTACCGCCTGCTATCTGATAGTAAGCCAGAAAGGCTATTTTAGATTTGAATTTATTTGTTTTTTGCATATTTGTGTGAATACTTGAATTAAGAGTATGCTTAAATTTTGTTATTCTGACCGAAAAGCACAGATTTTCTATATAGACAAGGCGCCATTTTGCAGATGTAGCCAGCAGCTACATCGAAAAAATGCAACGCAGTATAGCCAGAAAAGATGGCTTCGAAGGTCGAATCATAAAGTTTAAACATACTCTAAGTTACAACAGTTCTTTCATTACTATAACTCTTAAATTGCTCTTCTGTTACAATTTTCCATATCCGCTCTACGCTATCCACCAATTCAGTGAAAGTATTATACAAGGGTGCAATACCTAATCTGATATTATCTGGTGGACGGAAATCGGGGATAATGATTTTTGAACCATCATTGGGCTTAATCATGGCCTGACTGATGCGATAACCTTCAGGGTGACGGATAGAAATATGTGAGCCTCTTTGATTGACATCTAATGGGGAAGCGATACTAAAGCCTATTGGCACTAATAGCTGCTGTATTAATTCAATCAAAAATTCGGTTTGTTGCTGGCTCTTGGCTCGCAAGCGGTCTATGCCTGTCTCTATAGTAATATCAAGACCTGCTTCTATGGCAGCTAAAGATAAAACAGACGGCGTACCTACGGCAAAACGCTGAATAGAATCTTTGGGCTGATAATCAAGACTGAAATCAAAAGGTGCCTGATGGCTGAACCACGCCCAGACAGGGCTTTGCAATTGTTTTTGTAAGTCCCGGCGAACATATAGAAACGCAGGTGCACCAGGCCCGCCATTGAGGTATTTATAAGTACACCCCACGGCCATATCAGCCTCGGACTCATTCAGATTGATGGGAACGGCACCCACCGAATGGCTTAAATCCCAGATAACCAACGCATCTTTCTGGTGGGCTAAGGCATTGATTTGTGCCATGTCATACATAAAAGCACTTTTAAAAACCACATGGCTTAATACCACTAAAGCCGTATGGTTATCTATTGTTTCTTCAAATTGTTTTTCTGAAACGGTAATCCCATTCTGACTTTCTATGATACTTAGTGAGTGATCTTTGAATTGCTGGTGAATCAATCCCTGTAAAATGTACAAATCAGTCGGAAAATTGAGGTTATCGGAAATGATTTTCTTTTTTTGCTGATTCAGATGTAAAGCGGCAAAAGCTAATTTGTATAGATTGAGGGAAGTAGAGTCTCCTACAAATATTTCGTCGGGCTGTGCGCCTACTATTTCAGCAATTTTAGCGGCTGTTTTTTGTGGCAGGTCTATCCAATGGTCGTTCCAACTGCGTATCAGTCCTTTACCCCATTGGTTGGCTACTAAATTGTTGGTTTGTTCAATCGTTTTTTTGGGTAGTTTCCCTAAAGAATTACCATCGAGATAAATAGTATGGGGTTCGTTGACAAATTCCTCTCTGAATGGGGCTAATTCATCTTTCTGGTCAAGTTCAAAAGCTTTTTGATATAATTCGTTAATCATTCTGAGGAATTTAGATATTAGATGAAGTTTTCTGGATAAAAATAATTAAAGCAGATAGACTATTTTTCGGGATTCTCGTCTTCATCAAAATCAGTCTGATAGACATATTTTCCCGTGTAAGAATCAGATAACTTTACCCAATCAATAGAGCCTGTGCCATTAAAAGTAAAACGTATATCTGCTACTTCTGCCGGAGTCTCTTTAAATTTAAAAGTATTTTTAAAAACCTGTTTTTCGTTGATGAAAATTGTTAAAATATTGCCTTTGACCTGTACTTTAAACTTATTCCACTTATCCTGATTTACGCCAAATTCATGTAAATCATAATCTTTGCCTTCATGCGGAGTGGTTCTCCTGAAAACATTTCCTCCTGCCGTCAGCTTGGCAAAATCTGTACAACCAACTGTGGTAAATCCGACTAAAAAAAGATTAAAGTTTTTATCCATAATAATCACTTCCATATTGTAGCAGCCTTCCCCCCCCTCGCTTTCAGGGTTTTTCATGCTTGCCTCAAATGTAAGACTGTCTGAATTTATACCGAAAGGTTGTGTAAGCGCATGTACTGACTGGCTGTAATCTTTATCGTTATCTTTTATTTCATCAGGCATGTTTTTGGGGTCGAAATGCAAAACCCCATTTTTTATGTAATCATTAACAGTACTGATATTCGTTATCCAGTTTTTTTCATAAGCTACGCCAAATGCCCACGATGCCCATTGATTCGGACGTGAATAAACAATATGATTCAATTCTTTTATTATTCTGCCATTGACAATTAGTTTTAACCGGTAAATGCCCGGATAAAAATAGGTTTGCGAAATAGTGTCACGAAGTTTGTCGCTTTTTGTTATGTAGCTAATCACACTCTTGTTAGAGATGATCCGCCCTACACCTAATTCTACTTCCACGTTTTTTACTCTGTTTATGGTACCTAAATCGTAGGCGATACGTACAGCCTGCGGATATTGCCCCACAGTTTTGATGACTTTAAATTGCACATCTTTGAGTTCGTCTGCAGAAAAAGGTCGGGTAATCCACCAATTTAACAAGAAATAGCCACCAGTTCCAATCAATATGAGTGCTAAGATACTATATAAAACCCTGAACAGATTTTTTTTAGAATCAGGCTTTACTTCCTGAAAAGTAGCAAATGGCTCGTTGTTTAATTGCATAAGCTGGGTCTTACTAAGGGCAGGCAGTAGAGATTCGTTGACATTTATGTAATTGATACTAACGGGCTGTTTATCAATTTCTTTATTTTTTTCAAGAAAATCCTCCCAGTTGGTATAACCTAAATATAATGCAATGCCTGTACGAGAATGCATCTGAATACGAACTTCTTTGCCTCCGTATTCAAAAATGAATCTTCGGAGGAAATCTTTACTGAATAAGTATTTTTTTGCTTCGCCATTCAGTTGCTGATGCAGGTTTTCTTCTATATCAGCCAAGAGCGATTCTAAAAAGGCATTTTTACTTTTGAGGGTATCAAAACTAACAAATTCTTCAAAATCACCCTCCCATTTTACATCCCAGTCATCTACAATTTTCTGTAGAAATTGCTCGCGTAATTCGTACAGATATACTCTGTCTTTGAGTAGCATTATCTAATAGGCCTTTTCATGGAATAAGTTTTATAAAAATACTCTTTTGCAAAATGTTTTGCAAAAAAACTTTATTAGCAAAATATATTTTGCCAAAGATTTACCACCATTAAATAACAAATTTGAAATCCGAGATTCACATTCTAGTTTCAATTAAACCCAAGCATTGACCATGAAAAAATTTATCCTCTCTTTAGTGATAGGCTTAATGACTGCTCAGACTTTTGCCCAGATGTTTGTTACCGATCCCAATGATGGTAACATCACAATTACACCTAAGGGTGTTACAACCGGAAGAACTGCTGCCCCAGGAGGATCACCTACAAAAGACCCCAGTAATACAGCATTTGGTTATTATCCGTTTACTTTGCTCACCTCAGGTATGTATAACACCGCAATGGGGATGTCGTCGCTCTACTTTACTACTACCGGAAATGCCAATACGGCTATGGGTCTTGCTGCATTACGAACAAATAGTATCGGGAGTTTTAATACCGGTTTGGGAGCATATGCATTGTTCAGTAGTGTAGGCAAATCAAGAAATACCGCTATAGGCTATTACTCTATGTACTATGCTGATGACAATGCAGCCGCAGGTGATGGCTTTAATACGGCCGTCGGGTTTGAGTCTTTAAGAGGCAGCACAACCCCTGCTAATAATACAGGTACTGGTAATACGGCAGTCGGACATCAGGCATTAACGAGTAATACAAGCGGACAATTCAATGCTTCTTTTGGATATGCCAGTTTGCAGTCTAACACCACCGGAAGTGGGAATGCTGCTTTTGGCCAAGGGAATTTACTCTACAATACGACTGGAGGCAGTAACTCTGCTTTTGGAAATGGCAGTGCGCTTAATAATACCACAGGAAATTTCAACGTCGCTATAGGGCATGATGCCTTGTATTCGAACAAAGCCAAAAGTACAAGCATTGCGATTGGCGATGAAGCAATGTATTATGCTGACAATACTGAAACCGCCGGTAATAGTTTTAATATCGGTATCGGATACAGAGCTTTAAGGGGTAGTGCCACTGCTGCCAACAATACGGGCACAGGCAATACCGCTACAGGTTTTGAATCGATGCTAAATAATACAACCGGACAGTTTAATTCCGCTTATGGGTATGCGAGTTTGTCTTCGAATACAACAGGTACCAGTAACTCCGCTTTCGGGCAAGGCAACTTAATCAGTAATACTACTGGTATTGGCAACTCAGCTTTTGGAAATGGAAGCTTATTGGGCAATACTACGGGTAGTTTCAACGTGGCTATCGGTCATGATGCTTTGTACTCTAACAAAGCTAAAAGTACAAGTATTGCCATTGGTGACCAGGCCATGTATTATGCTGATAACACTACAACAGCAGCGAATAGCTATAATATTGGTATCGGATATAAAGCGCTAAGAGGCAGCACTACTGCCGCCAATAACACAGGTGTAGGCAACACAGCTACTGGTTTTGAGTCGATGTTGGAAAATACAACCGGACAATTGAATGCCGCTTATGGTTATGCAAGCTTGCAATCTAATACCACAGGGAGTAATAATGCTGCATTCGGACAAGGTAACTTAATCAATAATACTACCGGTAATAATAATACAGCTGTCGGAAACGGTGGTTTATTAGGTAATACAACCGGAAATTCAAATGTCGCTATTGGACATGATGCCTTATACTCGAACAATGCTAAAAGTGGAAGTATTGCCATTGGTGAAGAAGCAATGTACTATGCTGATAATACGTCGACAGAAGCTAGCACTTTTAATATAGGCATTGGATATAGAGCCTTAAGAGGCAGTAGTGTTGCTGCTGATAATACCGGAATTGGAAATACTGCTATAGGTCATGAATCGATGGTGAGTAATACTACTGGGATACTTAATACAGCTTATGGTTATGCAAGTCTGGAAAGTAATACCACAGGGAGTTACAACTCAACTTTTGGACAAGGAAGTATGTTGTCGAATACCTCAGGAACTGCTAATTCAGCTTTTGGTATAGGCAGTCTGTATCAGAATACAACAGGTAACGAAAACATTTCGATAGGACATGATGCTTTATATAGTAATAATACCAAGAGTGGAAGCATTGCTATCGGGCAGGAGGCCATGTACTATGCTGATAATACAGGTGCAGGCGGTAATAGTTACAATATTGCTATTGGATATAGTGCATTGAAAGGTAGTTCTACTCCAGCAAATAATACAGGTACGGGCAATGTAGCTATTGGTAATGAATCTATGAAAAATAATACTTCCGGAACTTCGAATACCGCTCTTGGCCGATCAAGTCTGGCTGGCAATACTACAGGTTTATATAATTCAGCAATGGGGCACGGGGCTTTAGAATTAAATACAACAGGTATTGATAATACGGCCATTGGCTATCAGGCATTAAGTGGTAATGTTGGAGGTTATAGAAGTACTGCAATAGGTAGGTTAGCCATGCAGTTGATGAACGCCACGGGAAGTAGCATTACAGGGAATACAGCCCTTGGCAATGAGGCATTAAGAGGAAGTGTTATTTATGCCAATAATTCCGGGACAAATAATACAGCAGTCGGGCATCAGGCTGCAATCAATAACTCTACAGGAACTTATAATGTTGCTGTGGGAAGCCTTTCACTATCAGCAAACAAGACTGGTACCAGAAATACAGCTATAGGATTTGAATCACTGGTAAATAGTGATGGGGCAAACTATAATAATTCAATAGGATTTAACTCTATGAGAGCTAATACCACAGGTAGTTGGAATACTGCTTTAGGCGATGAAGCGCTGAGAGCTAATACCACCGGAGATGGAAGCACAGCAGTTGGTCAAAGAGCAATACCAAGAGCCGTTGGCTCTGGTAATACAGCTTTAGGTGCTATTAGCGGCGAACTTCTTACCTCTGGTAACAATAATACATTCGTAGGAAATTCCGCAGGGTATTTCCAGACTGGCGGTTCAAATAATACCCTTATCGGCTATAATGCCCAACCACCAAGCGCTTCAGGTAGTAATCAGGTAAGAGTGGGTGACGCTGCTGTTACTTATGCAGGTGTACAGGTTGCCTGGACTGTTACTTCTGACAAACGTTGGAAAGAAAACATTCTCCCAGTTTCATTAGGGATTAACTTTATTAAAGACCTCCGCCCAGTGAGTTATCATAGAATTGGAAATACCAATAAAGATTTAGAAATGGGGGTAATTGCTCAGGAGTTAGAAGCAACCCTGAATAAAGCAGGTGCAAAAGGCCTGGGCATACTTCATAAAGACGACAAAGGATATTACTCAGTACGTTATAATGACCTTTTGGCTCCGATGATTAAAGCCATGCAGGAACAACAAGCTATGATTGAACAATTGCAAAAAGAAAATACGCAATTGAAATCAGACAATAAGGGTTTTGAGAGTCGTCTGGCAAGTATTGAAGCGGCTCTATCAAAAAAATCAGAAACCAAAGAAGCAACAAGCGAAGATAAAAAATAAAATGTATTCCCATTTTGCATAATACTTTCGGTTTAAGCTACTAAACCCTCTTCTTTGTGAGGAGGGTTTCTTCAAAATCTCAATTAACCTTTGCTTAAAACCTTTTATAATCATGGAAACTAAATTAATCTCAATCGGTGGCCGTCAAAAAGTAAATCCGGCAGAAGTGCTCTTTCTGCTGGCTGATATTAACTATACGCTTATTGTATTCGAAGATGGCAAAAAAGCTTTTGTAGCGACAACTTTGGGCGAATTAGAAAAACGCTTTATTGCAACTAATTACTTTTACCGAACGCATCGTTCTTTTTTAGTGAATCTGCAACAGATTGAGACCATCGAAGAAAATAAAGTGGTATTAAAAAATAAAACCTCTGTTTTAGTTTCACGACGTAAAAGAGAGGTTTTATGGGAAAGATTTTATGGTATTGCCTGAAATTACCTAAACCTCTTCTTCTTATTCTTCACCACCCCTACAACTTCATTGCCTTGTATTTTCTTTTTAGGATTAGACAACAAACGGTCAGCTAAATCGGCTCGATTGAGTTTATGCAAACGACTACGAATCCAGCTTTTAAACTCGGGTTTATACCAGAAAAAGAATCGGTTTTGTGCCAGTTTTTCTTCTTTGGTTTTAGCTGTTTTGATAGGTTGTAAAGTATAAGGATGTACTCCCGAATAATAGATAACTTCGGCTACTGTCATAGGCGTAGGCGTAAAATCCTGCACCTGTTCTAACTGGAAGCCTAAATCTTTGGTTTCGGCGGCCAGATTTGCCATATCAGCCTCTTCACAACCCGGATGAGAGGAGATGAAATAAGGAATCAATGGTTGTTTTAACTCATGCTTCTCCTGTATCTTATCATATTTCTGTTTGAATTTCTTGAAATACTTAAAAGACGGCTTACGCATTACACGCAACGTATCGTCAGAGGTATGTTCAGGAGCAACTTTCAAACGACCTGATACGTGGCGCGTTACCAACTGCTCCATGTATTCGTCGTGATTGCCGTCCTGATTATTTTTATTGAAATCGTCCACCAATAAATCGTAGCGGATACCCGACCCTACAAAGGCTTTTTTCACTTCGGGGTGTGCATCTACTTTCTGATAGATTTTGGTTAATGGCTTGTGCGAGGTATCAAGGTTTGAACAGATAACAGGATGAATACAACTTGGTGCCTGACAACGGGCACAGATAGACTCATCTTTGCCTTTCATGCGATACATATTGGCCGATGGCCCACCCAAATCAGAGATATAGCCTTTAAATTCAGGGTGTTGCACAATCTGGTCAACTTCTTTCAGGATAGATTCTTCGCTTCTGGAAGCAATGAATTTGCCCTGATGGGCAGATATGGTACAGAAACTACATCCCCCAAAACAGCCCCGGTGCATGTTTATCGAGAACTTAATCATTTCGTAAGCCGGAATCGGCCCACGTTTTTTGTATTTGGGGTGCGGTAGCCGGGTATAAGGCAAATCAAACGACTGGTCGATTTCCTTTTCGTCCATAATCTTGAACGGTGGATTAATTACCAAAGTCTCATTACCTACTTTCTGAATAATACGGTTTGCCTGCCACTTGTTCGATTCTACCTCTACTATCTTGAAATTGGAAGCATATTTGATTTTATCTTTCAGACAGACCTCATGGCTTGCCAATTCAACTGTATTCCAGCCTCTATCGTCAGGTAACGCTTCTGAACTATCTTGTAAATAAGCTACCTGATTTACATTCCTGATAGTATTGAGCGGTACACCTTTTTTCACCAGTTTCAGTATCTCACGCAAAGGCTGCTCACCCATGCCATATACCAATAAATCTGCCCCTGAGTCTACCAGGATTGAAGGCATCAATTGGTCTTTCCAATAATCGTAGTGAGTTACCCTTCTTAATGAAGCCTCTATCCCTCCTATTAATACAGGCACATCAGGATAGAGTTCTTTTAATATCTTGGTATAAACTGTTGTGGCATAATCAGGACGATACCCAGCTTCACCACCCGGTGTATAGGAGTCATTCGAACGTAAACGCTTGTTAGCTGTATAATGATTCACCATCGAATCCATACAGCCAGCCGTCACCCCGAAGAAATACTTCGGGCGACCATATTTCTTAAAGTCCCGCAAATCATCTCTCCAGTTAGGCTGTGCAATAATAGCGGTTCTGAATCCTTCGCTCTCAATAATACGCCCGATAACAGCCGTTCCAAAGGCAGGATGGTCAACATAGGCATCTCCTGAAACGAGTACAACATCTACTTCGTCCCAACCTCTTTTCTCTACTTCGTTCAAAGTGAGTGGTAGCCAATCTGTTATGGGTCTTTCCGGTCTTATAATCATGTTACAAAATTAACTGATTTTTACGAGAATAGTGGTATTATCCTTATTATCCGCCAGTAATGAACAAAAAAACCAACAAAAAAGTCCCATAATCAGCACTCAATTGCCGCGCCTTAACAATTTCATTATCAAATAAATAGCTGAGAGCGATAGGATAGCTATGCCCACCCCAATCCATTCCGGCATTTTAAGGTTTGATAAAAACCATATAATGGAGATAGCAGCAATAGATGGAATGAATAAGCCAAAAGGCAATTTGAATGGAATTTCGGCAGAAGTTTTATTCATGAGACGATATTTGACAACCGCCAATACTACACCCAGATAGATGATTAGTAAGGAAGCACTGGCAACAATAATCAGTTGCCGGAAACCGCCTGTAACGGCAAAAATAAAATCTAAGATGGTATAAACGATAATAGCCCAGTATGGCGTGGCATATCTGGGATGAACTTTAGCAATAAAGGCCGGAGCCCATCCGCTTTGTGCTCCTGCAAATAGTACCCGGGGATAGGATAAAATTGAACCGCTTAACGAACCAAAAACAGAAATAATACCGCCGATAGTGATTAATGTAGCCCCAAAATGTCCGAAAATCTTCTCTGCAACCGCTGCCAACGGAGCATCTTTATGATTCACTAACTCTGTCCCCAACACCCCCTGAGCTACAGACTGGATAATGATATAAAGTAGAATGACAATTCCCATACCTAACAAAATACCCATCGGAATTACCCGATTGGGATTTCTGGTTTCTCCACTTACACTCAATGCGGCTTCTCCCCCACCAAAAGCAAAGAATAGTAATAAAGATGCACCGCCTATATTAGAAAGTGTAGGAAATGACTGCCATTTGAGATTATCTACTGACACATAAAAGACGCCAACCGCAATGAGTAAGAATAAAGGCACCAGTTTGGCAACTGTATTGATTTTCACCATCGAATTACCATACTTCACGCCTCTGATATTTATCCAGGCAAAACTGCCAAAAATCAATACAAAAAACAGGCTTCTATAAGCAAGCATGTGGAGAGATGGGATATAAATAGTTAGCATATCTGCCATCGCATTAATTACAGCCGCATTTATCAGTACTCCTGTGCCAAACCAGAAGAGGGCATTTGCCAGAAAGCCTGCAAAATCACCAAAGGCATCATGAATATAAGCATAGGCTCCTCCGGTAACAGTAACACGGCTACCGATTTCGGCAAAACACAAAACAATGGTAAACATCAGAATACCGCAGAATATATAAGCGATTATACTGGCTTCGGCCAGATATGCGGCTACCAGACCCGGCAAGATAAAAATACCTGCCCCAATAATCATATTGATGGTATTGGCTGCCAGGCCCAGTATATCAATTTCTCTCTTAAGTTTGTCGGTTTCCATTAGGTTAGGGTAGTAAGGCTGAAAAATAAGGTTTTTTTTTGTCTTGAACTGTGATTAAGCTGATTTGATGATTGCACTGATGTCAATTATGATGTTTGAATTACAGAAAGGACAAATAACAATCAAAGTAATTTCAGTGTAATCATCAAATCAGCTTAATCACAGTTCAGGACAAAAACAAAGAAATTATATTTTTCTAATGTACCTCATTTTTTTCTACATCATTCTATTATAAAACTGTCTTTTCATCAGACTATCCATAATCAAAAAATCTATAATTTTTACAAGTTTCTGAAAACTATCGGGAACGTTCCCGAAAACGGAACCGATAGAAATTGTCATGGAAATATAAAAAATAGTCATAAAAGTCTTTGTTAAGTGCAAAAATAACTGTAATATTCTTCTGAATTTGGTTTTTTAGTAATGATTAAAGTGAGAGACATGGTTAAGGAAAAATATTAAATAATTGTATTTTTTCTATAACACCTGACCTCTGAATTATATTTCTATTTTCAACCTTGTCATTCCACCTATAAACCTTGATTCTACTATATGAAACAATTCTACTGAAAACGGGATACCTTTAATACATGTGGCTGTAATTACGGCCACATAATCCCTTGTTTGAACACTTCTATTTAACCAATGTAAATTGCATAAATTCTATGACTACTAAAAAAAATAATCATATTTCGAGAAGAAAATTCCTTGATTTGGGTAGTAAAGGCGTATTAGCCGGCAGTACACTATTAGCAGGTCTGCCTACTATAGTGCCTTCTTCTGTTTTTGGTAAAAATGCCCCCAGCAACCGAATTAATGTAGGGGCTATCGGTGTAGGAAGAATTTCCCGTGGGCATGATATGCCGGGCGTATGGAAACACGATTCTGCACAGATTATGGCTGTATGCGATTTGGATAGCACTCGTGTAGAATTAGCACAGAAATTAGTTAATGGCTATTATACCAAAAAGACCGGGAAGGAATTTAATGGCGTTACAGGTTATGGCGATTACAGAGAATTATTATTGAATAAAGATATTGATGCCGTAATTGTAAGCACACCCGACCACTGGCATGCACCCATTGTAGTACACGCCGTAGAAGCCGGAAAAGATGTGTATGTACAAAAACCTGCCTCGCTTACCATAGCCGAAGGCAGAATGATGGCTGATGCAGTAAAGAAATCGGGTAGAATATTACAGATTGGTAGCCAGCAACGGTCAACTTCACAATTCAGATATGCCGCAGAGTTGGTAAGAAACGGAAGAATAGGTAAATTGCAGAAAGTATATGTAGGTTTACCAGGCGACCCATCAGGCAATGAAGAGCCTCAGATGCCTATCCCGAAAAACCTGAACTATGATATGTGGTTAGGTACAACACCGGAGGTATATTATACCGAAAAACGGGTACACCCCAATGTAGGGTTTGAGCGTCCGGGCTGGTTGCGTTGCGAACAGTTTGGGGCTGGAATGATTACAGGTTGGGGCGCACACCATATTGATATTGCGCACTGGGGAATGGATAAAGAGTATTCGGGCCCGATTGAAATATGGGGTAAAGCCGATTTTCCGACCAGTGGTTTGTGGAATGTGCATGGCATATTTACGACCCATGCGCTATATGACAATGGAGTAGAAATGATTATCAGCAATGAGATTCCGAACGGAATCAGATTTGAGGGAACTGAAGGATGGATTTTTGTTTCACGTGGTGATAGTGCTGTTACTTCAAGCGACCCGATAGCCAAACAGAATGCCGCCAAAAAATTAGACGCCAGCGACCCTAAATTGATTACGTCAGAAATCGGCCCGAATGAGTTGCACCTGCCCGTAAGCACCGACCACCACGGAAACTGGCTGGAAAGTGTTGCCTCACGCAAAGAACCCATTGCACCTGCAGAAATCGGTCATCGTTCATGTACGGCCTGCTTATTGCACCATGCCGCCATGAAACTGAAAAGAAAATTATATTGGGATCCTGCTACAGAGCGTTTTAAAAATGACAACGAAGCCAACGCACTTTTGTCTCGCGAACAAAGAAGTGCTTATGCAATAAAAGTGAATAAATAACCATATATCAGACCTGATGAGAAAAAAACAGTTAGCAACGGGGTTTGCTTTAGTACTCAATATGTTATTCAATCAAGAAGTATCTGCCCAGACTTCAAAAGAAATTAAACTGATTACCCTTGACCCAGGTCATTTTCATGCGGCTCTGGTACAGAAAAACATGTTTCCGGGAGTAAGCCCCGAAGTACGGGTATATGCTCCTGCAGGTGCCGACCTTGACTTTCACTTGCAACGCATTCAAGGCTATAATGCCCGCAAGGATAATCCTACTGCATGGGACGAGAAAACTTATACAGGCCCTGATTATCTTGAAAAAATGCTGGCTGAAAAAGCAGGCAATGTGGTAGTGATTGCCGGAAATAACCGTATTAAAGCTGACTATATTCAAAAATCAATTGATGCCGGGTTGAATGTACTGGCCGATAAACCTATGATAATCGATGGCAAAGATTTTGACAAACTCAAAAAAACCTTTGCTACCGCTGCTCAGAAGAAGGTAATGCTTTACGACATCATGACCGAGCGCTATGAGATTACTACCATGCTGCAAAGAGAGTTTTCGATGTTACCGTCGGCTTTTGGGAAATTAGAAAAAGGAACGGCTGATAATCCTGCCGTAACCAAAGAAAGTGTGCATCATTTCTACAAATATGTATCTGGCAGTGTCCTGACCCGCCCATCTTGGTTTATGGATGTTGCCCAGCAAGGAGAAGGCATTGTTGATGTAACTACGCACCTGGTTGACCTGATTCAATGGGAATGTTTCCCTGAGCAGGTGATTGATTATCAGAAAGACATCAAGCTGACCAATGCCCGTCGCTGGACAACTGATATGACTTTGAACCAGTTTAAAACCATTACTAAAACAGGCGGTTTTCCTGACTACCTGAAAAAAGATGTGGTAAATGATGTATTAAAGGTCTACTCAAACGGTGAAATCAATTACCAGCTAAAGGGTGTACATGCCAAAGCATCAGTTATATGGGCTTATCAGGCACCTGAGGGTGGTGGTGATACGCACTATTCTATCATGCGAGGTACCAAAGCAAATCTTATTATCAGACAAGGAGCCGAGCAAAACTATAAACCCACGTTATACATCGAACCTGCCGGCAACGATAAAACCTATGAAACAGGCTTAATGCAGGCTGTGGCAGCAGTAGCAAAAAAATATCCGGGGGTAAGTGTAAAGAAAAATGCTAAGGGCTGGGAAGTGGACATTCCGGAGCAATACAAAGAAGGACACGAAGCACATTTTGGCAGAGTAGCCGAAAAATACCTTGAATTTCTGAAACAGGGCAAATTACCTGCATGGGAAGTACCCAACATGATTGCCAAATATTATACAACAACCCAGGCTTTAAAACTGGCAACCAAAACCCAATAAAACCTACCTGATTAAACTATGGAAAACAATCAGAACAACCGTCGTAACTTTTTAAAGAATAGCCTGGCAAGTACCGCAGGGTTGGTACTCTCTTCAAGCCTTGTGAATGAAATTGCCGCAAAGTCAAGTACCATAGAAGCACCTTATATTCATAAAAATTTGGCACCAGCCATTCGTTTTTCAGTAATTGGGCTCAATCATGGCCATATCTATGGTATGACAGAGGCTATTATACGAGGTGGTGGAGAGTTAGTAGCTGTTTATGCCAAAGAACCTGATTTAATGGCAGCTTACGTAAAAAGATACCCGAATGTAAAACAGGCTAATAGTGAGAAAGAAGTGTTGGAAGATAATTCAATTCAATTGATTTTAAGCGCTGCCATTGCCAGCGAACGTGCACCAATCGGTATCAGAGCCATGCAACATGGGAAAGACTTTATGGCCGATAAGCCCGGTATTACAACCTTAGAGCAATTAGCACAGGCAAGAAAAGTGCAAAAAGAAACCAAGCGCATCTATTCAATTATGTATAGCGAGCGCTTCGAAAACAGAGCAACCGTAAAGGCAGGTGAATTAATCAAAGAAGGAGTGATTGGTAAAGTAATACAAACCATTGGCTTAGGCCCACACAGAATGAATACCAAAACCCGACCGGAATGGTTTTTTGACCGTAGCAAGTTTGGGGGTATCATTACTGATATTGCCTCTCACCAGTTCGACCAGTTTCTGTTTTTTACAGGTTCTACCAAAGGTGAGGTTATCAGTTCACAGGTGGGTAATGTAAATCATCCTGAGTTCCCGCTTTTTGAAGATTTTGGTGATGCGATGGTGAAAGGCAATGGTGGCACAGGTTATATCAGGGTAGACTGGTTTACACCTGACGGACTAAAAACCTGGGGCGACGGCCGATTGACTATTTTAGGGACTGAAGGCTTTATTGAAATTCGTAAAAACATAGATATTGCTATTAAAGACACTGGTAATAATTTGTATTTAGTTAATAACAAAGAGACTAAATACATTGATTGCAGTAAAGACCCTCTGCCATTTGGCGGCCAGTTAGTAAGCGATATCGTGAACCGAACTGAAACAGCTATGACACAAGACCATTGTTTCTTAGCTACCGAGTTATCATTAAAGGCCCAGAAGTTTGCGAAGAAGCTGGAGTTGGTGAAGTAGTTATACTTCCTTTTTCTATTCAGGAAACTTAAGTTAATTTCCAAATAAATAGAGACTGAATCTGGTCTCTTTCAGGCTCTGTTTACATGATAATATTTTGAAAATTTTATGACTTCTAATTAAGTTTTCAAATCTTGCTTGTGGGATATTACTTTGTTTAAATATGGACATAAAATTCCATATTTAAACAAAATCACAAATGGGAGATTACCTTGTAGGTAATAATGGCGGCGGCTGCTAATTTTATTTTATCACTATCTGACATACGGGATGGACGATAATTATATCTTGGGTTCCAGGTACCTTCTGTAACTCCGGCAACTAAATGTGGTTGTTCATAATTTACAGTACCGGGCACCCATACTACTTTCAGAGATGTATTTGGTTCAACGAATACATACCCCGGATATGGCAAGTATTGATCCGTGGCATCGGTAGTTTTTATTTTTAGGTCAGGATAGTCTTTGTTTGGATCCCAGACACAATCAACCTCATCACCCTCTTCAGTGAATCGATACCCTGTGACAGGCAACCAGCGCTCCTCAGTTTTGTCTGACCAAGCCATATAATCAGGGTGCAGCAGGCCAGGAGTCCAGATAGTATGCAATCCCTTATTTTTGTCTATAAATCTATAACCCGGCAATGGATTCCAATCGCCCTCTATTTCAGCCGACTCTGCTTTAAATTCCGGGTGTTCAAGCCCCTCCTGCCATACTACATCGGTATTTTGCCAAAAGAGGCGTGCGTCAGCATGGTTGGCATTCTGCCATACGTATCCCGGTTCGGCAGGTTTTGCCAGAAATAGACCAGCCAGTTTTATTCTGGGAGTAAAAGCTACTATCAGATGCCAGAGTAACAACACAATTAAAATAGCAACTATGGACAAAGTAGTAGCTGAAGCCTTTCGTATATCTGTTATCATACTTTTAATTTAATTTTCTGTCAAACAAAATCCGGGTTCAGAATTTCAGGGCAAGTCCAACTCTGACTGAAGATAATCCTGTATAGCCGAGTTCTGTGAAACCTCCGAATTTTTCTGTAAAATAGTATTTCCCTCCAATAAAATAATTAAAGAACAAGCCGCCATTGTTGCCATAGTAACTATCGTTCCATCTAAAGTGTCGATAACCCAAACCAAGACCCGCATATAAATCAAGTTTATCGACATTGATTTTCAACAAACGACAGAGGTGAATCGAACCTCTTGCACCCAGATAATAGGCTTTATAACCACTTGAATAGCCATAATAACTACCTGAATTATAATCAAATTGCCCACCTATACTGAGGTCTTTCTCTATGCCTTTCTCGAACGAAATACCTATAGGATTGCCATAGTAGTAGGACGACAAGCCTATGCCAACATTCAGAAGGTTATCTCCTTTTGCATATCCGCCCCCACTTGCAAAGTTGCTTCTTTTTGAAGATGATGTTTCATATTTACGCACAGGTTCAGACTTGGGTTGCACAGTTTGTACTGGGTGCGCTACCTTTGTTTGAGTGGCAGACTTGTTGTCATTGCTTTGATTAGGTCGTGCGGTTTTTGTATCAGTAGTGCTAACAGCAGACTGACTATTAACTGACCCTGAGCTTCCGGTATTAGAAACTTTCTTATCAGCATTTGACTTATTGGGTAAGGACTGTGCTGAACTACTACTGCTATTAGCAGACACCCTTTTATCAGTATTTGGCTTCTTGGGCAAAGACTGTACTGAATTACCACTGCCATTAGAGGTCACCTTCTTATCTGCATTTGGTTTATTGGGTAAGGATTGTCCTGAACTACCACCACTATTAGAAACTTTTTTTTCAGCATTTGGCTTACTAGTAGTGGCTGGCTTCTTTTTTGGTAAAGGTTTTGAGCCGCTACTTGTCTGAGCATTGGTCATTGTAGGCACTACCATAAACATGATTAGCCAACAGCAGTATATATATTTTTTCATACGGTTTTATTTGACTACCTATTATGTAATATTTCTACTTGAAATTACCTACAGCTACCAATTTGAAATTACCACTAGGACTTGCAACATAGGGATTAGAAGATGCAATAAGTTTATAGGTTCCCTTTTTTACTCTTCCAACAAGAATCGCAGAACTTGTATAACCATCATCTCCAACCAATTGCCCATCACTATCATATAATTTTAAACCAACTTTGAGAGTTGCAGAGGTTAATTGCAAATCAATCAGCGAATTTTCTTCGGTAATTTCAAAAGTGAAAGTCTTTATATCCTTATTACTGGCCATGTTTCCCTCCATTACTTTTTCAGAAACTTCATGTTTTTTGAGATTTTTAACTTTACCCAATAATTTAAGGGTATAATTTCCTCTTGAACCGCGCACTTTGGTAGCGGCCATGATTGCATAAGTACCTTTGTTAAGTCTTGCTATGATAAAATGCCTTCTCTGACCTAAATGCCGTTCAACCTCCTGCCCATTAGTATCATATAGGTAAAGACCAATTTCTGTATCTTTTGATTCCATCTCTATGTCAATATAGGTATTATCTTCGGTTACTTCAAAGGTATAAATATGGTTTTTAGGGGTTACGGCTATTCCACCACCACCATTCGTTCCCCATGATTTTTCACCAGATTTCTGTATTTCAAAAGGCACTTTAACAATATCCTTTTTCACTCCTCCAATTTTTAACTCAAACTTCCCTAATGCATATCGTTCTGATACAACCGAAAGATAATATTTCCCTGCATTAAGTTTTGCTTCACCTTTGACAATCCGTCCACGTTCAGACTGCCACATTCTTTCGCCGTTACTATTGTATAGAAAAAAAGCAACTTCTATGTCGGGTGAGCTTAGTTCATATGCAATAAGTTGGTTGTTACTTTCTACTTCATATATAAACAAGTAATTCCTAAAAGATTCAGGATAAGTAAAACCTCCTGCTCCGTCATTAGCAGCAATCCATTCACCCGTTGCCTTTTTAACAGTTGTACTCGGAGTTGGGTCAGTGTTGTCGTTATCATCAGGAGTGGGTTCATCAGCCGATTTTGTACAAGCTATCAGCATTACCGTCAATACTAATAGTATGAAGAAATATCTCATTGTTTTCATATTCTGATTGTATGATAGACTTAAAGCCATACAAGTATATCTGATATATTTATTAGCGTCATCGGTACTATCATCAAAGCCTGGGTTTATCTTCCCAATCAATATGTTTTCTTTCCAAATAAGTACCGTTAAAAAAATAAAAAGTCGATCTCCTATATCTATGTCGCTTTAAAGCTACTTTTGGATAAATAACTTTTTCTATGACCTTATCTTACTCCTATACAACCCGGCTGTTGTTATACATCTATATTATATGCCACAGCTATATGGCTAATGCACAACAAAAACCTGTCAATGAAAAACTTCTTTATGCAGAATCTACCCTTGCTGAAGGTATCCGTAAGAATGACTCGATTCAGATTGCAGAGGGTTATTATTTACTCGGCAAAATGCGTGGAAGTGAGCATAATTACCCGGAGGCTTATCGGCTAATGTACCTCTCTCTGAGAATCAATGAGCGTCATAAAAATTGGTATAGTGCAGGAAAAGTCTATTTGAGGTTAACAGATTTTGAATTGGAGCAGAAGCACATTAACGAAGCCAAAGCCATGTTGAATGAGGCAGTACAGATATTTAAAGAACATAAAGTTGAAAAAGGTATAAGAGATGCTTATTACTTATATGGAATGATTCATATGGCCGACTTTAATCCAAGACCCGATTATGATAGTGCTTTGTATTATTTCAAGAAACTGGAGGTATTGGCTTTGAAAGATAAATCTGAAAAGCATCTTGGAGGAGTAAGGGAGGTAATGGGCACAATATATATGAAATTACATGATAAAAGCGCCTTGCCTAATCTTGAATATGCGGTAATGATAAAACAGAAAGAGAAACCGGAATCTCCCTGGCTGAGAACTCGTACAGAGCTTGCAGATGCTTACCTTATATTCAAAGATTTCAAACGAGCAAAGAAGATACTTGAAGGGTCTCAGGCTCTCATTGACCAAGGCTATAAATTTGATAAGTATATTGTTGTTACACATTATGAAACGTATGACAAGTATTATAAAGCTATGGGAGATTGGCAAAAAGCCTATAAGGCAAAAGAAAAATACTAATCATATAAATATGAAATATTAAACTCAGACAGAGAAGGAAGCGTAAGCAAGTGGCGTATAAGATTAGAAACCGAGAAAAAAGACTTAGAGTTAAAATTACAGAAGTCAGCACTTGAAAATAACCAGAAGGAGATTCTTCAGCAAAGATATTTATTGATTTTAACAGGCGTTTTTATAAGCATTTTTATCATTCTTGTTTTTTATCTATATAAGCTTTACCAAAAGCAAAAACTACTGAGTGAGCATAACGCTATTCTTATTCAGGAACAGAACCATCGGGTAAAAAACAACCTCCAAATTATTTCCAGTTTACTTAGCTTACAATCAAACCAATTAAGTGATTCGAAAGCCAAGCAGGCTATTGATGAAAGCCAGTTACGCATTGAAGCAATGGCAGTACTGCATCGACAACTATATGATACAAAAGAGTTGGATAAAATTGATATGGAACTCTTTATTCATAATCTATCTGATATGATTTTTGACTCTTATGGCATAGAAGAGGTCGAGTTAGAGTATCACATCAATATTCGTCCTTTGAAAGCCGAGAAAGCAGTCTTTTTAGGACTGATGATTAATGAGCTTATCTCCAATGCCTGTAAACACGCCTTTGCAGAGCACCCTGCTCCTGTATTGAGTATTGACTTAAGCGAAAAGAATCATCAGATAACTATGCGCATAAAAGACAATGGACTGAAATCGGTAAGTTTTCAGAAAAAAGAATCGTTTGGCATGAAATTAATCAATATGATGGTAAATCAATTAGATGGGCATCTTAGCTATGAATTTAACAATGGGTCAACTTTTACGTTTAAAATTGCTTGAAAACTATGAAAAATCTTAATATTCTGATTATCGAAGATTATATCATTACAGCTACTGATTTGAAAGAAATACTGGAAAAACATGGGCATCGGGTAACAGCCATTGCTAAAAATCATGGAGAAGCCATTCGGGCTATTGAACGAGAAATACCGGATTTGATGTTGGTGGACATTATTTTACGCAATTCAGCACAAGATGGCATTGAAACCGCTAAAGATATAGTAAGTAATTATTCTATTCCTGTTATTTTCCTGACGGCTAATTCAGAATCAAATACTTTCGAAAGAGCAAAAGTTTTGAATCCGGCTGCCTACCTTTTTAAACCCTTCCGTAATAAAGAATTGGTTTTTCAGATAGAATTAGCATATAATCATTACATGTTGAATAAAGAAGATGATAATCCAACAAGGTCAGAGAGTATTTTTTTGCCACATAAAAAAGGGCATCAGCGAATCAAGAAGTCAGATGTATTATGCATAAAGGCTGATAGAGCCTATGTGTGGGTATTTGTGAAAGAAGAAAAAAATCCCTTCATGTTTTCGATGAATTTGGGCTATCTGGCGCAATTTTTTTCAGGCAATAATTTTTACCAGATATCACGCTCTTATATTGTCAATCTTAATTTTCTGCATAGATTTGATTCAGAAAACATTTATCTTAATCATTTCAATATGGGTATCCCTATTCCGCAAAATAGAAGAAATGAGTTAATGAAAAGGCTGGCAATTGTCAGAACACCGAACTGAAAGTAGAAAGTCAGATATAATCATAAAAACTTTGTTCAAAAAACTTGCTTTACAATTTTTTTATAAACAATTTTGTCGAACAATTTAGTTTATGCCCAAAATAGACCACGACACCAAACAAAAAATACTGCAAGCCGCTGAAAAAGTATTTCATCGAAACGGATTTAAGGGTACACGCACTACCCAGATAGCCGAAGAAGCAGGTATCAGCCGTACGATGTTACATTACTATTTCAGAACGAAAGAATCACTTTTTCAGGAAGTTCTGGAAAGTACGCTGAGTCTGGTATTTGCTAATATGAAGCGTCTCATTGGTCAGCAGGTTGATTTAGAAACATTGATAGGCGGAATTGTAGAGGTAGTGAATGATTTGTTTGAGGCAAAACCCGGTTTACCCAGTTTTATCATAAATCTATTTAATGAATCAGAAGAGTTAGCCTATTTTTTAGCACATTCACAAGAAGATACCATTCCATTTCAATTAGATGAAATTCTTAAACAGGAGAAACAAACAGGAAATGTGGGCGAAGAAGTAACCGGAGAAGACCTGATTATGAATATTTATGGCCTATGTGCCGTGCCTTACCTGACAATGAATTATGTAAAAGCAAAAGAAAACAGAGACGACGAAGGTATGAAAGCATTCATCAGGCAAAGAAGAGATAAAATAAAGGCCTTTGTGCTGAATGGTATCAGACCTTAGTTTTACAAAATGGCTCCGGCCATATTTTTTTGATTCTAATTAAACAATTTTGTTGAACAATTTTGTTTTTTAATAAACCAAACATTTATAGCTGTAAATCCTTTAGCAATCATTAATACATCTAAGCTCAATTACCATGAATACTTTTATAAAACCTAAACACTTAGCTTTATCTGTTGCAATTTCTCTGCTTGCTTTCTCTAAGGCTTTTTCGCAGAGCGTAACCATACTCCCAAAATCACAAACCAATACCGACACGCTCGCAACCAAACTCTTCAGAATGACTAACGGGGCAGGTAGCTTAAAAGTAATGGCTTCAGATAATGCAGGGAATGGCAGGTGGACAGATACAGTAGCAACCAAGTTCCTTAAAATGACTACTGGAGCAGGTTTGTATAAAGTAATGACTTCGGATGGTGATGGAAATGGAACCTGGACAGATGCCAGCTTTTTTTCAGACCCTTATTGGGCTGCCGAGAATGAGTACCTATATATGATACCATCCGTTAAGCTGGGGATTGGAACCAATACTCCTGCCTATAAATTAGATGTTAGAAATACCGCTCTTTCAACAGTTGCTAATTTTAGTGGAAGTTCAACTATTGGCGCAGGAATAAGAATCTCTTCCGGGGTTACGGGAAATATAGAGGAAATCCCTATTTCAAAGGAGTGGCAGATATTCCATTCCGGAACAGGAACTACCATTGAAAACGGCGGATACGGACAGTTACACTTCAAAGACCATGAGGGTACAAGAATGATTATACGCAATACCGGGAGGGTGGGTATTGGGGTTCTGAATCCATCTGAAATGCTTGAAGTAGATGGAAATACCCGTATTAATGGAAAAATAGATATCCGTAATACCGGATTAAGTGTATTTGTTGGTGAGGGAGCAGGAAGAAATGATGACTTAACTCAAAATTATAGCACTTTTGTTGGCTTCAATGCAGGCTTGGAGAATACTACAGGCACGGATAATACGGCTATTGGAGCAGGTGCATTAGAAAATAAAGTTTCAGGAAATTTTAATACTGCCATAGGACGTGTAGCACTTGCTAATAATATATCAGGTATGTCTAATGTAGCTATTGGTTCTTATGCAGGTTATAATGCAACAGGGAGTTATAATGTATTTATAGGAGACGGCGCAGGTTCTGATGCAACAGGCAACGATAAACTATATATTCATAACTCAAATACTGCTACCCCTTTAATTTATGGAGATTTCTTCGAGCGGAATATGGGTGTAAACGGCCGATTAATTATAGGAGCGCATACCCCTTATGAAAATGCCAGTAAATTAGATGTAATAGCTAATGAAAACGGGCGTTTTATTATACAAAATTGGGTACCGACTACTTACAATACACTTGTTGTAGCAAGATTGCTATCTACAACCAACAAAGCACCTCAGATGCGTTTTGAAGGTATTGGAAATAGCTGGACGGATATTGGTCAGGATTCTAATGGGTCTTTTGTAGTAGAAGGTAATGATAACTCACGGTTGGTTGTTAAGAATACAGGTGAAGTAGGGATTGGGGTTGCTAATCCCGGCGCTCAGTTCCAGATAGCCAGTTCTTTAAAAGATATTTTCAGTGCTTCAAGTAATTCTACTGTCGGAACATGGTTTAATTTAGCCAATTCTACTACCGGAGGTAAAAGTTGGAAATTTATATCTACCGGAAGCGGAAATACCGAAGGCGCAGGTAATCTGTTAGTAAAAGATGAGACCGATACCAGAATGTTTATTAACTCTGCTACTGGTAAAGTAGGGTTTGGTACTGTCGTTCCAAATTCTCAATTGGAAGTAGTGAGTACGACCAATGAAACCCTGCGTGCTACCAGTTCTTCTACTACAGGCACATGGCTTTCAATCAATAATACTTCTACCAACGCCAATAACTGGAAATTTGTATCTACTGGAAGCGGAAATAGTGAGGGTGTCGGACACTTGCTTCTGAAAGATAATACAGGCTCTAAAATGATTATTAAAAGCAATGGTGCAGTTGGAATTGGTACAGAATCACCTACAAGAGCGAAATTGGTAATAGATGGTAGTTTGTCAACTACTATCCCAAATTATGGTTATCTGAATAGTAATGGAGACACAGGTACAAGTTCAGGTGCTAATAATTATTCTATTTATGCTTCACATCGTATTGCTGCCTCTGAGTTTAATGCTTATTCAGACGCCCGTATCAAAAAAATAAAGGGCTTATCAAACAATGCCCATGACCTTAATACTTTAAAGAATATTCAGATAACAGATTATCAGTTAACTGACTCTATCTCTAAAGGAAATACGAATTACAAGAAAGTAATTGCCCAACAGGTAGAAGAAGTGTATCCTTCTGCTGTGACTAAAATAACCGATTTCATTCCTGATATTTACCAGTTAAGCGCTATCGAAAAAGGATTTATTCCACTAACCAGAACAACTTTAAAAGCAGGTGACAAACTTAAATTGATTACTGACGAAAAACAGGAGGTTGTAGAAGTACTGTCTGTATCAGCCAATGGTATTCAGGTCAGTTCTGAAAAAAGCGGAAAAGTATTTGTCTATGGCAAAGAAGTAAACGATTTCCGTGCGGTTGACTACGAAGCCTTGACTACTCTGAACATCTCTGCTACACAACAGTTATTAAAACGAATTGAGGTTTTAGAAAAAGAAAATCAGGATATGAAGCAATTAAAACAAGACGTAGAAAGTCTGAAAAATATATTGTTGACAACTCAAAAAGGGAAATAATTACTGTTACAACGACTGAGTTTAGAAAGACAGTTGCCATTGGTAGCTGTCTTTTTTGTTTAGTTAAAAATATGAAAAAAACGAACATTAATTACATTCGTATATCTATCAATGAAATAGTCCATCAAATAAAAACTCCGAAAAATTATGATATTTCAGAAAATTGGATAATTTTGAAATAGAAATTTAACTTTTGCCGAACAATCATCAATTATGAAAACCACAGAATATCAAAGAGAGTACCAGAAAAAGTACAGAGAAAAAAACAGAGACAAACTCAACCAAAGGTCTCGGGAGTATGCGGAACAACATCGGGAAGAAATGAAAGAGTATTGCCGTGAGTATCGCAAAGCAAATAAAGAGCGTGTGTATGCCTATGAAACAGAACGTAGGAGAAAAAATAAAGAAAAAAGGCTTTCAGTTAATAATAACACCTGATAAAACTATACATCTGACATAATAGACTATTCGAAAGAGGCTACCTGTTAACAGTAGCCCCTTTTCAGTTAAGTTCTGCCCATAAACTATTACAAAACCGTAATAATCACCCGCTGATAGCGTGTCAGAGCAGGTGTGCCTTCATCTTTTCCTTCCACAATAATATGCACAGTATCTCCGCTGTTTAGTGTGGCAGGTAATGTTATTTCTGCAGTTTCATTGGTTTTCTTGTTTATTTCAACGGCTTCTTTGGCAGTTCCTGCTTCCTTATATTGCCAGTAAGTAAAGTTTACTTTGTTTTTATCAGGGTCTTTGGCACTGGCTGCAATCTGCACTTTACTACCTGCTTTCGCTTTAATGGCATTGCCTGTTTTTACCGAAATCTTAGGCGCATGGTTGGCATTCTTAAAATCTTTTACACACCAGTCTGCACGAGCAGCAAAGTCTAACTGAATAGGTTCAATCCAACGGGTCTGCGGATAAGTTAAGTCCATTTTCTGGGTAAATGGGTTATAGTCGGCTACCTCTTTACCATCTTCCCAACGATTCGGGTTTTCTGCCGATTGCTTCAGTCTTCCTCCCCAACCTCCATACGCCGGATTCTGGATATTACCTAAACCTACATCAATCAGATGCAGATACGATGGAGAGTCTCCCTCTGAGATAAAATCATACTTACCGAATGCGCCCCACTGTCCGGTTTTTACTTTGCTTAAATCACCATGTATGTGTTCATCATCACCTTCCTGTTTTTGTCCGTCGCCATAACTATAATACATTTTGGTCAATGGGCCGTGGTTGTTAATGATTTCATCGCCCATAAATTTGCCCTCCAACAAATAGTGTTGCGACTGCGGAACGGCTCTTTTCCAAGGGTATGCAAAACACCAGAACTGGCTGGCATTGTAGAATACCTTCAGGTCTTTCCAGTTTGGCGCAACGTACTTTTTATAGGTAGCATCCTGGTCTAAAATGGCATAAATGATTGCTTTCTTACATACTTTCGTATAGATCTGCTGCCATTTAGGAGTATTCTTATACTGCTCCTCTATTGATTTTAATGCTCTGGCTATTGTATTTGTTCCACCCCATACCTGCAGATAAATAGTCTCTGTGGTAGCGTCGAGCAATTTGTTCTTAATGTACTCCGACCCCTCGGTTATTTGTTCCATCTCTCCTTCAAAATCAATATTACCTATCTTTATCAATTTCCGGAGTGAGTTGGCAGTCGGAAAAGATTTATCATGTAAAATCAGATTCGGGTATACTTTTTCGTAAGCGCCAATCAAATCCTGCATCCAGGTAACACCCGGCCAGCGAAGGTCAGTTTTTTCCTTGTACAGGTTCTTGGTCATAGCCATTTCAGAAACAAACTTAGTACCTTTACCATCGCCTTTATAATGCCACATAGAACTACTATATACCAGACCCTCTATCTTAAATTCATTGGCATAGAGTAGCATTCTGATAAACGAATCTACATCATCTATCTCACCATCAGTGGTTACGATGGTACGGGGTTTAGGCTGTCCCATTGCCATGTTATTCAGCAATAACATTCCGAAGAATGAAATACATAACAGGTATAGCTTTTTTTTATTAAATAAAAAGAAAATGCCTTTTTTCATTTTTCCATGATTTTATAATTTTTCAAATAAATACTTTGACTTATTTTTGATTGCGAAAATAAAAGTAAAAAATTATTTCTCAAATATTTTCGTTTATTTTCTTTTTATTTCTTTTAGTTTCTTTTAGTTTTGCTTCAAGGAAATGAATTTTAAAGATGTAACTTAGCTGATTATTTATTTGTAAACATTTAATATTCATTACATAAACCATGCTACCCAATCAGCGGAGAGATAGAATTTTAGAATTATTGCGTGAAGACGGCTCGGCTAAAGTAGTCGATTTGGCACGTCTCTTTAAAGTAACAGAAGTAACAATCAGGCAGGATTTAGAAAAACTCGAAGCCGAAGATTTGATTATAAAAGAGCATGGCGGTGCCTACCTGAAAAACGTAGAAGACCAGGTCCGGAGTTTTTCGCTGGTACACCAGGATAACCTTGACAAAAAAGAGGTAATTGCCCAGAAATGTCTGGAATTTATAGAAACAGGCGATACCATTATTCTCGATTCGGGTAGTACTACTACCGAGATTGCCAAGAAAATAAAGACCTCCGGTATCAAAAGCCTGACTGTGATTACCAATGCGCTCAACATTGCCCTGATGCTCGGCACAGAACCGAGTATTGAAGTGATTATGACAGGCGGAGAATTTAAACCCCCTACTCTATCACTGACCGGACAAAAAGCGGCTGATTTTTTTAAGGGCTTAAATGTGCAGAAGTTATTTCTGGCTACTGCGGGTATTTCGCTCAAATCAGGCTTAACCTACCCAAGTATCAGTGACTTAGTAGTAAAAAAAGCCATGATTGATGCTGCCGAAGTAACTTACCTGGTAGCAGACAGTACCAAAATCGGTAAAAGTGCTTTGGCAAGCCTGGGTGCATTAGGATTAATAGACTATATCATTACCGATGCCGGAATAGAAGAAAAACATAAGGATGTGTTCAGAGAAAACGAAATAGAAGTAATTATAGCCTAAATGCTGAAAGACTCAACACCTGTCACAGATATACTACGACAAAACCTGAATCTGTGCGCTTAAAAACAAGAAACATGAGTATTGGAATCATTATCGGAAACAGAGATTTTTTTCCGGATAGTTTAGTAGAAAAAGCAAGAATCGAAATCATTGATGTTTTTGCCAAACTAAACCTTAAACCTATCCTTTTAGATAGTAACGACACCAAGCTGGGAGGAGTAGAAACCTTTAAGGAAGCACAGAAATGTGCCGAATTATTCAAAGCTCATCGGGAAGAAATGATGGGAATACTGGTATTATTACCCAATTTTGGTGATGAAAAAGGAGTAGCAGATACGCTTAAATTAGCTAATCTGAATGTACCTGTGCTGATACAGGCATACCCTGACGACCTCAATAAAATGAATGTAGTCAATCGTCGGGATTCATGGTGTGGTAAAATCTCGGTTTGCAATAATCTGTATCAATACGGTATCAAATATACTTTAACAAGCCAGCATGTGAGTTCGCCGTCAAGCGAAAACTTTCAGAAAGATTTATTAGATTTTGTAGCGGTTTGCAGGGTAGTAAAAGGTTTGAGAAATGTACGAATCGGAGCAATTGGTGCAAGACCGGGGGCATTTAATACGGTTCGCTATTCAGAGAAAATTCTTCAGAGAAATGGCATTACTGTAACTACTTTCGACCTGTCTGAAATCCTGGGAAGAGCCAACAAACTGGCTACTGACGATGCGAAAGTAAAACAGCATTTAGAGTCAATTAACGCCTATGCGCCTAAAGGCCGAACACCCAACGAAGCCATGCTACAGATTGCCCGACTGGATGTAGTGCTGAAAGAAATAATGGAAGAAAATGTATTAGATGCCACAGCTATTCAATGCTGGACTTCGCTGCAACAAAACTATGGTTGTAATGTATGCACAAGCATGAGTATTATGTCAGAAAATATGCTGCCAAGTGCTTGCGAGGTAGATGTAACGGGTACGCTTTCGATGTATGCCATGCAATTGGCATCGGGCTCACCAAGTGCATTAGTAGATTGGAATAATAACTATGCCGATGATGAAAACAAATGCGTATTGTTTCACTGTGGCAACTGGGCGAAGTCGTTCCTGCCGGATATTCAAATCAGTACTGCCCCGATTTTAGGCACTACCGTTGGCGTAGAAAATACCTATGGTGCCTTGGATGGGCGCACACCTGCGATGCCATTGACTTACGGACGCATCAGTACTGATGACCCCCAAGGAATTATTAAAGCCTATATAGGCGAGGGAGAATTAACTAATGACCCTCTGAATACATTCGGGAATCGGGCAGTAGCACAAATCCCGGATTTACAAGAATTGATGAAATACGTTTGTAGAAACGGATTCGAGCATCATGTAGTAATGAATGCTTCAAAAACTGCAGGTATTCTTGAAGAAGCCTTGGGCAACTATATGGGTTGGGAGGTTTATAAGCATTGAAATATTTTGACCCCATCCCAGCCTTCCCCAACAATGGGGAAGGAGCAGTGAGCCCCTCTCCCCACTGTTGGGGAGAGGGGAGGTCGGCCGCTGCCGTTGGGGAGAGGGGTTTTTCTCTCCAAAAATCAAAGAAAATGGAAATTAAAGTATTAGAAGAAAAATCAAAATTGTACAGAAGAAACATTCTGAAATACATCTACCATGCCAAAGCAGGGCATACAGGTGGGAGTTTATCAGTCATTGATATTCTTAATGTATTGTATAATAGGATAATGCATGTTTCGCCTGAGAATTTTGATTCTAATCTGCGAGACCGATATATCCAAAGCAAAGGACATTGTGTAGAAGCCCTCTATGTAATATTAGCAGATAAGGGCTTTTTTGCAGAAGAAGATTTATTGACTTTGTGTAAATACAATTCGCCTTATATCGGTCACCCAACCAAAAAAATCAGAGGTATTGAACAAAATACTGGGGGATTAGGGCATGGTTTATCCATCTGTTGTGGCAATGCGCTGGTTGCTAAAAAAGATAAATCCGGTGTAAGAGTTTTTACTGTATTGGGCGATGGCGAAATGGCCGAAGGGTCTAACTGGGAAGCATTTATGTTTGCAGCCCATTATAAATTAGATAACCTCTGTGCCATATTAGATTACAATAAATTACAGATTACAGCACCAAATGCCGAAGTAATGGGGTTGGAACCTTTAAATAAAAAATTAGAAGCATTCGGGTGGGCGGTTCGTCAAGTAGATGGAAATAATATAGAAGCCCTGACACAAACCTTAGAAAGCCTGCCTTTTGAACAAAGTAAGCCCTCATTTGTAATTGCACATACTACCAAAGGCAAAGGTATCAGCTATATGGAAAATGTATTGAAATGGCATCATGGTGTACCTAATGCGGAACAATATGAAATGGCATTAGCAGAGTTAAATTAAACAGACAAAACGCTGAATTTGAAAGCACAGATAGAGCATCTATCGGAATTATGGATTATACAATTAATAAAGCAAATCTGGAGGTTTTCTCCGAAACTTTACAGTTTCTGGCTGAACAGGATAAGGACATTTATGTAATAACGAGCGATTCCCGTGGCTCGGGCAAGTTAGTTTCTTACGGGCAGCGTTTCCCCGAACAGATTGTGGAGGTAGGTATTGCGGAACAAAACTTAGTAGGCGTAGCCACAGGCATAGCAAGTATGGGTAAGAAAGCATTTGCCGTTTCACCTGCCTGTTTTCTTACAGCAAGGGCATTAGAGCAGATTAAAAACGATGTCTGTTATTCTGATAACCCGGTTAAGCTCATTGGTATTTCGGCAGGAGTGAGTTATGGGGCCTTAGGCAGTACACACCATAGTTTGCACGATTACGCCGTACTACGAGCCATTAATAATATTACCATTGTTGCCCCTGCTGATAACTACGAAACCGAACAAGCTATCCGGCAAGCAGCAACCATGACAAGCCCTGTATATATCCGCTTCGGCAAGAAGAATATGCCGGACTCATTAAGTGGTGCATCAGGAAACGGTAAACATGATTTTAAAGTCGGTAGAGGGAGGATTATTCAAGAAGGTACAGATTTAACATTTATAGCTACAGGCGAAGCGGTGTTACCCTGCGTGCAAGCGGCAGAGGTTCTGGCAAATGAGCATGGTATCAACTGCACAATTGTAAGTATGCACACCATTAAACCTTTAGATAACACCTTAATTATGGAAATTGCCGCCAATGGCAAACCCATTATTACAGTAGAAGAACATTCAATTTATGGGGGATTAGGCGAGGCCATTGGGTCTTTGCTTTTACAAAACGGTTTTCGTAATCCATTCAAGATTGTGGGCTTGCCTGACGACCATACCGTTTCGGGTTCGCAGGTAGAAATTTTTGAGCATTACGGTATATCAAAGAAAGGATTAAGCGATACAGTTTTAACATGGATAAAAAAGTAAAATGATGCGAGGATTTAAAGGTATATTCTTACTAAGTGTTGGACTCTTTTTGAACATCAACTCTGTTTTCGCTCAACTAAAAATTGAGCAATGGAACAGATTTGAACTCAAATTGCCGAACAATTCAGATAAGAACAGCTTTTCAGATAATCTGCTGTCAGCAACTTTTACCCATAAAGATACTTCTATTACTGTTTCAGGCTTTTATGATGGCAATAACCAGTATATCGTTAGATTCATGCCGGATAAAACGGGTATCTGGAAATATAGCACCAAGAGCGCATTTACTCCTTTAAATAACAAAAAAGGAGAGTTTGAGTGTATCAAAGCATCTGCAAATAATCATGGTATTGTCAGGGTTTCGCAAACTTATCATTTTAAATATGCCGATAGTACTGCTTATTTTCCCTTAGGTACTACAGCCTATGCCTGGACACACATGGCTGACGATGTTCAAGAACAAACCTTGAAATCTTTGCAGAATTCAGGATTTAATAAAATCAGAATGTGTGTGTTTCCGAAAAATTATGAACTCGTAAAAGAAGAGCCTACTATATATCCTTATGCAGTAAAAGAGATAAAAAAAGACGCAAAAGGAAATGAAGTAAAAATATGGGATTTCAGTCAGTTTAACCCCGCCTTTTTCCAACACTTAGAAAAACGCATTGATGATTTGCAGGCATTAGGGATTGAGGCAGACTTAATCGTTTTTCATCCTTATGATAAAGGCAGATGGGGATTTGATGAAATGCCTATGGAAGCTAATTTGAATTATATCAAATATTTAGTAGCCCGTCTGGCTTCTTTTCGCAACATCTGGTGGTCGTTGGCCAATGAATATGATTTTGTAAAAAGCAAAACAGACAAAGACTGGGAAACGCTGATTAAAGCGGTTGTAAAAGCCGACCCTTATCATCATTTATGCTCTATTCATGGCAGTACGGCGAAATACTTTAATTACCAGATGCCCGAAATCACCCATACATCTATTCAGGATGGAGCACCTGTGCTCAACTGGGGTGGAGCGGCCATCGTGAGAAGCATTTATCCAAAGCCCATCATTTTTGATGAAGTGGGTTATGAAGGAAATCTGAAATCACGCTGGGGCAGATACAGTGGCGAAGAAATGAACCATATGGTCTGGATGGGTCTATTGGGTGGCACCTATGTTACACATGGTGAATCATATATGTTTAAAGACCATCGGGATACTATCTTCTGGGCAAAAGGAGGGCAATTCAAGGGAAATAGCTGGAAAAGAGCCGCCCTTGCCAGGCAAATACTATCAGAAACAGGCCCATTAGAAATGGCCGATGTCAGTCGGGATTTTAAGACCGCTACCAATGGTAAAGGCACTTATCTGATTTACTTCGGTAAAGAAATGCTTGAAGAATGGATTTTTGATTTGCCTCATAAGAATGCCAGTTCTGAGCGACCAAAGCCTGGCACTAAATACAAAGTAGATATTATTGATACGTGGGATATGAGCATAACTAAAGTCAATACCACGTTTGAAGCCAGCGAGGCAAACGATTATCGGATTGCTGATAAATCTAACCGAAAAATCAGGTTGCCCTTAAAACCCTATATTGCCCTGAGAATTACCCAAACAAACCCTGACTGATATGAAAGCTAAAATTCTCAACCTTATACTATTTTCACTACTCTATCACATTTCCCTTGCACAGAAACCAAGGGTATTTGTGCTGACGGATATTGAGAATGAGCCGGACGATGCCATGTCTTATGTGCGTTTTCTGACTTACGCCAATCAGTTTGATACTGAGGGGATTGTAGCTACTACCTCTTGCTGGCAACGTACCAAAACTGCCGAATGGCGTTTGCATGAGATTACAGAGGCTTATGGCAAGGTAAGAGATAATCTGGAAATACACGAAAAAGGCTACCCTACCGAAGCCTATATGCACTCTATCATCAAAAAAGGCTTACCTGTTTTTGGCAAGGAAGGTTTAGGCGAGGGTAAAGATTCTGAAGGTTCTGAATGGTTGGTACAAAGTATACTCAAAAACGATGCTCGTCCATTATATATTCAGGCCTGGGGAGGCACTAATGTATTAGCACAAGCTCTCTTCAAACTGCAAAAGATTAAAAAACCTGCTGAAATTGCCCAGATTGTGAAAAAGCTTCGGGTATATACCATTTCTGACCAGGACGATACAGGCCCTTGGATTCGTAAAAATTTCCCTGATTTGTTTTATATCGTAAGCCCCGGTTATGAAGAAAATGGCGGCGGACAATATCACTATGCTACATGGTCGGGCATCTCAGGTGATATTTTTCATGGTCGATTCACTGGAGCAGATACGACTATTGTACGTAACAGATACCTTGACCAACACGTACGCCAGAATCATGGCCCATTAGGTGAGAAATATCCAAAGATTGATTTTCTGATGGAAGGAGACAGCCCCTCATTTATGGGTCTTATCAACAATGGATTGAACTCTCCTGAAAACCCGGACTATGGTGGCTGGGGAGGGCGATACGAATTGTATATTCCACAATTCAAAAAGTATATGTACGAGCCGGAAACCCGTCCTATCTGGACAGATACACAGGACGAAGTATATAGCGATATTACCAAAGCCTATCATACAAGCAATCATGCTACCATCTGGCGATGGAGAAAAGCGTTTCAGAATGACTTCTTTGCCCGAATGGATTGGTGCGTAGCCAAAAACTATAAAGAAGCCAATCACCCTCCAGTTATCACATTGGGTCATGCTAATACGCTTATAGTAAAATCAGGAGCCAATGTAGTTTTATCAGGCAAAGCCACTGACCCCGATAATAATGAGGTGAGCTATAACTGGTTCTTTTACAAAGAAGTAGGAAGCATTACTGCCAGCCGCTTTACATTAAGAAATCCTGCCAGTCAGGAAATCAGTTTTACGGCTCCTAAAGTAACCGAACCCAAAACCATGCACTTCATATTAGAAGTTACCGACAATGGCACTCCTAACCTCACACGTTACCAGAGAGTCATTGTGAACGTTACCCCCTGAAACCTATGAAAAAATTACTTTTTTTATTTATACTGCTCAGCTTAACAGGCATTTCGTGTAAAGAAAAACAGGACGGGAAGCCCAAAATAGCGGTAGTTATCTCTACGCTCAATAATCCCTGGTTTGTGGTTTTAGCAGAGTCAGCTGTCGAAAATGCCAGAAAATTAGGCTACGAAGCCAAGATTTTCGACTCTCAGAATAACCCTGCTACCGAATCAGATAATTTTGAAAACCTGATTTCATCAGGCTTTGATGCCATTCTTTTTAACCCGACGGATGCCGATGGTTCAATTGTGAATGTTCTGAAAGCCAAAGAAGCAGGTATTCCGGTTTTTTGTATGGATAGAGAAATCAATGCCGATAATGCCGCCACAAGCCAGATACTCTCTGATAATTATTCGGGCTGTGTGGAAATCGGGGTAACTTTTGTAAAAGCACTGAATGAAAAAGGCAATTATGCCGAAATACTCGGTTTGGTAGGTGATAATAATACATGGGCAAGGTCAGGAGGTTTTCATTCGGTAGTAGATAAATTCCCGAATCTTAAAATGGTGGCTCAACAAAGCGGCGATTTCGACCGTAACAAAGCTATGGAAGTACTCGAAACCATCATGCAGGCACACCCTGATATTGAGGCTGTTTTCTGTGGCAACGATGCCATGGCAATGGGAGCTTATCAAGCTTTACAATCGGCAGGCAAAGCTGATAAAGTAAAAGTATTTGGTTTCGATGGGGCATCTGATGTAATAGAAAAAATTAAGGAAAAGAAAATTGTAGCAACTGGTATGCAGTACCCCAAAGTAATGGCAAAAACTGCTGCCCAGTATGCCGATGAGTATTTTAAAGGTAAAAGAGATTTTCCGCAAAGAGTACCTGTAGAAGTAGAATTGGTAACAGCTGCCAACGCTGGCAGCTATCAATAATAAACGCATGAAAAAAGGCATATTCATAGTTATTCTATTAGTTCTTGGTTATAATTCCATCTATTTCAAAAAATTAAGCGAAGTGAGAAATCAGCAACAAACCAGTTTTGATTTCAAAACCTTTGCCGATTCTTTGTATTATCAGGGTATTCTTAAAAGCAACAATGCCGTTGAGCTTTCACAATTATCGGCATTGGTACAATCAAATCCTGATTCAGCATTTAAAGCTTATGGGAATCGGTTAGGTATTGGTAACTCAGCTTATTTTATGGTAAAAGGTGAAGGTAAAGTAATTGAAAAACAGGCAAGTGGGCTAAAAGTGGTTACCGACACTCATACTATTCTTATGGTTGATACCAAATACATCTTCGGCAATGCTATCAGAGATGCTTCTGGTTTGGTAAAACTAACCGATTTTAAGACCAATGCCGATTTTAACAAACTCTCGGAAGCACTTAATAATGTTATCAGAGAAAAAGCCATTCCCGAAGATTTGAAAGCCATCAATGTTGGCGATAAAATAACCCTGAGCGGGGCAACTAAATTAAGTAAAACCCAGGATAAATCAACTACACTAAGCATTTTACCAATCAGAATCTCTAAAACAGAATAAGAATTTACAGGTGCTAAAGGCCATTAACATATCGAAATCTTTTCCGGGAGTAAAAGCACTCAATGAGGTAAACCTGAGTTTTTACCCATCAAAAGTCAATGCTATCTTAGGCGAAAACGGAGCAGGGAAATCTACACTCCTGAAAATACTTACGGGTGTTTATACTGATTATGAGGGAGAGATTCAATTAAATGACCAGCCTGTAAAATTTAAAAATATCAAAGATGCCCAGAAAGCCGGAATCGCCATCATTCATCAGGAACTAAACCTGATTCCTGCACTGAACATTGTAGACAATCTGTTTTTAGGTCAGGAAATCCGGAATAGTTGGGGATTATTGGATACTCCTCAGATGACCCGGATTACCAAAGAACTACTTCAAAAATTAGAACTCAATATATCCCCTACTACGTTGGTACAAAACCTGAAAGTAGGTGAACAACAATTGATAGAAATAGCCAAAGCCTTATTGGCTGATGCGCAGGTGATTCTGATGGATGAGCCAACCTCCGCACTCACTGACAAAGAAATTGAAAACCTGCACCGCATTATTGCCGACTTGAAAAAAGAAGGCAAAACCATTGTATATATTTCGCATAAAATGGATGAGTTGTTCAGAATAGCAGAGACTTATACCGTAATGCGTGATGGAAAAAGCATTGATGCAGGAGAAATGAGCCAGACTACCGAGCAGGATTTAATCAGAAAAATGGTAGGTCGTGAGATATTGATTCAGAAAAAGCAGGCAAATACTACTGATAAAAATGCCTTATTAAGCATCAGGAATTTTACCTTACCCCATCATACACTTAAAAACCGGAACCTGCTTGACAATATCTCTTTTGAACTGAACGAAGGAGAGATTTTAGGAATTTTTGGGCTTATGGGCGCAGGTAGAACTGAATTACTGGAGACTATTTTTGGTGTAAATTCAACCAAAAGCAAAGGCAGTATATCCATTGGCAATCAGGATGTTAGGATACAATTACCCAAAGATGCTATCAGACACGGAATGGCTTTTGTAACTGAAGACCGCAAAACCGAGGGTCTGGTATTAGGTATGAACGTGGCCGCTAATATCAGCCTGACAACCTTATCAGAAAATAGCCTTTTAAACGAACAATCAGAACGACAACTTGCGAAAGAATATATCTCGGCCTTAGCCATTAAAACTCCGTCGGCACAGCAGCTATGTGTCAACCTGAGCGGAGGCAATCAGCAAAAAGTAGTTTTAGCAAAATGGTTAGCCACTAATCCGAAAATTCTGATGTTAGATGAGCCTACCAGAGGAATTGACATCAATGCGAAAAACGAAATATACGAAATCATTAAAAAACTGGCAGCCGAAGGCAAAAGCATTATCGTGGTTTCGTCAGAAATCCCAGAATTATTGGCTTTAGCCGATAGAATACTGGTAATGTCGGAAGGGAAATTGAAAGCAGAATTTTCGGCAGACGAAGCCAATGAAGATAAATTGTTAAAAGCTGCTATCTGAGAGATATACAAAACCTATTCACCCTCATATAGATGAATAAAGAACTATTAAAGAAATCACAGTCATTGATAGCACTTTTTGTGTTATGCTTGGCTATTAGCCTATTATCGGATAAATTCCTTACTGCTAATAATTTATGGAATGTATTGCGGCAAATATCTGTCAATGTGTGCATTTCGGTAGGTATGACCCTCGTAGTACTTACAGCAGGCATCGACCTCTCGGTAGGTTCTGTCTTAGCTTTTACTTCTGCTGTTTGCGCAGGATTATTGAAAAACGGCATTGCGCTTGAGTCCTTCGATTTATTCATTGGTTTTACTACTTTAGGAGGCATATTAGCCGCACTGCTGATAGGCTTACTGATTGGCGTTTTTAATGGCTGGGTTATTACCCGCTTCTCTCTCCCTCCTTTTGTAGTTACGCTGGCTATGCTTACTGTTGCCCGTGGTGCAACCATGCTCTATACCCAGGGAATGCCCATTTCAAATTTAGGAACCAGCTTTGAATACATAGGTTCCGGTTGGTTGATAGGTATTCCGGTACCTGTCTGGATTTCGCTCATAGTTGTTTTAATAGTCGTATTTATCAGTAAAAAAACCACTTTCGGCCGATACATTTATGCCATTGGAGGTAACGAAAAAGCTGCCTTTCTTTCAGGAATCAATATTAATTCTATTAAATTGGCCGTTTATGGCATTGCCGGACTGATGGCGGCTGTTGGAGGTGTACTGGTTAGTTCCCGTCTGAATTCGGCACAACCTAATGCAGGCACAAGCTATGAATTAGATTCTATTGCTGCTGTTGTAATCGGTGGCACATCACTTTCGGGAGGCATCGGTTCTGTAACAGGCACTGTAATTGGCGCAACCATTATAGGGGTTTTAAACAATGGTCTGGTATTGCTGAATGTATCGCCCTTCTGGCAACAGGTAGTAAAGGGCTTAGTGATTTTATTAGCCGTCATCATTGACCAGAAGAGCAAAAAGAAGTAAAACTGATAACCCATCATTCTAAATTTCAACGCTACAAATGTTTGTTCTCGCCATAGACCAGGGTACAAGTAGTACCAAATCTATTATTTTTGATAAAGCAGGCAATCCCGTTGCCAAAGGTCATGCCGATTTGCATACCGATTATTTCGACAATGGTTTTGTAGAACAAAATCCCGAAGAAATTTATCAGAATGTTTTAGCCTCTGTAAAACTATGCCTGACAGATTTTGTAGCCAAAGGATACAGGATTGCTGAGATTGCTTCTTGTGGCATCAGTAACCAGCGAGAGACTTTCGTTCTCTGGGATAAATCAGGTGTGGCTCTTTCACCTGCTGTAGTATGGGCGTGCAAGCGGTCTGTTGACATTTGCCAAAAGTTAAAAGCCCAAAATCAGGAGACTTTGATTAAAGAAAGAACCGGACTAATTATTGACCCTTATTTTTCTGGCACAAAGTTATTATGGTTAATTGAAAATGATAGCGTATTAAAAGATAAACTAACTAAGGGCGAAGTGTATTTTGGTACAGTTGATTGCTGGTTATTATTCAAATTAACTAAAGGACAATCGTTTAAAACCGATTATACCAATGCCCACCGCACACTTCTTTTCAATATCAATACGCTTACGTGGGATAAAGAAATTTTACAACTCTGGGGACTGGAAAAACTAAACCTGCCTGAAGTATGCCCATCTTCCTATGATTTTGGAGAATGGAATTTAGATTTTATATGCAACGATTCTCTAAACTCATCATTAAAGATTCATGCACTGATTGGTGATTCTCATGCGGCTACTTTTGGGGAAGGATGCTTTGAAAAAGGCACAGCCAAAGTAACCTTAGGAACAGGTAGCTCAATTATGATGAATATTGGGGATAAACCTGTAATTTCTTCAAACGGAATGTTGACAACCATTTGCTGGAGTACTGAAAACCGGGTGGATTATGCACTTGAAGGGGCCATTGTAGCCTGTGGCTCAACCATAGAATGGCTGAAGAATGAACTTAACCTGTTTCAGCATTCTTCCGAAACAGAGGCTATGGCTAATGCCGTTGCCGACAATGCTGGTGTGTATCTGATACCCGCCTTTAGTGGTTTGGGTGGCCCGCATTGGCAAATGAACCGACGGGCTTCTATTGAGGGAATGACTTTTGGCACAAGTAAAAACCATATTGTAAGAGCGGCTTTAGAGAGTATCGCCTATCAGATTAAAGATGTGATTGATGCCATGAGTCAGGATATGGGTGCAGCCTTACAGGCTATTTCTGTCAATGGAGGTATTACCCGCAACCAGTTTGTAATTCGGTTTTTAGTTGACTTACTGGGCATATCTCTCAAAAAACAATCGAATGCTGATATTTCGGCATTGGGGGCAGCTTACCTTGCCGGATTGAAAAGTGAGGTATATGAGAGTATTGAGCAATTAAAAAAAATGAATCAGGCAAAGACAGAAGAAATACAGCCGGATTTATCAAATACAAAAATACATACTGCTTATGCAGGCTGGAAATCTTTAATAGCAGCCTATAAAAATTAGGCAAGAAAATAAGAGTTGTTTATTTATCGAAACAACCAACTATTGCTTAAAAAACAGAACGCTACGCTAAGCTTCTGACCTACCTTACTATCTTATATCAATCATTTTTTACTTTGCTTAATAGCCATAAGCTTATCTAATAAAATATCCTCTAACAACCGAAGATTTATTACCATTTCAACTAATTATATCCATTTACAGGCACTAATACTGTTTCTGGTGTCTAATGCTACCTGAACTCGCCACATCTCTTCTACGCTTTTATCCTGATTTATCTTAAAATTTTTTTGCCAAACCTCTCCATTGAGCAAAATAAGAATTATAGCAATATTTCAATATAGAATATAATTTTTATTACCGAAAACAGAAGAGTACAGGACGCTCTAAGGATAAAAAGTAAATAATTTTATAAAAAACATGAATTATCCGTGTCTTTTTAACCAATATCTACTTTTATTCACCCTAAATCAGGCGTATTTATGAAATCAAAATTTACTATTCATTTGAATAGGGTTTATGCAATGGGGGGCACCTTTTTGCTGATTCTATTCTGCTCTTCCTTTGCTTTTTCGCAAATCAAAGGTACCATTACAGGTTCTGACGGTGCAACCTTAGTTGGTGTAAACGTTTCTATTAAAGGAACAAACCGAGGTACTCAGACCGGAGCAGATGGTACTTATAAAATTGATGCTGCGAAAGGTTCAGTTTTAGTTTATAGTTTTGTTGGTTTTACAGCCAAAGAAGTAACAGTAGGTGACCAGACTGAAATCAATGTAACCTTAGAACTCGACGAAAAATTATTGGGAGAAGTCGTTGTAGTAGGTTATGGTAGTCAGTTAAAAAAGAATGTAACAGGCGCAGTACAAACTGTTGGTGCAAAAGAAATAAAAGATATTCCGGTATCGCAAATCGGACAAAAGCTTCAAGGCCAATTAGCCGGGGTACAAATTAACCAGACCACCGGAAAGCCCGGACAAGGAATGAGTATCCGTATCCGTGGACAATTATCAGTTTCGGCTGGTAGCGACCCCCTATATGTCATTGACGGTTTCCCCATTACGGGAGATATTGGTGCTATGAACCCTGATGAAATTGAAGATATTTCTATTCTGAAAGATGCTTCTTCTACTTCCTTATATGGTTCAAGAGCCGCTAATGGTGTGGTCTTGATTACCACTAAAAAAGGTAAATCAGCAGGCACAACTGTATCTTTTAATACTTTTGCCGGTATTCAGCAGGTGCCGATGAGAGGACGTATTAAAATGTTGAATGCAGAAGAATTTGCCCAATTCAAAAAGGAGTCTTACGAAGATGCAGGGCAGGCTGTTCCTGTTGAATTCCAGAACCCTTCACAATACAGAGATAAAAACAATGACTGGTACGACGCTTTAATAAGAGATGCTCCTGTACAAAGTTATAACCTGACAGTTACGACCAACAGAGAAAAAGCAAGAACTTCGTTTGTAGGCGGTGTTTTCAATCAGGAAGGGGTTGTGCTGAATAATACCTACAAAAGATATTCATTGAGAATGAACTCTGAATATGATATTTCTGATAAGGTAACCCTTGGTTTTAATGTTGCCCCACAATATGTATTTGATAATACACCAAGAACTGACGGCGACAGAGGGACAGGTATTTTGTTTAACGCCTTGCATACATGGCCTATTATGCCCATTTATGAGGCAGATGGCAAAACGCTGACCTTATTCAACAGATTCCCGGCCAGTACCGGAAATATCTTTGCGTATCCGAACTGGGTAAGAGCAGCAGAAGAACTGGTAAATGAAACTACAACTACCAATATAATCGCTAATGCTTACATCCAATACAGACCAATCAAAGATCTGGTTTTGAAATCTACTTTCAATATTGAAATGTTGCGTTCTAAGTTTTTCTTCTTTAATCCATCAACTGCTACCAGTGCCATCAACGTGGCCATTCCGACTACAGCAGTTTCAATACGCCAGAATTTTGAAAACCTGACATGGCTGAACGAAAACCTCGCTACCTATACCAAGTCGATAAACGACCATAATTTTGAGCTTTTGGCAGGGTTTTCTCAACAACGTTTCCAACAGGAAGGAACACGTATCCAGGCAGATACTTATGCTGACGACCGGCTTCCAACAATTCAGGGAGCCATCAATATCAACCGTGGAGGTACACAAAGCCAGGTACAGGAATGGGCCTTAACTTCTGTACTTTCAAGGTTAACGTATAACTACAAAGGTAAGTACTTATTAACGGCTGCTGTACGCCGTGATGGTTCTTCGCGTTTTGGTGCAGACAATCGTTGGGGTACCTTCCCTTCTGTTTCGTTGGGTTGGGTTCTTTCAGACGAATCCTTCATCAAATCAATGCCTAAAATATCATTTGCGAAATTAAGAGCAAGTTATGGCGTTATTGGTAATAACAATATTGGTAACTACACCCCTTATGCCTTGATTAACAATACTGTGAATGCTGTTTTTGGTAACACCGTAGCTCCGGGTGCTGTGGTAACCTCTTTAGCAAACAGCCGTCTGGGTTGGGAAACAACCAAACAATTAGACCTTGGTTTAGATTTGGGCTTGTTCAACGACCGCATCACGTTTGTTTATGATTATTATACCAAACGTACTACTAACCTATTATATAGCGTACAGATTGCTCAGGAAGCCGGATTTACCAACTTCAACGATAATATAGGAGAAATCAAATTCTGGGGGCATGAATTTGCTTTGAATACCAGAAATACAACCGGAAAATTCAAATGGAGTACCAATGCAAACATTTCAATCAACCGTAACAAAGTAATTGCGTTGGCTGATGGTATCGACCGTGTGTATGGTACATTCCATATTACTCAAGTGGGTAAACCATTCGGTCAGTTCTACGGACATATCTCTCAGGGTATGTATCTGAATGCTGAAGATTTGAAAAACTCTCCACAAGTACCTGGCCGTTCGGTGGTTGGTAGTATCAAATTGACTGACCAGAATGGTGATGGTATCATTACCAACGGTGGTGATTTTGACGACAGAGTAATTATGGGTAATCCATTCCCTAAATTCACTTATGGTATTGTTAATAACTTCTCTTATGGTAACTGGGATGCCAGTATCGTTGGTTCGGGTTCACAAGGCAACCAGTTATTAGTTCGCCACATTTATAGTACTGCCAATCTTGATGGCGTATTCAACCTGGTGGAAGGCGTGAAATATCGTTTCCGTTCAGAATCAAATCCGGGCAAAGGGATGTATGGAACTACCGTTGGTGGTGGTAACGTAACAGGTATTGAAAGAGACTGGATGAACAGCCGTTTTGTTGCTGATGCCTCATTCTTTACTATTAAAAACGTAACCATTGGTTATACCATTCCAAGAGCCAATAAAGTATTCAGATCGGCCCGTATTTATACATCTATTCAACAATTGTATGTATTTACCAAATACTGGGGTGGACCAAATCCTGAAACATCGGCACAAGGTGATGGAAATGGGAATGGTGGAAACCTGAGCCAGGGTATCGACTTCTCGAACTACCCGGTTCCAAGAACTTTCACACTTGGTATAAACCTAAACTTTTAATAACCTAAAACATCCATAAGACAATGAAAAAGACACTCATAACAGCACTATTTATGTTTTTGGGGTTATCAAGTTGCAAAGACTTTTTGACGGTTGTCCCAGAAACTAACTTGAGTACAGCCATATTCTTTACCAAAGAAGCAGACTTCCAGCAAGCGGTTAATGCGGCCTATGTACCTTTACGCCCAATTACCAATGACCGCGCATGGCTTTTAGGCGAAATGCACTCAGATAATGCGTATTATTATAGAAATATACTTTTTGGTGCTACCGAACAACAAGAAGATATTGCAGACTTTGCCGTACCAACGGCCAATGGTGTTACTTCAAATGTCCATGTACTGAATCAGTATCGGCTGGATTATCAGATAATTGGCCGTTGCAATCAGGTTTTAGCTGCCATTGACAAAGTTGAATTTGGTGCAGAATCTAAAAACAACCTGAAAGGGCAAGCGCAGTTTTTAAGAGCCTATGCCTATTTTGAGCTGGTGCGTTATTTTGGCAAAGTACCTATGCACCTTACGCCGGTAACGAATCGCCAGGAAGCAGCCATCGCATTATCAGAGGTTGAGGCGATTTATACGCAGATTATTAAAGATGCAACAGCCGCTATAACAGGGCTTTTACCAAAATCAAAACAGGAACCCGGCAGGGTAACCTCAGGAACAGCAAGAATGTTGCTGGCAAATGTATATATGGTAAGAAAGAACTGGGGAGAAGCAGAAAAGCTACTGAAAGAAATTGTAGCAAGTGGTGAGTACAAACTAATGCCTGATTTCAACGATGCTTTTTCGACCAATACCGGAAATAAAAACAACATAGAGTCTATGTTTGAAGTACAGTATCAGGAAGGTGCATCAGGCTTTAATGGGGCCATTATTTATAACTACCTGCCTCGTCCGATGAGTCCGGAAGAATTAAAGCCTATTACAGGTACCTCTAACCCTCAGCCATTGACAGGTGAAGGAAACGGAGCGCCAACCCCTGATTTAATCAACTCTTTTGAAGCGGGCGATAAAAGAAAAGACGCAACTATAGCTTATGTTACCATTGCCGGAAGTCTGCGAGCTAATAAAGTTTTCCCTTATAACAAAAAATTTGCAAAAACACACTCTTTGCATGGCAATACAGGCAATAACTTCCCGATTTATCGCTATGCAGAAGCACTTCTGTTCTTAGCAGAAGCGTTGATGGAGCAAGGGAAAACCGCAGAAGCACTGCCATACCTTAATCAGGTACGCACACGTGCAGGTTTGCCTGATGCCACAACAACTGCCCAGGCAGACCTAAGAAAACAGATATATCAGGATCGCAGAAGTGAGTTGGCATTTGAAAACAAACGCTGGTTCGATTTGGTACGCACAGGTACAGCTGTTGAGGTGATTACGGCTTATGGGCAGAAAGTGAAAGCCAATCCGGTAGAATATTATTATCCGGAAGGTGCCACCGTACGCAGCCATGCTTTTTCTAATATCAGTTTATTGTATGGCCTACCAGCTGATGAAGCAGCATTATCACCGCATTTTTGATTTAAGTAACAGTTCATTTAAACACTGCATAAGTAGAAAATAAATATGTAATTTAGGGTAAATAGGGGTATTAAGCTTTTGCTTAGATATTCGTTTGAGCATCATTAATACCTCATATTTTTCTTACATCTGTTTTCTTCTTCCCTTATGCAGTGCTTATAAAACCCTCCATTTACGCCTTAACTTATTACAATCATGTTATCCAATCAACGAACACTCCAACTTTCGGTCGGAATCTTAGCTTTAGTATCCGCAGCGTCGTTTACGTTGCTGAAAAACCCGCCACCGCCTGTATCAGACAATGATGACCCGAAAATTAAAAAACTAAAGCTATCAGAAGGTTTTTCAGCGCAGCATCTTTATAGTCCTTCAGAAAACAATCAGGGGTCCTGGGTTTCTATGACTTTCGATGATAAAGGCCGTATGATTGCTTCTGACCAATATGGCAAATTATTTCGTGTAAAAATTCCTGCTATTGGCTCTACTGCAAAAGTTGAAGTTGAAAAATTGCAGATTGGTATTGCGCCAAATATTGATACTACAGGTATGGGGTATGCACATGGGCTGTTATATGCCTTTAATAGCCTTTATGTAATGATTAATAACAGTAAAAATAATAAGATTTTCCCTCGTAAAAGTGGGCTTTACCGCTTACAGGATACCAACAACGACGACCAGTTTGATAAAATCACACTCCTGAAAGAAATGAACGGTGATGGCGAACACGGCCCTCACAGCATTATTTATTCTCCTGATAAACAATCTTTATATGTGATTTCAGGAAACCATACTGATGTACCTCCGATGGACTCTTATCGCTTACCATCAAACTGGAAAGAGGACAATTTATTTCCATTGATAAAAGACCCTCGCGGGCACGCCAACGACCGCATGGCGCCCGGTGGGTGGATTGCACATACCGACCCTGAAGGAAAAAACTGGGAGTTGGTAAGTGCCGGGTATCGGAATGCCTTTGATATGGCCTTTGATGCAAACGGCGATTTGTTTGTGTATGATGCAGACATGGAATGGGATTTTGGTTTGCCTTGGTATCGGCCAACCCGTATCTGCCATGCTACGAGTGCCAGTGAGTTTGGCTGGAGAACCGGAAACAGTAAATGGTCTCCGACTTTCGCAGATAATTTACCTCCGGTTATCAACATTGGTCAGGGTTCCCCTACCAACTTATTACATCTGAAAGATGCAAAATTCCCGGCTAAATATAAAAATACGCTATTGGCCTTCGACTGGAGTTTTGGTATTATGCACGCTATTAACCTGAAACCTTCCGGCTCATCTTTTACAGCTACCAGAGAAGAATTTTTGTCAGGTCTGCCATTGCCTTTGACCGATGGAGCAATAGGTCCTGATGGTGCCTTGTATTTCCTGTCAGGTGGTCGTAGGTTAGAGTCAGATTTATATCGTGTTTACTATACAGGTACAGAAAGCACAGCTCCGGTTACCGCAGCACCTATTAATGCAGCCAATACTTTAAGAAGAAACTTAGAGAAATTTCATGTGGGAGGACCAAATAAAGAAGCGGTTGCTACAGCCTGGCCTCAATTGAAAAGCCCGGATAGATTTATCCGCTATGCTGCCCGTTTAGCCATAGAGCAACAACCAGTAGCCGAATGGCAGGATTTAGCTCTGAAAGAAAAAGACCCGGTTGCCTCAACACAGGCATTGATTTCATTGATACGTATGGGTAAAGGCGATAAGCAAAATGAGATTCTGAATGCCTTGTTGGCCATCAATATAAAATCTTTGAACGAAGCCCAACAATTAGATGTATATCGTGCTTTTGAACTTGCCTTTTTAAGAATGGGTCAGCCAGATGCTACAACCAAGCCAAAAGTAGTGGCTTATCTGAACCCGCTTTATCCGGCAAATACGGCACAATTAAACCGTTCATTAAGCAAACTTCTGCATTACTTAGACGAGCCAAGTGCTATCAGGAAAACATTGGCTTTGATGACGGTGAAAGAGGAGCCGGGTACCAATGCCTTGATGCAGGAAACAGCCACCGCTTCGAGCGATTTGATTCTGAGAAGTTCACAATACGGGGGTGATATTGCTGCCATGTTAGCAAATGTTCCGCCTGCACAGCACACCTATTATGCCAATGTGCTAACGATGGCCAAAACAGGTTGGACACCCGCAGAGCAGGATACCTACTTCAAATGGTTCAGCAATGCTTTTAATTATAAAGGTGGGCGCAGCTACGTTGGTTTTATAGACAGGTCTCGTAAACTGGCTTTGAAAAATGTACCTGATGCTAAGAAAGACTATTTTGATAAACTTTCTGGCGCAGAAATGCTGAGTAAATCGGGTAATGATTTAATAACGGCAGCTACGCCAAAAGGGCCTGGCCGCTTTTGGAACTTACGAAATGGGCTACCAATTCTGGAACAGGGTTTAACCGGACGCAATTTTGAGCAAGGCAAAGCCATGTTTGCAGCTACTACCTGTAAAGCATGCCATACCATGAAAGGCGAAGGTGGCTCGACCGGACCAGACCTGACGCAATTAGGAACCAGATTCTCGGCAAAAGATATGCTCGAAGCCATTGTTGACCCGAACAAGGCTGTATCTGACCAGTATGCTGCTACGCAGTTCAGTCTGAAAAATGGTGGTTCAATTGTTGGCCGCCTGGTGAATGAAGATAAAACTGCCTTTTATGTTTCTCAGAACCCTTATTCGCCTGAAACCCTTGAAAAAGTATTGAAAAAGAATGTGGTTTCTCAAAAACCGTCTAATGTTTCAATTATGTTTCAGGGGCTAATTAATAGCCTGAATGAGGAAGAATTTAAAGACCTGATGGCTTATCTGATGGCAGGAGGCAACGAAAGTAATGCCATGTTTACGAAAGCTGAAGTAAAAAAATAACATTTGAGGCAATAAGCGTGGCATACTACGTAAACAAGTGTGTCACGCTTTAACTTTCCTGAAAAACAAAATAATACAATGAAAACAAAAAAAATTTCAAAACTCAGTCAAGTAGTTTTACTTTTCATTATCTTGCTAACGGGTTGTAAAGTATCAAATTCGAACCAGAGTGAAAAAGGTTTTAAATCTATTTTCGATGGAAAAACGCTTAATGGCTGGGAAGGAGATACCAAATACTGGCGTGTAGAAAATGGCAATCTGGTAGGCGAAATTACCCCAGAAACCTTATTGAAAACCAATTCATTTATCACATGGTTAGGTGGAGAGCCAGCCGATTTTGAACTGAAAGGTGAATTTAATATCACTGAAAAAGGCAATTCGGGTATTAACTATCGCAGTGTAAAACTAACTGATGTACCTTATGCTTTAAGAGGCTATCAGGCTGATATTGACGGTGCCAATCGTTACACAGGCCAGAACTATGAAGAACGTGGGCGCACTACCTTAGCCTATCGTGGAGAAATTGCCACCATTAACCCTCAATCGGGCGATTGGAAACCGGAAGATGTAAGAGCAAAAGTGCAGAAAAATGCGTGGACTGAAAGAAAAGTTACCGGAAGTCTGGGAGAAAACGAAGCGTTGAAAACAAAAATCAAAAGTCAGGATTGGAATACGTTTCATCTAATTATCAAAGGGAATCGTTTACAACACTATATCAACGATGTTTTGATGAGTGATGTAACCGATGAAGATCTGGTAAACGGAAAATCAAAAGGACTTTTAGGCGTGCAGGTACATGTAGGCCCTCCTATGAAAGTTCAATACCGTAATCTAAGATTGAAACAATTATAATTTTTCAATAAAACCTGCCCCAGCGTATGAAAGATTCATGATAATTTATATCAGGCAGGTAATATATTTAAAGCTAAGAATAGTCAATTATCTAATGCCCGAATGATGTTTGACAGGCATCAAATAAAGTATCAGAAGTATGAATGAAGAAAAAAAAGTAGAAGCCTCACTATCTGGTTGGAAAGATAAAATTTCAAATCCGGCTCAACTTGGTGGTATAGAAACCTCTATTTTAGATAATGGATTAGGGCGTGGAAACAGAATTGCCTGGATAAATACAGGAACAGGATTAAGATACAAAGTTATTCTTGACAGAGGAATGGACATTGCTGATGCCTTCTATAACCAATATAGTCTGGCATGGTTGAGTCACGGAGGGTTTACCTCTCCTCAGCCACAATCTGACAAAGGCATTGACTGGCTCAGAACCTTTGGCGGAGGGCTGCTTACTACCTGCGGTCTTTCACACGTAGGTGGTCCTGAAAAAGATGAATTTGGTGAAAGAGGTATTCACGGACAAATATCCAATACGCCTGCCGAAATTGAGTCAATTATTCAGCCTGACCCTCTTGCCGGAAAAATGGACATGAGTATTACCGGAGTCATCAAAGAAACCAGGGTTTTCGGGCCAAGTTTAGAACTAAGAAGAACCATTTCCGGAAAATTGGGTGAATCTATTATCAGAATTCATGACGAAGTAATCAACCGTGGCAATACCCCCACCCCATTGATGGTACTCTATCATTTCAATTTCGGTTATCCGATGGTTGATGAAGGTACAGAGATTTTATGGGAGGGCAAATGGCAACCCCGCTTTGGCAGTGAAAATGCCAGAATCTTCAAAGCAGGAAACGATTTCAAGAAATGTCCTGCGCCAATAGACGACCATCTGGGTACTGGCGAAGAAGTTGCGTTTATTGACCCTACAGCCAATGAAGCAGGTCAATGCAGCTGCGGATTATACAATGCTAAAATCGGTTTGAAAGTTGAAATCAATTTCAATAAAAACGAATTGCCACATCTGATAAACTGGCAGCACTGGGGCAAAAACGAGTATGTAACAGGCATAGAACCTGCTACCAATCCGCCGATAGGGCAAGCACAGGCAAGAGCCAACCAAGAGCTTATGTTTCTGAATCCTTACGAAACCCGCAATTTCGATTTAGAAATCAAGGCATTAGAAATTTAAACCTACAAAATACATTCAACCCCAAAATTACATGATGTCAAATTTAAGTTTAGCACAAAAAGCATTAGAACAAGGAAAAGGTATTTTACGATTAGCTCCGACTTGGGTTCCTCGTTCATTTTGTGTTCCCGGACGAAGAATCAAATTACACCCTGATGATTATTACGTATTAGGTGGCGTACGTGGCGGTATTGATGAGCGTTGGCTTTCGTCAACCACACCTGCTAAAAACGGCCCATTGACAGGAGAAAATGAGGGATTGAGCTTTATCGTTTTAAATGAAGGCGAAAGAGTATTACTCAAAGACGCCATTGATGAAATGGGTGCAGAGATAATCGGAAGCCGCCTTTGGGATGAATATAAAAGCTGGCCGATGTACTCAAAATTCTTTGATAATATGGGGCCACTGCCGCACCATATTCATCATAACGACGAAGAAGCTGCCAAAATCGGACAATTAGGAAAACCTGAAGCTTACTACTTTCCTCCGCAATTAAACAATCATGGCGGCGATTTTCCATATACATTTTTTGGGATTGCCCCGGGTACCACCAAAGAGCAAATCAAAGAATGTCTGATGAATTTCACGAAGGGAGATAACAAAATAACTATGTACTCTCAGGCTTTCCCTTTGATTCCGGGTACTGGCTGGGATGTACCTCCGGGCATGTTGCATGCACCGGGCAGTATGTGTACCTATGAGCCACAAAAAGCATCAGATGTATTCGCCATGTATCAGTCTCTGGTAAATGAAGCCATCATTCCCGAAGAATTATTATGGAATGGTACTCCACCAGACCAGATTGGTAATTATGACCAGCTGATGGGTGTGATTGATTGGGAATTGAATACAAATCCAAATCTTTTAGAAACCCGTTTCATGGCACCAAAACCTGTAAAAGACGTAGCCGAAATGGAAGCAGAAGGTTATAGCGAGAGCTGGGTCTGCTATCGTTCAGAAGCCTTTTCTGCCAAAGAATTAACCATTCTTCCGGGCCAGACCGTAACCATTAAAGACAGTGCTGCTTACGGTATTATTATGATGCAAGGGCATGGGAAAATGGGTGTATGGGATATTGAAACACCCTCATTAATTCGTTACGGACAACTGACAAATGATGAGTTTTTTATTACAGAAAAAGCAGCAATGGAAGGTGTAAAAATAACCAATCATTCTTCTTGCGACCCAATTGTGATGCTTAAACACTTTGGGCCAAACAACCCTGATTTAGTATTGTAAAACAGCAATCATTCAATCTCAAAATCTATATAAATAATGGAAAATAATTATCCCAAACTCCATAACGCTACCTGGCCGGGTATTGTAGGAAAAGGGCCGGATTCAGAGCCACCCATTTCGTTGGATGCGATGCTCGAAATGACAGCAGCAGCTGAAGTAGATGGCGTAAAATTCGATGGTGTTGATTTAGGCCTTTTCGACCCTCATTATGATTTAGATACATCAGATGATGGCGTAAAAAGATTAGCCGATAAAGTTGCCAAATACAATCTTGAAATAGGAAGTCTGGTTGCGCCAATATGGGGTGGCCCGGCTATGGGGTCTGTCGATGAGCGCAAGCAGTTTGTAGAAATGGTGCGTAAATCTTGCGAAATCGGTCAGAAACTACGTGCTATGGGCATTCGTCCGCATGGGATTGTCAGAATCGATTCTGCCAGTAGCGTAGGCAATTGGGCTGCTGACCCGGTTCGTAATTCAAAACTGATTGCTGATACGTTCAGAGAGGCTTGCGATGTGGCAGCCGATTATGGCGAAAAATTAGCCGCAGAAGGTGAAATCTGCTGGGGTGGTATGCACTCATGGACAGCCATGCTTGACACCCTCGAAGCAGTTGACCGTCCGAATATTGGTTTCCAGGCCGATATGTCGCATACAACTTTGTACCTGTTAGGTTACAATGCCCCTGAAGCCCGTATTTTACCGGAAGATTTTCAGTGGGGCGATAGAGAAACTTTCCTTGCAGGACTAAAAAAACTGACACATGCGCTTCGTCCGTGGACGATTGACTTCCATGTAGCACAGAATGATGGAACCGTTCATGGCACAGGTTCACACGATAAAACAGGTCGCCACTGTCAGGCAACAGACCCCAATGGTAAATTAGACATTACCCATGATGCAGGCTATTGGCTACGTGATGACTCCGGCGTGCTTACCAAGGCATTCAAACACATTTGTTGGGATGGATGTATGTTTGCCAACGACGTGATGACCCAGCAAAAAACATGGAACGATATTCTGGCTGCGATGATAAAAGTTCGTCAGGCACATGGATGGGTGGAATAAATAAAACCAAATAAAAAATGTCAACAAAGAAACAACTCAGAATAGGATTAATAGGAACGGGTTTTATGGGAAGAACCCACTCCAATGGCTATAACCGTGTACCAAACTTTTTCCCGGAATTAGAATTTACCCCTGTATTGAAGGCCGTTTGCTCAAGAAATGCCGAAAAAGTACAGGCTTTTGCCGACCAGTGGGGTTATGAATCTATCGAAACAGATTGGAAAGCACTCATTGCCCGTGATGATATTGATGCCGTAGATATTTGTACACCTAACGACAGTCATGCAGAAATTGCGATTGCTGCTGCCAAAGCAGGAAAAATGATTTTGTGCGAGAAACCACTCTCCCGTAACCTGGCAGAGGGGCAGGCAATGGTTGATGCGATTGAAAAAGCTGGTGTGCAAAGTACAGTATGGTACAATTACCGTAGATTGCCTGCCGTAACTTTAGCCAAACAAATCGTTGATTCGGGTAAATTGGGTAAAATATACCATTACAGAGCCAATTTCTTACAAGACTGGACAATCAGTGCCGACCTTCCGCAAGGAGGTACAGGCTTGTGGAGAATGGACTCAGAAGCAGCAGGTTCTGGTGTAACCGGAGACCTGTTGGCCCACTGTATTGATACCGCCATGTGGTTGAATGGTGCTATTACAGACGTTTCGGCAGTAACCGAAACATTCGTAAAAGAACGTATGCATCAGTTAACTGGTAAAGTTCAGCCTGTGGGTATTGATGATGCCTGTATTTTCCATTGTCATTTTGCCAATGGTTCGTTAGGGCTTTTTGAGTCAACTCGCTACGCACGTGGTCATAAGGCACTTTATACTTTTGAAATCAACGGAGCCGATGCTTCTATTCGTTGGGATTTACATGATTTGAACCGTCTGGAATATTTTGACCATCGTGATGAGTCTATTGTACGTGGCTGGCGTTCAATCATCGTAACTGATGGCGACCAACCTTATATGAATAAATGGTGGGTTGGTGGCTTAGGCATCGGCTACGAACACAGTTTTATCCATCAGGTAGCCGACTTCTTGAAAAGTCTGGAGGCAGGAACACCTTGCTCACCGACTTTCAAAGAAGCATTGCAAACCCAGAAAGTTTGTGAAGCTGTTATTGAATCGGCTAATAGCAGAAGTTGGAAAGACACCAATGTAGATGGTGATTTTGTTTAAATCAGCGCACTAAAATAACGATGCTGGCAAGGTAACTTGTCAGCATTTTTTAATCTATGAGTCAGAAACCCATCCTTGAAGTACAGAATCTTTGTAAATCTTTTTCAGGAATACGAGTGTTGGATAATATCACTTTTAATCTTGAAAAAGGTGAAGTGCATGCACTGATGGGTGAAAATGGCGCAGGAAAATCAACATTCATGAAAATTCTGATGGGATTATTGACACCTGATTCCGGTGAAATAATTTTAGATGGAGAACGAATTGAGTGCAGCAATGTTCATGAAATGTTGAAAAAAGGAATCTCAATGATTCATCAGGAAATATTGATGGTTCCTGAGTTAACTGTTGCTCAGAATATTTTTTTAGGAAAAGAACTTCATCGTTTCAGTTGGTTAGATGAAAATACTATTTACAAAAAAACCAGAGAGCTACTCAAAACCCTGAATGTTAACATTGATGCGAAGGCAAAAATGAAACACCTGAGCATTGCCGATAAGCAAATGGTAGAAATTGCCAAGGCTATCTCAAACAATGCCAAAATCATTATCATGGATGAGCCAACCTCGGCACTTTCTGACAAAGAGGTTTCTACCCTTTTCAACATCATCAAAGACCTGAAGAATAAAGGCGTTGCCATTATTTATATCTCCCATAAAATGGATGAAATCTATCAGATTTCAGATAGAATAACCGTTTTGCGAGACGGCCAATATATTGCTACAAAAGCTGCATCGAATCTGCCTATTAAAGACCTCATCTCGATGATGGTAGGTAGAGAAATTGAAGATATTTTCCCTGAAACTGAACACCAGACAGGTAAAACAATTATCAAAGTTGAAAATCTGAGCCAAAAAGGAAAGTTTGAAAATATCAACTTTGAAGTAAAATCAGGTGAAGTCTTAGGAATTGCTGGGCTTGTAGGTGCGGGACGCACTGAAGTTGCCCGTGCAATAGCCGGATTAGATGAATTTGAGGAAGGAGAGATTCTGATTGCCGATGAAAAAGTAAAGGTTCAGTCTCCAAAAAATGCCATGAAACTGGGCATTGGCTATGTGAGCGAAGACCGTAAAGCATTAGGTTTTATTCCGCATTTGTCGGTCAAGCAAAATATAAGTTTATCATCATTGCCAAGCTTGTCGAATAAGTGGTTCATTTCAGATGAAAAAGAAAGTGCGCTGGCCAATTCAATGAAGAACAACTTGAAAATCAAGGCTTCGGGCATCAATCAGAAATTGATGTATTTAAGTGGAGGGAATCAACAAAAAGTGGTTATTGCTAAGGTTTTAGCATCTTCGCCTCAGATTATTATTTTAGACGAACCTACCCGGGGAATTGATATAGGAGCAAAGTTTGAGATTTATAAATTAATTAATGAGTTAAAAAGCAAGGGTTTAGCCATCATTCTGATTTCATCCGAACTGCCTGAGATTTTTGGCATGAGCGACCGGATACTCGTGCTTTCAAAAGGCAAACAAACAGCATTATTAACCAAACACGAAGCTACCCAAGAAAAAGTTATGCAGTATGCAGTACATTAAAAACCTAAGACAATACGGTATCCTTATTGCTTTTGTGGCGATTTGTCTTACCCTGAGTTATATCAGTCCCCAGTTTCTGACAGTTTCTAACTGGTCAATTATTTTTACGCAGGTTTCCATCAATGCCTTATTAGCTTTTGGGGTTACTTTTGTTATCATTACAGGCGGCATCGACTTATCTATTGGTTCAGTTGTGGCAGTTTCGGGAGTGGTAGCGGCCTTATTGGCTCGTAACGATAACTATCCTGTTATTGTACCTATTCTTGGCGGATTATCGGTAGGCTTACTATTTGGGGCATTAAACGGCTTTTTAATTACCAAAAGTAAAATTGCTCCATTCATAGTAACTCTGGGTATCATGACTATTGGCAGGGGTTTAGCCCTCATTATCAGCAAAGGTCGTCCTATCTCCAATCTTTCAGAGTCTTTTAACTTTATTGGCGGTGGTGATATAGCTGGTATTCCGTTTCCGATAATCATCTTATTCATCGTATTCATTATCTGCTCGATTGTCTTAAAGAAAACGATTTTTGGCCGATACGTGTATGCTGTTGGCGGAAACGAACAAGCCTCCTGGGCATCGGGTATTAGTGTGAATCAGGTAAAAATAGCCGTGTATTCACTCTGTGGCTTATTGGCAGGGTTGGCAGGCATTTTATTGACTTCGAGAATCACTACAGGACAGCCCAATGCAGGTGCAAGTTTTGAATTAGATGCTATTGCGGCGGCTGTAATAGGTGGTTCAAGTACATCGGGAGGTGTAGGAAGTATTCAGGGAACACTTTTCGGGGTAATTCTCATCGGCGTTTTAAATAATGGATTAGACCTACTCAATGTGAGTTCATATTACCAGCAGGTAGTAATGGGCGTTATCATCATCGGGGCCGTTTTATTAGATAGTTGGAATCAAAAAATTAAAGATTAATATGAAAAAACTCATCCTTTTTGCCGCCATTTCAACGCTTCTTTCCTGCGATTCTGCTACAAAAGAAGAAAAGACAAAAATTAAAGTAGGAGCAACTATGCTCAGTATGCAAAACGAATTCATTGTCAACATCAGTGATGAAATGGAGAAAAAGGCCGATGAATTAGGAATAGAATTGATTTTAGTCGATGCCGAACATTCTCCTTTAAAGCAGATTGAACAGGTTGAAAGTTTTATCTCGCAGAAAGTAGATGTAATTATCATGAACCCTTGCGAGGTAGAAGCAAGTTCACCAGGCGTTACCAAGGCTTTAGCGGCAAAAATCCCCATCGTTAATGTCAACTCAGCCACAAGCACCGCTCCTACCGCTTTTGTGGGTTCAGATGATAGAGAATCAGGCAGAATTGCCATGAAATATATTGCTGAAAAATTAGGCGGAAAAGGAAACGTAGTCATGATTCATGGTTTTATGGGACAAGCCGCACAGATTCAGAGAGAAGAAGGAGCTAAAGAGATTCTGAAACAATACCCCGACCTGAAATTAATAGCCAATCAGACGGCAGAATGGGATAGAGCCAAAGGAATGGACTTAATGCAGAACTGGATTCAGTCTTATGGCACAAAAATAAATGCTGTCTTTGCACACAACGACGAAATGGGTCTGGGAGCAGTAAAGGCCCTACAAGCAGCGGGTATGAAAGATAAAGTAGTAGTAGTAAGCATTGATGCCATTCAGGATGGACTGCAAGCCGTTAAAAATGGTTCTTTAGATGCAACAGTCTTTCAGAATGCCCAACAGCAAGGCGCAGGAGCCATTGAAACAGCTTTAAAATTAGCCAAAAAAGAAGTTGTCGAAAAAGAAGTAATGATTCCATTTCAGTTAGTAACGCAAAGCAATATCAGTGAGTTTTTGAAATAATTCCAGGTCTCAATCTTTGTAATGTCTTACCCTGAAAAAGTCAACTAATTAGAGAACTATAATTTTCTCAGAGGCCATTCAATAATTTGCCATTATTGAATGGCCTTTTTTTATTCAATTAATAGCCTTATTAATCTGACAGACAATAGCATTCCGAATATAGTCTGGCTTTCCTTTCTGTACCTGATGATGCTTAAATTCAGGCTAATAACGCCATTGCGAATAAATAATTCAGCCTGAGATAATACAGGTTAGTACATGAGAGTTAATCTGTTTTTTTATACTATTTTTCTAAAAAATAGTACAATTCTGTCTTCTATATTAATTGGTATTATGATTTGAAAACTGTCTTCAACCTCTTATTTACCTGTTTTTTTAATACTGAAGCATATAGTAAACCCTATCATTCTATGATTGTAGATATAAAAAAAATTATCGCAGGAATTCTCCTAATTCCAAGTCTGGCTTTTGCGCAAAGTCAGCAATTAAAAGATTTTCAGACACCTCCCAACGCTGCCAAACCAAGAGTATGGTGGCATTGGATGAACGGCAATATTACCAAAGAAGGTATTAAAAAAGACCTTGACTGGATGAAACAGGTAGGTATTGGCGGATTTCAGAACTTTGACGCCAATCTGATGACACCTGTAGTAGTGCCTAAAAAACTGGTTTTTATGCAACCCGACTGGAAAGATGCGTTCAGATTCACCACCGAATACGCAGATAAAAACGGGCTTGAAATGGCAATTGCAGGTTCGCCGGGTTGGAGTGTAACAGGTGGCCCCTGGGTAAAGCCTGAAGATGCCATGAAAAAATATGTCTGGACAGAATTAAAAATTGAAGGTGGCAAACCGTTTGCCGGAAAATTGCCGCAACCATCGGGCGTATTGAGTAATTTTCAGAATGTTGAGGTTTTTGGCGAAGGTTTATCAGGAGGATTTATAGGTACAAAACCTGATTTTTATAGAGATGCCTTAGTAATTGCTTACCGGATTCCGGCCAAAGAAAAAACTTTGGCAGAACTTAACCCTAAAGTAACATCAAGCGGAGGCGAGTTTGGCCTTAAAAAACTCACTGATGGTGATTTAAGTATCTCAATGCAATTACCGCCCAAAGCCATAGGTGAAGACATCTGGATTCAGTATGAGTTTGAATCACCACAAACATTTAAGGCATTGTCAGTAGTAGGGGCAAATCATGGACCTCTGGAACAATTTAGCGGCAGTTCTGAAAACAGGTCTCTGCAAGTGAGTGATGATGGTATTAATTTTAAAGAAGTCGTTAAGATACATGGCAGTGCTGTTCCACAAACTACAGTTAGTTTTCCGCCAACTACGGCAAAATATTTCCGGTTTGTGTATAAAACGCTTGCGGCCTCTGCGGGATTTGCAGCCATGATGGGTGGTAATGCAGGCCCTCCAAAACCTGAGGGCGTGGGCGTAGCAGAATTTGTTTTATATACTACCAGCCGTATTGATAAAGCCGAAGACAAAGCAGGTTTCTTACCGTGGGCAGAAACCACTCCCTCCTATTTACCTGATAATACAGATGCTATTCCCACAGAAGATGTGATAGATATAACGACTAAAATGAGTGCAGATGGTACTTTAAACTGGACCGCCCCGGCAGGCAACTGGATGATTGTCCGTTTAGGGTATTCGCTCACAGGCCGACAAAACCACCCTGCTTCACCGGAAGCAACAGGGTTAGAGGTGGATAAGTTAGACAAAGACGCCGTAAAAAGATACATCAACACCTATCTGGATATGTATAAAGATGCCACAGGTGGTATGATGGGGGCAAAAGGCCTGCAATACATGGTGCTGGATAGCTATGAGGCCGGACACATGAACTGGACAAAAAATCTGCCGGAAGAATTTAGAAAAAGACGGGGATATGACTTAACCAGATGGATTCCTGCCTTAACGGGTAGAGTCGTGAAAAGCGTTGGAGATACTGAAAAATTCTTATGGGATTTCCGTAAAACTATTGGTGAAATGATAGCAGAATATCATTATGATGTGATAGGCGATGAACTCCATAAACGGGGAATGAAACGTTATACAGAGTCGCACGAAAGCAGACGTATTTATCTGGCTGATGGGATGGATGTAAAACGGAACGCAGAAATTCCGATGGCAGCTATGTGGACACCCGGTAGCTTGGCAGGCGGAGCTAATGAAGAACCAAGAAGTGAAGCCGATATTCGTGAATCTGCCTCTGTAGCTAATATTTATGGCAAACCCTTTGTGGCGGCAGAATCAATGACTTCTATACAGAATGCTTTTTCATGGCATCCCGAAAAATTGAAACGTACGGCTGACCTTGAAATGGCATCAGGATTAAATCGTTTTGTGATTCATACTTCTGTACATCAGCCCTTAGATGACAAAAAACCAGGCTTTTCACTTGGGCCATTCGGACAGTATTTCACCCGTCAGGAAACATGGTCAGGCGCAGGAGCCAAAGCCTGGATGGATTATCTCGGTCGAAGCTGCTATCTGCTTCAACAAGGTAAAAACGTGGCTGATATTCTGTATCTCTACGGAGAAAATACCAATATTACCTGGATTGCCAGAGAAAAACTGCCTGATATTCCGGCAGGATTTGAATATGATTTTGTGAATGCTTCGGCTTTGCAGAATGTCATTCAGACAAAGAATGGCCAATTAATTGCTACCAGTGGGAATACTTATCAGGTATTGATGTTAGATGAATCTACAAAGTCTATGACCTTATCAGTACTGAAAAAAATCAAAATTTTAGCAGATGCCGGAGTAAAAGTCATAGGTGCAAAACCGGAAAAATCACCGACTTTAACTGATAATGAAGCTGAGTTCAGGAAATTGGCTGATGAAATCTGGTCGAAAAACAACGTAACAAGCTTTGATAAAACCAATTTGAAACCTGATGTGATTATCAACGGTGCCAGGAGTAAAATACTTTTCCGCCACCGTCAGAGTGCCGACCAGGATATTTATTGGTTAAATAACCGTGGAGCAGAGCCAACCGATGCCGAGATAAGTTTCAGAGTCAAAGGAAAGGTGCCGGAATTGTGGAATCCGCAAACGGGAAAAACAGAGAAGGTTTCTTATAAAATAGCTAATGGCCGAACCATTATTCCATTGAAGTTTGAATCGTGGGATGCCTATTTCATTGTTTTCAAAGGTGCTACCACCACTCAGGGTTATACCAAAGCAGTAACCAATGAAAAATTGATTACACCCATCACAGGTACATGGAAAGTAAATTTTGATAATAAAACTGTTGCGCTTGAAAAACTTAATTCGTGGTCTGAAAACGCTGATGCTGACATTAAATATTTTTCAGGTACTGCTACTTACGAAAATACATTTAATGTGCCTGCTGTTGATAAAGCAGGGAAATATATCATCGATTTGGGTGAGGTAAAGAATATAGCTGAAGTAATTGTGAATGGTAAGAATATAGGCACTGCCTGGAAAACGCCTTTCAGATTAGATATGTCGGAAGCCGTAAAAACAGGCGAAAATAATATTCAGATAAAGGTTACCAATCTTTGGGTGAATAGGTTAATTGGCGATGCACAGCCAGATGCCAAGAAAACAACCTTTACTACTATGCCTTTTTACAGAAAAGAATCACCTTTATTGCCCTCGGGCTTGTTAACTTCGGTAAATGTATATCTCATAAAATAGCCATTTGCAGAAACCTAGAAATGAGCTTTATCTCATATAAAACAAGAGTCATCCCAAATTTCAGGATGACTCCTGTTTTGCAAAACTCTCTGTTCAACTAATCAGGATTTGAGTAGTTCTGACTTAAAGGGCATATTATAATGTCTCTTGCCTGTATTTTTATAAAGGGCATTGGCAACGGCGCCAAAAACAGGTGGAAATGGCGGTTCACCCAAGCCTGTCGGGTCAATATCGTTCTGAACAAAATGGACATCTATTCTTTTAGGTGCCTCATGATGCCTGATGATTCGATACGTATGAAAATTATTTTGCTCGGCTAATCCATTTTTATGCGTAAGTCCTCCATAAAAGGCATTACCTATGCCATCTACCACAGCCCCCTGTACCATGTTAGAGGCAGCATCAGGATTGACAACAATTCCACAATCAATGGCGCTTGTTACCTGCTCTACATAAGGTTCATCATCTTTTCTTATAATATCTACTACATGAGCAGCGTATGAATTATGGCAGAAATAAGCAGCAATACCCCGGCTATACTTCCCATTTTCAGGTTTACCCCAACCAGATTTGTCTCTTGCCAGTTTCAATACTCCGGCATAACGGTCAGGGTCATAATCGTTGTTTTTCCCTACAGGGTTTTCTTTGGCGCGTTTCAACAGTTCTAAACGAAACTCAATCGGGTCTTTCCCCATAGCTTCAGCCAACTCATCTAAAAACGATTGCTCGGCTGCTGCATTAAAGTTTGAACGGGGAGCTCTGAATGCCCCAATGGTAATATTGGAAGGGATTTCCCAACCTTCAGCCAGATAATGTTCTACTGCTCCTGCCGGAAAACGATTGGCAGCAATCGGATGTTCTGGTATTCCTCCTCCTTTCACATGAAAAGCAATCAGATTTTTGTTGGCATCTAATGCGGCACGGTAAGTAGCCGTGTACATCGGCCGATATATACCATAGGTCATATCATCTTCACGGGTATAAATCATTTTCACAGGAGCTTTTACCTGTTTTGAAATCAAGGCTGCTTCAACCAGATAGTGCCCATAGGCTCTGCGCCCAAAGCCGCCCCCCATGCGTGTCATCTGAATTTCAATCTTATCGGCCGGAAGATTTAATCTTTTTGTTAAAGTAGGCTCTATCAAGGCAGGGGCTTGCAAAGGGCCTGCCAGTACTGCTTTTTCGTCTGTAACATGCGCAAAAAAGTTCATAGGCTCCATACAATTGTGTGCCAGAAACGGAGCATTATAAGTACGTTCTACCACATAGGCAGCATTCTTAAACATGGTTTCAGGGTCGCCGTCTTTTCTCAGAACTGTTGCCGGTTGTTTGGCCCTTACCTGCATTTTCTCCAAATGGCTGCTTGTACTTTCAAGACCACCCGGTACCAGTTGCTCATTTTTGTTTCCACGCATATTTACCATTTCTTTGGTATCTGTGGTTACTTCCCATTCTACTTTCAGCTTTTTGCGGGCATTCATTACTTCCCAGGTCGAATTGCCTACTACGATTACTAATTCGTTGAAAGTCCGTGTATCAAACATCTGTTTTTCAAATCCTTCCGGAAATACCTGAATTGAGAAAACATGCTTGATTCCGGGCATTTTCTGTACCTCTGAGGCATCAAAAGACTTTAATTTCATACCAAATGCCGGAGGATGTTGAGCCATAGCAATCAGCATTCCTTCATGGTGGTAATCAATACCGAAAAGTGGCTTACCGGTAACTATCTTTATCCCTTCAACATTTTTCTTTGAATTTCTGACAATTGAAAAATCTTTGGGTGATTTCAATTTTACCTCTTTCGGCACCGATAGTGTAGAGGCTTTAGCCGCCATTTCGCCATATCTGGCAGATTTTCCACTTTTGTGATATAAAACTCCGGCTTTTGTAGTTATTTCACCCACCGATACTCCCCAGGTTGCTGCGGCAGCTTCAACAAGCATCTGACGGGCAGATGCCCCTGCATTACGCAAAGGTTTCCAATATGACCTGACCGACTGGCTACCTCCGGTAAATTGCGAGCCAAATTTCATATTATCGTGTGGGGCCATTTCTACCACTACATTTTTCCAGTCTGCATCCAGTTCTTCGGCTATCATCATTGGCAATGAAGTCATGACATTCTGCCCAAACTCCGGATTCGGACACATAATTTTTATTACATTATCAGCCGTAATCTGAATGTACCCTGTAAGTTGGTTCAATTGTTCGGGCAGATTTAACTCTTTTAGTTTGTCTGCAGGTTTGAATCCTGACAACCAGGTAAAACTTAACATGAAGCCACCTCCGGCCAATGCTGAAGATTTTAAAAAAGAGCGTCTGCTATAGGTTGATTGCGTTTTTTCCATTTGTTCGATTATTTACTGATTACAGAAAAAATTATTTCTTTGCAGCCGTCTTTATGGCCTCTTTTATACGAAGATAGGTACCACAACGACAGATATTGCCACTCATACCCAGTTCAATTTCTTCTTCTGTCGGATTAGGTTTTTCACGCAGCAAGGCTGCTGCTGACATAATCTGCCCTGCCTGGCAATAGCCACATTGTGCCACATCATGTTCAAGCCAGGCTTTCTGAACCGGATGCGTAGCTTTTTCTGATAGACCTTCAATTGTGGTAATTTCTTGTTTGCCGATAGACGAAACAGGTAGCTGGCACGAACGAACTGCCGTGCCGTTCAGGTGTACGGTACAAGCACCACACAAGCCCATGCCACAACCGTACTTAGTGCCGGGCATCTGCAAATGGTCTCTTAAAACCCATAATATCGGTGTATTTGGGTCAGCATCTACCTGTCGGCTTTTACCATTGATTTTTAAATTATATTTAGCCATAAATGTCAGTATTAAAATTTGAGTAATGCCATGTAAAAATAATTCAATATTCTCTAATAAAACTTACATTTTTCAAACGGATGCTTACGAAAATCAAACAAATCAAGGAGTCATCAGTCTGGTAAAAGAAAGTGAACCCATTTTCCAGGCACCGTCCTTTTTAATATACACTTCTGTTACTATAAATGGATTGGTTACCTCATTGCTGCCGATAACAGCTAATAATGTAATTCGATTCAATAAAATAGCTGTATTATCAATAATTTTAACAGAAACCTCGTGTATATCAGCTTTTTTGTAGTGAATACCGCCGCTTTTGATAATATCTATTTCACGGTCTTTCCCCCATGAACCTCCCATGTGCACAAAGACCGATTTTTCATCAAATAGTTTTGTCAAAGCCTCTACATTTTTATCGGACATCCATTGCCATTTGTTTTTTGAAAGAGTAATGATTTCCTGTTCTGCTGCTGAGTTTTGTGCAAAAGATATATCGGCAATCAAAATGAGTATAAGTATTCCTAAAATTGATTTTTTCATATAATTATTATTTAATTTATATGGTATCCGGTCTATTTTTTAATCTGATGCGTGTCTCTTACACTACTGAATGTTAAGGCCAATAGTTTCCAATCTTTCCCTTGTTTCTGGTAAACTTCAGTTACCGTAAACTCTGTTTTGGCCTCTGTCTCCCTAACTATAGCTTCAAGTGTTATTCGATTCCAGACAATGGCCGTTTCTCCAAAAAGTTCAATAGCTGAATCATGAACATTAGCTTTCTTATACCAGATACTTCCTGTTTTAATTATTTCCAGTTCCTCATCCTTTTTCCATGTTCCGCTCATATGAACAAATTTTGCCTTAGTATCGAAAAGTTTTTCGAGCTTAACCACATCTTTATCTGCCATCCACTGCCACTTATCTTTAGATAGCTGCATAATTTTTTGTTCTTCAGAAGATTGCGCAAACGACCATGAAATATTGAAGAAGAATATTACTAATCCTATGATTTTGTTTTTCATTTTTAATATTGTTTATTTTTAAGGGTTCTTTGCAAAGAATTACAAATACAAAGTTCTTAGAATCTTCTTTTACCAATAGTATACAAATTACTGTTTTTACTACCATTTTTACTGATAGGCACAAAATAAGTTTGATATAGTGCTAAATTTATACCCAAATCATAATCAGGATGGAAAATACTTTAAACATTAACGATATAAACGAGTGGAATGCCTTTAATAATCAAAAAACACTGCACCCTTTGGTGAGCGTAATTGATTTTTCAAAAGCCAATCCAAGAGATTGGGGAGATGCTGAGTCTATCAAGTTTCATTATGGTTTATACAGCCTCATTCTGAAAGATGTAAAATGTGGCGACATGCGATATGGACGTAATTATTATGATTATCAGGCAGGCACATTACTATTTTTCGCTCCGGGTCAGATTGCAGAAATAAAAAATACAGGTGCATATCAGCCATCAGGCGATGGATTGTTTTTTCATCCGGATTTTCTGAGAGGTACAGCTCTTGGTAAAAATATGCAGGATTACAAGTTTTTCAGTTATCATACCAACGAAGCATTACATTTATCTGACGACGAAAAACAAATGGTTTTAGCATGTTTCTCAAAAATAGAATCTGAATTAAAACAGCCTATCGACAAACATAGCAAGAAGCTCATTGCTTCAAATATCGAACTACTTTTGAATTACTGTGAACGCTTCTACGACCGCCAGTTTATTACAAGAGATAATGCGAGTAAAGGTATTTTAGAAAAGTTTGAAGAATTAATCAACGGTTATTTTTTATCTCATAAACCTCAGACAATAGGCTTGCCATCAGTAGCCTATTTTGCTGATGAATTGCATTTATCGGCCAATTATTTCGGTGATTTAATAAGAAAAGAAACAGGTCAAAGCGCCAAGGATTTTATACTGAATAAAACGATTGAAGTAGCTAAAAATAAAGTGTTTGAAAGCAATAAAACTGTCAATGAAATTGCCAATGAATTGGGGTTCAAATATCCACAACATTTCAGCCGATTGTTTAAACAAAAAGTAGGATTAACGCCAAATGAGTATCGAATGAACTGAGTGTATAGTTAGAAACTTTATGAGTTAATCTTATTCTGTTCAAAATAATTTTTTTTCACAAATCCTGCACCATCAAAATCCCGAGCGGCGTCCTCTCATTTAGCTCAGTTCCACTACGGCTACTAAACTCCGGTTTTGCTACCATGTCGGCGGTTCGACTTGTATTTGCAAAAAATAGGCGCAGGGGCGCACTACTCATTTTAATTTATAAAGTTTAACTCAAACAGTTTATCATAATCCAGTAGATTTCTCCATAGTTTCCGGATAGCGGGTACCCATTACTTTGATATGAGCCGATACGTTTTCGATTTCCTGCAATTCTTCCGGTGTCAACTGAATGTTTGCTGCCCCATTATTCTCTGTTAAACGATGTATTTTAGTAGTTCCCGGAATTGGTACAATCCAGGGCTTTTGTGCCAGAACCCATGCCAGGGCAATCTGCGCAGGGGTAGCATTTCTTCGTTCTGCAAACTGAATTAATAAATCTAATAAGGCCTTGTTGGCCATACGGGCTTCTTCGGTATATCTGGGTAAAATATTACGAATGTCGCCTTCGGCAAACTGCGTGTTTTCATCGATTTTACCTGCCAGAAATCCTTTTCCCAAAGGGCTATAAGCTACTAAACCAATGCCCAGTTCTTCAATGGTTGGAATAATTTCTGCTTCATGCTGGCGTGTCCACAAAGAGTATTCGCTTTGCAAAGCCGTAACTGGCTGTACAGCATGTGCTTTACGAATAGTATTAGCTCCGGCTTCTGAAAGCCCGAAATGTTTTACTTTTCCCTCTTTGATTAGGTCTTTTACCGTTCCGGCTACTTCTTCAATAGGTATGTTCGGGTCAACACGGTGTTGATAGAAAAGGTCGATAACCTCAACTCTTAATCGTTTCAGCGATTCTTCAGCTACTCGTCTGATATTAGCAGGGTGGCTATTTAAACCAACGCTTTTATTTTGAGAGCGGTCAATATTAAATCCGAACTTGGTAGCAATAACTACTTCTCCTTTGAATGGTTCTAATGCTTCTCCAACTAAGATTTCATTCGTAAATGGGCCATATATTTCAGCCGTATCGAAAAAGGTTATGCCTTGTTCTACGGCAGTACGCATAACTTTAATCATTTCATTCTTATCACCTGCCGGACCATACCCAAAACTCATACCCATACAACCTAATCCTATGGCAGAAACTTCCAGACCAGTATTCCCTAATTTACGCTTGTTCATGACTATTAATAATTTGATGCTTTATAATGATAGAACAAAATTAGCAGTTCATTATCACTCAAAATAACGAAATTCAAAGGATTACTTACGAAAATCAAACATTCCTGAATTGAGACGGGCTTTGTTGCAAATGTTTCTTAAAGAAATTATTAAAATGAGTAACCTCTGTAAAACCTAAGGCGTAAGAAATTTCAGATATATTCCACTTACTATGTTTAAGCAGGATTTTGGCTTCCTGCAAAACACGCTCTGCAATAATCTGTGAAGTTGTTTTGTCGGTGGCTTCTTTTACCGACCTGTTCAAGTGGTTTACATGTACATTAAGCTGGCTGGCAAAGTCAGAGGCAGAACGAAAGTTTACTTTCGAGTGTGCCTCCTCAATAGGAAACTGCCTTTCCAATAGTTCAAGAAATAAAGTCGAAATCCGTTGCGAAGCATTAATCGGATGCTTATCGAAAGTAGATGAGGGTTGCATTTTTGTAGCAAAATGTAGTAATTCAAATACCAGATTCCGCAAGGCATCATATTTATGAATATAATCAGAGTTGATTTCCTCAAACATACGTTCGTAAATAGTAGTCAACTTATTTACCTGCTCATCAGTCAGTTCAAAGATATGATTGCCATTGGGTTGAAAAACCTCATACTGACTCAGATTGCCGAATTGATTGAAAAAGTGCTGATTAAAAATACAGTAAACTCCTTCACGTATATTATCCAAATGTTCCCATTTATAGGGTATCTGGGGATTAGAAAAAGACAAAGCCTGTTTTTTTACCTCAAAAATTTTATCGGCATAATGTACCTTACTGTTTCCGATAACCAGCATTATTTTGTAATAATCTCTTCTTTTATAAGGAATAGGCTTGGCTTTTTCGCCTGTAAAAGGCTCCAGTCTGAATATATTAAAATGCCCGATTTCGTTACGAAGATTATCAGGTAACCAATCAAACTTTCTTTTATAAAGTTCTTCTAATGTTTCTATATTCCCCATATTCTGCAACGGTCTGATAAATGAAAGCACAAAATTAATTGATTATCGTAATGTCTATTAACGAAAATCAAACTAAAACTTACGATTTTCAAACAATATCTACCATTGCCTTTAATGGATTATTAGGATAGATTACTTTTGGCTTTTCAGTTCCCTTCAACAAACAAGCGCAAGTATCCGGTTATCAGATACTTGCGCTTGTAAATAGTAGAAAAGGAATCAAACCGCCGACACAAGGATTTTCAGTCTGAAAACACTTTATATTGATGTTCCTATTAACCCTTCTTCTACTGGCAATTAGCCAAAATTCTTGCCGTAAAAACAGCTCCACTATTCGTTTGAAAACCAGGATTCAATTGTACATATTGCCCGCCCTGATAAATAACCGTACTACCTATTGAAATCTGATTTGCACTCCCGTTGACAGTGATAACTGTATTGGATGCTTTTTGGTCGGATGTGATTGTACCCGTAGGAGTAAGTAAAGTCTGACAAGGAGCATTAATGGTAATACTATTAGAGTTGCCGGATACCACTCCGCAAAGCGTACAAATGGCCCGATAGGTGGTAGTAGATGAAGGACTTACCGAGATTTGTTGACCCGTGAAACCATTTGACCAGGTAATTACTCCACTCCCGCAACCGACCGCTTTTAGTATACTGCTTTGTCCGGTAGTAATCGTAGTAATTGAAGCCGAAATAACAGGTGCCTGCAGATTTAAGGTATAAGAGGCAATAAAACCGTCACGGGCTTCAGTGCTTGTGGTTAAGTTAGTAGTTCCGGCTGTTGGGTCAAAATCAATCGTATGAAAGAAACTACCTGCTGTCCAGATTTTACCATTTGGCATAGCTGTAATTGTCAGTATTTTTTCACTGTCGTCTCCTGAACTTGCTTCGCTCAGCACCATGGCATCGGTAATTTGTCCATTGGGGTTTAGTGCGGCTAAATACACATCGTTGTCAATCACATTGCCTGGCATGGAGAAACCTGTATTGTCAAAATCGATGGAGCTATTGATAAGGCCTCCTACATATATCTGATTACATGAACCCAGACTAATATCTAAACCTCTGTTAAAAAGTCCGGTTGAAGGTAGGGGCTTTATCCATAGCACATCTGTATCAGGTTTATATTTAGCGATAAAAGCAGTAGCATTTCCTGCACCTGAACTGATAGGCTTTTCAGGTAGTTCTAACTGGTATTGATTATAAGGCCCAAAGAGTGGAATGCCCTGATAATATCCGGCTACAATATAATTGCCGTTGGTATCAATTTCTAATCTTACAGGACCACTCATTGGGGCGGTGCGTGCAATGCTTCTGGCAAATATATAGTTACCATCGGTGGTATATCTACCTAAAAATATCCCTTCACCCGGTGGCAGACGAACCGTATTGGCTGATGGATCAACGTCCATAGCTCCACCATAGGTATTTACTATTACCAACTCGTTGGCAGCATTCATACGAATAGTTCCGGCATGGGCATTGAAATCACTTATCAAAGTTTTTGCCCATGCAAAATCTCCATTGCTATTGAGTTTGAGTAAGGCAATAGCATAATGTTCTACCGACATCATGAATGTATTGGCTGATGGGTCAAAATCAATATCTCCGGTGAAGGTCCCCATAGCATATACATTTCCTGCATTGTCGGTAGTTAACGAGTTCAGATAAGAATTAAAATTTGGATTGGTTGTATTGCATATCTTTGTCCATATTTCGGTGCCTGCCGGGTTGAATTTATTTATATAAAAACGACCTGTGCCCGTGGAATTGGTAGAACTTGCGGTTGAGCCTGATGTATAGATATTACCACTATTATCAAGGGCAATTTCGATTGCTCCAGTGTTATAGGCTTCACAGGAAAATTTTTTGCCCCATACAAAAGCACCATTGGCACTGTATTTGGCGACGAATCCGGTTGATATGCTGTAAGGATCGGTCTGAATGTTAAATATTGCTGCTGAGGGGTCCAAGTCATACGTACCATTAAAAGCACCCGTTATATACAGATTATTGGCATTATCACGGGTTGAGGCTTCTACCCTTAAGAATGCTGATCCGTTAATGTTATTGCCGGCAAATTGTTTAGCTTCTGCCAAGCGGAAGAGCGATTCATATCGGGTATTGGATATGTAACTAACGGTGACAGTAACACTATTTGACAGATTACTGTTACAACCTGCCGGAGCTACGCATCGGGCTGTGTAAGTGGTGGTGGTTTCGGGAGATAACTGTATAACGCTACCATTCATATTATTAGACCAAAGCACCTGATTAGCACAACCCGTTGCTGTTAAAGTAACAGACTCCCCTAAATTAATAGTACTACGACTAACCGTAACAACAGGAGCTGCCGGATTACTTAATACAGTAGGTATAACGTTGTTGGAGACTGAACTATAACAAGTACTATTAAAACAACGTACCGTGTAAGCCTGACCTGATACAGGATTCGAAACCGTAACGGATGCACCTGTTTGCCCTGTTGACCATACGGTTGTCATGTTGGCACAACCATATACACTCAGGTAAAGGTGTTGTGTGGGACAAAGTGTAAGGCTATTGGTATAGGATGAAGTAGCCATTGGCGTAGCTGGCAATGGGTTCACCGTAATCGTCACGATGTCTGATTCTGCACCTGATGTACTCCCTACTACACAATGCGCACTGTAATTGGAGGTTTGTGTAGGACTCACTGTAATACTATTGGCCGTAATACCTGTTGACCATATGGTTGAGCCCCCCGTACAGCCTGACGCTGTAATAGTAACCGATTGCCCTGCACAGACAGTGGTAGCAGAGGGAGATAATGTTGGAGTTGGCACTCCGCCTGAATTAAAAATGATTACTTCTGTGGTATTTGCGGCAGGGCAGTTCACACCATCATTCATCGTTACTGTATAAATACCTCCCATAGCAGCGGTGGCATTGGTACGGTTGATGGTTTGTCCTGTAGCTGTAAAACCATTCGGGCCTGTCCATGTATAGGTATTGCCACCAAGGCCATCGGCCATCAGCTCTATCGTATTACCCTCAAAGTATGGGCCTGTATTTGATGCTTCAGGCAAAGCGCCGGATGTATTTACAACAAGATTGAAAGATGATTGTTGAATTAAGGAACAGACTTTACAAGTAGCTGTATAATTAGTGGTATTGGCAGGTGTAACCAATAAAGAATTACCTGTATAATAAAGAACTTGTCCATTCTCCTCATAATTCCATGTAACTAAGCCACTACAATTATTCACACTCAATGTACTACTTTCGCCGGGACAAATACTGCTTTTTGTAACTCCAATAACAGGTACTTCGGCAGTTTTCATCTGAATCGTGAGATTGGCTGAATAGGCACTATTACTGCCACAACGGTTACAACGAGCCCGATAGGTAGTTTCCGTAGAAGGATTTACAATGATATTATCATCCGTACCGATTTGAGTAGTGTTAATGAACCATTGAACCGCACCACTGCAATTAGTAGCCGATAGCTCAATTTTGGTTCCTGCACATATAGAGGTTTGTGGTGTTGAAATAAGCGGAGCGGTATTGGCCGACAAAGGAGTATTAAATGGCGCAGATGCTTCACTCAATAAACCATTCAGGCTACAACGAACCGTATAGGCCGCAGTAGTAGATGGAGGGACACTGATAGTAGTGGTGGTAGCTCCGTTAGACCAGACAGGTGTGCCACCCCTACATCCATCCATACCCAACGTAAGACTTCCGGCAGAACAGGCATTCACCTTAACAGCAGGTTTCTGTATTTTAAAACGGAATGTTTGCAATATATCGCAAAACCATATAACCCCGGCTGACTCTACATATACCCTTTTACAATCAGGCATAAAATCAATATCAGCCAAAGGCGAGGGATTTAGATCTATGGCATCACGGGGTTCATATACCTGAATGCTGGTAAGAATGCGTAGCTGATTGCTTTGCGTAAAGCGCATTTCGCGAAGCTCTATAGCAGCGGCATAGCTTCCTGTAAATGTTTTTTGTCTGGCCGGACGCAGATAATCATGTACTAAGCCTGTTTGCCCATTATACACTACTACAAGAGGGTCTATGGCATTTTCAGCATTGATAATAAACTGGTGTGTAGTCCGGAGGTCAAAATCATAGGTGCCTGACAAATCTATCCAGGTATTGACGTGAATATTGTTATAGGCATCGAAATAAAAATTAAAAGGCTCAGAGCTTTTATTAACAAAAGGCAACACAAATTTAAAATTCCCAAGCGAATCATATTTGCTTATGAAGATTCCGTATGCACCGACAAATTCTTCTACAAAAAAGGTAGAAGCCGAAGGATCGAAATCTAAACGTTGATTTGAAATCTGGCCATGTAAAGCAATGCCACCGCTATTATCAATTTTTACACGAAACAAACCGGAGGTTCCAGTTAAAGAACTTGGACCTTCTGATTTTAATACTTTTGCCCATTCAAAATCACCGTTGGATTTGTATTTAGCAAAAAAAGGAATGTTTGTCTGGCAAGTCGGATCTGTAGGTTCGGCTACGCAGTCTGTTAAATAGCTTGAAACATCAAAAGCGTCATCCTCCGGATGAAAATCCAATAATCCAGTAAATGTACCACTTATTACCACTTTATCACTAATTGGGTCATAGGCTATATCCATAGGAAGAAATTGACCATTTGATAAATTGCCGATGATTTTTCGTACCCATAGAAAATTCCCGTTTTTATCATATTTTACTAAAAATATACTTGCTTTTTCGGAATTAGGTCCTGAATCCAGGGGTGAAGGGTCGAAATCCATATCATACTTGCCGTACAGATAAAAATTTCCGAATTTATCAGGTAAAATCCCAGCCATAACAACTGTCTTCTTTTCAACCAGATTCATAATGTTTTTGGCAAATACAATATCACCATTAGGCGAAAGTTTCACTATCCATTGGGCAAAACCTAAACCATCCTGGGGTACTGTACTGCCGTCCGGCTGCATAATACCATTTTGCGAGCGTCCCGTAAGATATATAAAACCATCCTTGTCAACGGCAGTCTTGTCCAGAAAATCAAGCGTAGCCCCACCCATTTTGCGGCTCCAGAGCAAATTGCCTAACGAGTCGGTTTTCGTAACTAAAAAATCTACATTATAAGCATATTGACTATATATTGGTGGACTAGGCTCATAGGGGTAAACAAATAGTGAATCGTTACCAGAGGGCTTCACATCAGTAGGGCGAACCACTACGGTAGTACGGATGATGTTGGCGTTGGCATCAATATAGTATTCCTGAGGAGTTCCATAGTCAGTATAGGCTTGAATATCTCTTGGTAGCACACCTAATTTATGATAAGATTCATACTGATAGTTTTTATACTGCCCTGCAGCATTCATCTGTATCAACAGCAAGCAAATAAAGAATAAAAAATTTTTCATGGGTATATGTATAAGAATAAAGATTTGTATAAAGTATTGCTTTATGAAACCAATGGAATCTGTTATTTTTCAGTCCTAATCTTTACCTTACTGTTCATAAGTAATAAGCACCGTATAAGGCTTGCTCAGAATGCTGCTGCTGTTGCCTGCAATATTCAGAATTTGAATCACAGTACTATCTATATAAAAATCAAACTGATGCCCACCGTAAGCAGTCCATCCTCGCCCATGCTTCACTGTGGCCGAAACCGATACAAAAACCTCTACACTCAGAATTTTGGACAAGCTAAGTCCATGAGCTATTGAGGTATAAGTTCCCTGCGTCGCTGCCGTTGTACCTGTTAGTTTGAGTACTTTAATCGCCGGAGCACTGCTTCCCAGTTTGGAAAAACCTTCAACCGATACATTGCCATTTTGATTAATATCCAATACCGTTTTAGAAATAGTGCTGTTATCATTATAGCTGACAAAGCGAAAGGTTTTATTAGTAATAGCCGGGATACCGAAAGTAAAATTATCGGTATCTTTAAAAAGCCCCCAACGTCCAAGATTCTGATAAGCACCTGAGGTAAATACGTCGGAAGTTTTGGTAAGTAGGGGGCTAAAATTTGCCGAAAGCCTAATACCTTTAGCAGCATCTACGACACTGACATTACCATCAATAACCAAGCGCTCACCAGGAGCCAGTGCAGCAACTGTATTACCAATACCTACATTGCCGTTGCGAATGACCGTGAGGGCATTGCTATAAATAATAGCATTTTCTAAAGAATCAAAAACACCATTGCCTAACTGGAAAATTCTGTCGCTATAAGAATAATCACTATAATTGGTAACTGTTGTATTACCAGGGTTATTAAATGTTCCCATACTAATACCCCCATATTTATAGGCCGTTAATCCTTGTCCTAATGTGATGGATGATTCTCCAAAACTATGGCTGCCAGAACCTGCCGCTATCGAATAATCACCGTTTGCTTTTGCATAAGAGCCTAATGCAACAGACGATGCTCCAAGACTTATGTTTCCCCTCCCAAGCGCAACTGAAAACGTGCCCTGTGCTTCTGAGAACATACCGGCTGCTACTGAATTTGAACCAAATGCTGTCGCTCCCGCCATTGCAATAGCATCTAAACCAAGAGCGCTTGAAACTCCTAAGGCAACGGAGTTATTACCTGTTGCCGATGCACTACTTCCTAATGCTATTGAACAATACCCGGTTGCCTTGGTATTAAGCCCTCCGGCAATAGAAAACCTACCTATACTATCTGCATTCCAATTATCTGCGCTGTAAATACCTGTAACAGTTCCTACTCGAAATGCACTTAAAGAAGGTATCCACATCAGACGAGTACCTGCGCCGGAAGCAGGTAATATAATAGGTAAATTACTTTGTAAATTCAATGCACTATCCCGCTTTGAGAAAATGCCATTGTCCTTTGAAGGCTCCAACAAAATAGAAGATTGCGCTTTAGTAACAAGCGTATTAAATAAGCAACACCAGGCAATAAGGAAAGTGTATTTCATTTTGTTTCATGAATTTTAATGATAGTACAAATCTTTAGCTCTATACTTTCTTATTTTATTTATTGCTAACTATCATCTAAAATACCTACGTTAAAAAGCTTTTTCCATCCCACACAGCCGAGTAGCAGGTTTTATCGGTTGAATGGCTACTTTTTTGAGTGAGTAGCAGACTTGTAATTGCAGACAAAACTGAGACGTGAATGCAGTTTGCTCAAAATATCTACCATTCAACCGACGGATACTGCCAATAAGGCTTAAGTATTTTGAAGAAGTGCTGATTTCTGTTATCTTGGAAAGGAATTAATGTAATCGCTGTCTCCTACATTTTATGCGATGTCTGATTGGCATGTATTTTCTTTTATGGATAGGTCTGCAAGCTAAAGCGCAGCAGGTAGAGACTATATTTATACCTGCTTCTAATACCTTTATTCACGAACCCTACCTACGCTTTGACTCCTTTGTGATTGAAAATGAAGTTATAAAAAAAGCTTACTCAAAAGAGATGCGGCTGCAAGACCACCAGGGCTACTTATGGTTTGTGGCCGATAATCAATCGCTAATTAGATATGATGGGCATTATGCCAAAACCTATGATAGTACCCGGTTTTACGGCATTCAGATGATTAATAAAACGGTATGGTCTTTGACAGACAGTGGAGTGGCTATTTTTGATACCACCACCGAAACCTTTGCTTCTTATCCCACCCCATTGGTCAAAAATTACGTTTATTGGGGTGCTGCGTCAGACTCTGTCAGCAAGTTATATATACTATTCCCGTCTAATTCTGATAATGTAAGGTCTCCTTTTTTTGAGTTCGACATTCAAAAAAAGAAATTCAGACATATTCAGTTATCACACCTACTTAATGGTTATACGCAAAAGTATGAACCAGACTCCCTGCTGATTCTCTGTAAACCTTTGACTGTAGATACTAAAGGACGGGTATGGGGACAAATAAGCTATGGCTCAGATACCGATCATGGGCGTTCTGCTTTCGGTTATTATGACCCGCACTCAAACATAGCTGTATGGTATCCTTTATACGGAGCTTATAACCCAGAAATTAAGAATAAGAATCCTAATGCTCCTCAGGAAATGTCAATTAGTAATGTCTATATAGATAATCGTTATATCTGGGTAGGAGGATGGTATTACTTAGGGTTACTACGGTTTGACATTCAAACACTTCGCTGGAAACAGTATCATTTTTCGGAGTTGGTAGCCAATCAGGTATTCTATATTCGTACATTTCAGCAAAACAAATTTATACTATATAGCAATAATGGGATTAAAGTTTTTGATAAATTCAGAGAAACATTGCATGAGTATCCTCATATTCCGGACAATCAATTTTCACCTCCTACTAATTCAAATTCTATTTTCTCTGGTGATAGAAATACCATCTGGATTGGAAAGCACAATGCTATTGGCGATGCCGAAGTCTTTTATTTAAGCCCTGAAAATCAGGTATTCAGAACTTTCCCTCAAGCAATGAAGAAAGAAAGGCTCCGTGTATTTTGCCAGTATAAAACACAGCTATTTTTCACTTACCAAAACCCCAGAGGATTCGTTTTAGCTGCTTATGATGAGCAAAGCGGAAAAGTCTCCGAATTATTCAGACAGCCTTACGGGGAAACACCAGAGCAGTATTTTCATATGGCTATGCCAGATACCATTAATCAGGTAATATGGTTTGTCGGAAAAGTAGAAGGGGGTAGTATCAGGCAATGGGATTTACGCCGTAAACAAATGATAAATGTACAGGCACCTATCCAGGATTCGAAATTAAGAACTGACCAACTTTATAATGTCATGTCTCTGACCCAGGATAAAGAAGGTAATATATGGATTCCTGTTACACAAACTACATTAACTACCGAAGGGTCATTGATTAAATATGATAGCCGCATTAAACAATACAGGCATATAAAATCTATTGAAAATTTAATAAATAAGCAAAGGCTCCGGTCTGTTATGGCAGATAGCCGGGGAACTATCTGGTTAGGGAGTTGGGATGACAACCTGATTCGGTGGTTTAATCCTAAAACTGAGCAATTAAGCATTAAGAATGCCATTAATAGGAAGGCGACAGAAAGTAATATTCCCATTAATAAAATGATAGAAGACACCAGAAGAGGAGTAATATGGATTGCTGCTACGAAACATGGTTTGTGGAAATACACCATGAATACTAATCAGTGGCAGCAAATACCTCTAAGTAATGTTGATTTTGTTTTCAATCTGCAATTAGCCCATGATGGAATACTCTGGATAAAAAGTGATAATGGGCTTGTCAGGTACTCACCTGATACAGGCACTTTTAAGCAATTCGGAGCTGAATATGACCTGAAAATATATGACTACGGAATGCTTATTAAAGGTAATAATGACGAGCTTTTTTTTGATAGATTTCGGTTTTATCCACAAGAAATTCGTGACAATGCATCCAAACCGAAGCCAATCTTCAGCTTTATCAAAGTATTTGATCAGGAGTTAGCACTTTCTCAGAATATTAACACTATTCCCGAAATTACACTTCGCTATAACCAGAATTTCTTTACCGTAGGTTTCTCGGTGCTATCCTATATTCAGCATCAGAAAAATCAGTATATGTATCGTCTGGATAACTTTAATAAAAACTGGATTACCTGTGGTAATAATCCGTCAGCCACCTTTACCAATGTTCCTCCGGGAGAATATACGCTTTATATTAAAGGAGCCAATTCAGAAGGCATCTGGTCAGATATCCGTTCTTTAAAAATCACTATCACTCCCCCTTATTGGCAAACATGGTGGTTTCGAGGCTTAATAGCTGTCTTTATTTTTGGCATTCTTTATCTCTTATATAGATACCGGATTGCTCAACAAACCCTTAAAAGTCGTTTGGCTGCAGAAGAAGCACTTAATAAACAACGTGAAGCCGAATATCAACAGCGCATTGCACAGACTGAAATTGCTGCCCTGCGGGCACAGATGAATCCACATTTTATTTTTAACTGCCTTAATTCTATACAGTATTACGTAGCCAACAATGACCTTGATGCTGCTTCTGACTATCTGACTAAATTTTCGCGGTTAATTCGTTTAGTGTTAGAAAACTCTCGTTCTGAAAAAGTAACACTCAGTAATGAGTTAGAAACACTACGATTTTATATAGAAATGGAAGCTATGCGATTTGGCAAAAAACTCAATTATGAGATACGAATTGATGAAGACATTGAACCCGATATATTACAGATTCCGCCACTACTTATTCAGCCTTTTGTAGAAAATGCCGTCTGGCATGGTTTAATGCACAAACCACAAGGAGGCACGGTAAGTATAGCCATAAAACAGCCACAAGCCGAAACATTACAGATTCTGATTACAGATGATGGCATTGGTCGTAAAAAAGCGGTTGAGTTTAAGAGTAAATCAGCCACTAATCGTAAGTCTTTCGGCTTGAAAGTAACCACCGAACGCATTGAATTAATCAATGGGCTATATCAAACAAATACAAAAGTACAGATGATAGACCTGACCGATGCACAGGGGCAAGCCAGCGGCACACAGGTGATTGTTGAAATTCCGATATAATTCTAAATAAAATACGCATGTTACGTGCCATTATTATTGATGATGAACCTAATGCTGTAAGCCTGTTGGTGCTAAGATTAGGTCAGCATTGCCCACAAATAGAAATAGTGGCAACCTGCACAGATAGTCTGGCAGGCGTTGAGGCCATCCGACGATATAACCCTGATGTAGTTTTTTTAGATATCGAAATGCCACAGCTAAATGGGTTTCAGGTGTTGGAAGCCATAGGCGAAATCACATTTTTATTGGTTTTTGTAACTGCCTACGACCGTTTTGCCCTCAAAGCTTTTAAGTATAGTGCGCTTGATTACCTGCTGAAACCCATAGATACACAGGAGTTGATTACAGCGGTAAGAAAAGTAGAAAAACAGCTACAGACTTCTTCGGCTCAGATTCGCCATCTTAAACAGCAATTTACCCACAAAAACCCTTATCTGCCTGAACGGCTTGCTTTACCTTACCAGAATGGCGTAACTTTTGTAGCTATCCATGAGATTATCTATTGTGAGGCTGATGATAATTATACAAGATTTCATCTGGTAAGTGGTCAGCAACATATCACAGCTAAAACCCTGAAAGATATACAGGAACTATTAGAAGAGCATGATTTTTTACGAGTCCACAGACAATTCTTAATTAATATTCATCACATAAAAAAGTTTGTTAAAGGAGAAGGAAGTTATTTAGTGATGAATAACGAGCAGAGTATTCCTGTATCAAGAGGGCAGAAAGAAAAACTGATGGAACGCTTTGGATGGGTCTAATAGTCTGCTGTTCTACAAATTAGAGGATTATTTTTGATTTTTTGATCTATTAGCTCTTTGAAATTGCACTTTTCCTAGAAAACGAAAATGGATCAGTCCCAAAAGTTGTGGGGAGGTAAAATAATTTCGACCTTTGCATTTTACTAAAAGAACAGATGCAAGGAAATTACGAAGAATTATTAAAGTTATTGCTACCAGCTATCATTATTGAAAATTTTGAACTTACTTCTAATAAGACTACAGAGGAGGTGATGCATTTATATCTACAGGAATTTAATCATATACCCAAAGAATTTGAATCTCAGAAGTTGGAATCCAAAGGTTTCTTTGATGAGATTACAGTTCAGGATTTTCCAATCAGAGGGCATAAAGTTTTTCTACACATTAAGCGCCGTAGGTGGTTTAGTCATACGCTTGGCAAAGTAGTATATCGGAACTGGGAATTAGTAGCGGACGGCACTCGAATGACACAAGAGTTTGCCGCTTTTTTAAAAGCTATCAATCGATTCTAATGCAGATGCTA
>NZ_SEWF01000001.1 GCF_004168285.1 Emticicia agri | reverse complement strand
TACTCTACCCGAAGATTTTTAATTTATAAACAAAAAGGCTGAATTTTGTAGCGACCAAGCAAACAAAACCAACCTTTTAGAATGAGAAAACTCATTAGGGACGAAATTATAAAGATTTTTGATAAAATACCTCTTGCTAAGAATCTATCAAGGAAAAAATTCATTGGTGATTTTCTGATAGGGATGCTCGAAAGCCGGAAGGTGCAATTTAAAGAAATAGCCTTGCACATTGAGAGTGAAGCTACATTAGAATCAGTTGAACGTAGAATACAGGCATTTTTTAAGGATTATGATTTCGATTACAGGCAAGTATGTCTCTTACTATTAATGTTTTTACCTAAAGGTAAACTTCAATTATCAATAGATAGAACCGAATGGGACTTCGGCATTTATCAATGCAATATTTTGATGATAGTTGCCAAAAATGGTTCAATAGGGATTCCATTGTATTGGGAGTTATTAGATAATAATTCAGGTAATAGTAATTGTAAAGACAGGTGTGACTTATTACAATCAATTGTAGATGTGATAGGTTTGGATAGAATCGGTTTGATAGTTGGAGATAGGGAATTTATTGGTATTCAATGGCTAAAGTATCTAAAAGACAGGCAGATAAACTTCTGTATGAGATTACCTAAAAACCATTTGATAACACTTAAGAATGGGGCTGTTTGTTCAATAAACGACTTATTGTCCCATCAACAGGAGCGTTACTTTGAAACATGTTTGGTCGATGGAATCTGGTGCAATACTATGCTAAAGAAATTAGATAATAAAGACTTTTTGTTTCTGATAGGTAATCTGCCAGCCAAGCAGTTAGGAAATCTTTACCGACATAGGTGGTGTATCGAAGTTCTGTTTCAAACTTTCAAACAAAGGGGCTTTGATTTAGAAACTACTCATATTAAAGGAAACGAAAAACTTAGTAAATTGTTGGTTTTTGTTAGTATTGCTGTAGCTATAGCACTGAAAACAGGTCAATATCTCCATCAAAAAGTAAAGATGATTAAAGTCAAAAAACATGGATATAAAGCTAATAGCTTCTTTAGAAAGGGTTTAGATTATATCAGAGTAAATCTAAAAAGACAAAAACAAAATTTTATAGCTACTTGTCAGATGCTTGTATATGATTTTTTGAGGTGGATTCATTTACAATTCATCTATCACAAGGAATTAACAAAAATCTTCGGGTAGAGTAAGTGAGTGGGTGTGATATAAGAATTAAAGCAAGTATTCCTACTACAGGAGAAGAAACCTTTACACTAGATTACCTGCCAAATTCCATAAATACATTTGAAGATTTGGGCTTAGAAGTAGTGAGTAATTCAGGAATGCCTATTAACAACATGAGTTACTTATGGACAAGACCTGACGGTACTACCTCTACAAACTCACAATTAGTAGTTAACAAAAAAGGCGTCTATAAAGTAAGGCTAACAGTACCTAATTCTACGATAGGCTGTAGTGCAAATACTACTTTGTATGTATCAAATATTGAAAAGGAAATCTGGGCAAAGCAATTAAGCACATCCTACACTGACGCAAGCCCCTCACAGACTCAAACTCAGGTTACTGTAGTTCCGATAGAATATGATGGTTTCATTGATATCAAAATGACTGATGCGAATGGAATTCCTGTTACAAGTCCTAAATATAGGACTTTAATTAGTCGTTTATTAATATACCAACAGGTGAATGGTATTCGGCGATCTCTAAAAATGCATTTATTCCCATCTGAAGAATATATGCAGACTCATATTAAAATATCTCCTGCTGATTTTACGGGACTTGCATTATTTACTGATGCTAAAACCGATAATTTCGTTGGAGGACATAAGTACTTTAATGGAGCTATTACAAAGAATTATGATATTGCCAAAGATCTTCCTTGTGATGAAACGCCAGATGTTGATGTTTCAGATAAAGATGTGTCAGTAACTGATGTTTTATTAAAGAAGAAAAAACCACGGTGGTTGGAAAATCTTTTAGATTTTCTCCAAAAAAACCAAACAGATTGTCCGCATGGTAATGGAAGTAGTAATGGTAGTGGAACAGGTGGTAGTAATAATGGTAGTAGTGCACTTAATCCAAGCGGAGCTGGCAGTGGTTCTGGGGCTCCAACTTATGGTCATGGCGGCGTACATATTCCGCCTGTGATAGATCCTCCTCAGGGTGATTGTCCAAGTGATTTAGCACTCATGAGTGATCTTTTTACCTCCTTGGCCAAAAATGCTCCTCAATCAGGATTAGTTAATTTCAATGCTACAACCAATTTATATGAAATAACCGGAGATTTAGAGTATTTTAAAAGTATCTATTATTTAATTGAGAGTGAATTAAAGAGAATATTCCCTACTAACGCATCTAATTACAACTCTCCAACAGCTCAACAATTTCTGGATGCTTATAATAATTTAGCTGCTTTTTACAACCAAAGTAATAATAATTACACTTTAAGTATGAGCAAACTTATTAGTAATTACACAACTCCAAATTGTTATTATTCTAATGGCACTGAATTGATTGAAACTACTTTAAAACCAAAAATTAATTCAGAAATCACAGAAATAGATAAATTTAAAAATACATTTGGAAATGATTGCGGCTTAGCAGTTTATAACCTACTTAAAGCCAAAATAAGCGCACAAGGTAAAAATATCTCAGATGTATTAGTTCTGAATCAAGATGAGTTTACACTTAGTGAAGTAAATGTACCTGCTCTCTGGAACAGTTTAGGTGGTACTACAGGCACGTCAGATGTTACTCTTTCTACATGTGGTATAAAAGTAAAACTGAGTCTTGGCTTTCTTAAAGCTTCTTTGCAATTTGAAAAGGATAATAATGCTCTTACTATCCAATATGGGATTGTTCCTCCGCCAATAACTGATTGTATCTCACCAACTGGTGGTAGATTAACTGAGAATCCTATTTTTCCTTTTGTGAAAGAATGGATGCTGAATTCATTAACACAAAAAGGAAATTCTATCTCAAGCATGTCAATGGTTGATTGTAGTACATGCTCTCTGACTAATATGGGAGATTGGGGGCCAGAATGGGGAGGGCGTACTTACTGGTTATTTAAAAATAGTACTGGTAACTCCTATTGGATAACCAGAGAAATTGGGACGACCAACTATGCTTATGCTTATGATCCGGATCCTAACTCCAATGCAAATGATCATCTAACTTTTACTTCTTGGATACCTGATTTTGGTGAAGAGTCTACACCTGGAGCTAAGTTCTCTCAGTATACAGCAAATACTTTTGCAGGAACAGTTGGCGTAATTGCAGCAGCACCTTTAATAGTAGGTAGTGTCGGTCCGGCTATTAGTAATATGACTGGAAGCTTAACAATTAGAGGTGTAATAGAAGAAGTAATTACCAATACATTATTTTCACTTGCAACGGAGGATGAATTTAACCCTGCTACTCTAACAAAAGAGTCAGTTGAAGGCTTATTTACTAGTAAGTTAATTGACAAGGTTCCAAGTCTAATAGGAAAGAAATTTCAAATACCGGCAAAAGTATATAGCCAGTTAAAGAATTGGTTGATTGAAAAAGGAAATACAAGCATTAGCTTAGATTGGCTAAAATCAATTAGGGCAAGTGCTAGTAGTTTAACGGATGATGTTTCTAATTTTGCGAATAAAGCATTGGAAAAATTTGACAATCTTTGTTCTGATATCAAAGATAGAGTAACAGTAAAAGGTACAAGTTTAAAACTCTTTGATACTGTAGATGATGTAATGAAAGTGTTTGCAAAAAATAATCCGCTTAAGACTATTAATATTAATGGAAAATTTCTGGCTGAAGTACCTGGTGGTAATAAAAGTGGCCGAGTTAAGGTTTTTCAAGGGGCTACAGAAATTGACATTAGATTATATGCTGAAAGTTTGGCTGGCGGAGGCCTTCCTATGGTGAAAAATGGTGAAATTTGGAGTAAAATAGCTCCTGATGGCACAAAAATCAATCTAAGAAACATCTCTACTTCTGCGGATGCAACTGGAGCAACTTGGACTATTGATTTAATAAATGAGGCAAAATTTGAACCATTAATCAAGGATGCTAAAATAGAAATTAAGTTTAAGCCATGAGAATTTCTGAAAAATCTTACGAATTAATCATAGAAGCACAGCAATTAACTTCTATTGATTCTTTATGGTATTTGACAAAAAAACCGTCGCAATATGAATTGCCCGAGGTTTTTGCAGAAAGTTATGAGAGGAGAATTGAGCTATTTATTCTAATTCTTGAAGCTTTAATTGAAAGGCGTGATATCTGTCTCACTAATAGTAATAGGGTTGAATCAACAGATTCAAGGAATGAGCAACTAAATAAATTCAAAAATGCCTTTCCATCCGAAGTGAGAATGAAAGAAATTGAACATTACTGGTGGTATTTAGATGAGTGCCCTTTTAGGTTAGTTTGGTTGCTTGATGAGGATATCCCAGGGTGGTCTCTGCCTTATAAAGATGGGAAATACTATTATAGAACCTCATAAAAAATATTATATGAACTCAAATAAAATTCTTTCAAGTCTAATAGAGTAATCTATATTAGTTCTTATTCTATTAATTAATACAGTTTAGCATAGTTTTGCTAATGATAAGATTATGAAATTAATACAAAATAATATGCAAAAAATATCAGTATTACTATTAACACTACTCTTCATCAACACCTTACTGGCATGTGGTAAAGTAGATGTATTAGCTAATACAGATGAAGAAGAAAAACCTGTACCGCTAAAAGGTCTGGAAGGCAAACCAAAAACAGTAATCCAACTCACGGCACAGGGCAATAAGATTAGTAGTCAGTTAAATTATAATCAGGAAACCAAAGAGGTTTCAGGCATAAAAATTACTGATTCTCTGGCGCAATCGGAGATAAAAGAAACCTTCACAAGAAATGCCGATGGTAAAATTACAGAAGCAACAATTGAACGTACTGCAAATGGTGTAAAAACACTGGGTAACCGAAAGTATGAGTACGATGCCAACAAGCTATTAGTCCGTACTACTGAGGAGTTCCCAAACCAAAAAATTGTAGAAGATTTTCTGTACAATCAAGATAAGCAGTTGATTAAATATACTCGTAATCAAACCCAGAATAACCGGACAAGTCTTTTACAGAGCATATCCTATAAATGGAAAAATGGAAACGTGTCAGCAGTTGAAGAACGAGGGGTGATGGGTTATGAAGAAACAGATTTTATCTATGGCAGTAATCCGAATAATTTAGGGAAGGTATTCATAGAGCAAATCAAAACCCCTGTGTATCGGCCTGAACAAATCAGTCAAAATCTTCTTACGTTCCAACAAAAACTCTTTGAGGGTACTCGCATGAAATATGAGTATGAGTATAACAGAGATAACCGTTTGGTAACACAAAAAAGTCTTGTCAATGATGCCAAAGTAGCCGAATTGAGAATAGAATATTATTAATCTGCTCTACACAAAATCTTAAAGGGTTTGTATCTGATTATAGGTACAAGCCCTTTTTTATTTCAATTGCATTATCTAAAACCTTTATAATTGTATATTAATTGAATAACAGAAATACGATTAAAAATCTTGGAGAAAACTATAGGAATGTATTTGCGGCAGTTTCTTGGATTCTATTAAGAAAATAAGAAAAAATAATTCTTAGAAAATTCTTTCAGTAACTCACAACTTTATAAAATTTACAAAATTGTTTAAACTATGTTTAAACCAGAAATAAAAACGAGTTATGAAAACTTCATAACACATTGATAGTCAGTTGTCGGAATGACAGGATTTGAACGGCAGCGGCCGACCGTCTGCGACCTCACGCCCCCCAAACGTGCACACTACCAGGCTGTGCTACATCCCGAATTGTTTTTTGAACGCTGCAAAAATACGCTAAAACTCTTTGCTCTCCAAAAGTCAGATAGCAAAATTCTACGCTTAAATAATCCTTAATCGTTCTTCTTCCAGGTCAAGTTGGTACAACTGCTGACGGATGAGTTCTTCATCTATTTTTGAGTCTTTATTGAGCTCGGTCAGGTATTGCCTCTGGCTTTCGAGTACTTCTAAGAAAATAACTTTTGTTTTTTCATTCATCCAGCTATCGTCAGTAGCTTTTGTTCTTTCTTCCCAGTGTTTCAGAAATTTTTCCATACCCACATGACCGTTCAACTCGTTGTCGTATTTATCTTTCAGAAACTGATATACATGCGCTTTCAATCCTCTTTTCATTTCTCGTTTGGTCTCTTCGTCTGATTCTACTGTAAAGACAGTATTGAAAGAACTCATACGTTTGATGAAATAGGGCAGGGTAAGTCCCTGTATGACAAGTGTAAGTAATATAACTACAAAAGTTATAAACAATATCAGGTTTCTATGGGGAAAAGCAAGACCGTTCTCTAAAGTAACCGGAATAGCCAATGCAGCAGCCAACGATACCACACCGCGCATCCCTGTCCAACCGAGTAGTAGAGGAGTTAAAAGACTTGTTCTTCCTCTGAATACCTGTGATGCAATACTCCGACGGAAAAGAATTGTAGCTACCATAGCGGCATAAGAACTAATCATACGAGCGACAATCAGGGTTACAGTAATCAGTAAGCTATAGGTGATTGCAGTGCCTAAAGGCGTGCCTTCCGAGCGGAGCCCTGCTACAATCTCCGGTAGTTCCAGACCAATAATCAGGAATACAAGCCCATTCAGAATAAATATAAAACTTTCCCAGACACTGAATCCCTGAATGCGGCTGGTACTGTTTAGAAAGACTAACCTTTTAGCGGACATGTAAAGCCCGCCAGCTACTACTGCCAGTACACCAGAAGCATGAAACTGTTCAGCTATCCAGTACATAAAATAAGGTTCAATCAAGGTAAGCGCTACATCTGAAGAGGCATCAGTAGGCAGAAACTTATGTAACTGCACAAATAGCCAGCCCAGTATTAAACCTATTCCTGCGCCGCCAATTACCATCCAGACAAAACTCATGGCAGCTTCATGCCATACAAAATGCCCGGTGCCAACGGCTATCATGGCAAAGCGGAATATAATCAATGAAGAAGCGTCATTCAACAGACTTTCGCCTTCTAAAATAGTAGAAGTAGCTCTTGATATTTTGACAAACTTCGTAATAGCTCCCGTACTTACAGCATCAGGCGGAGAAACAATGCCCCCCAATAAAAAGCCCAGTGCGAGCGTAAATCCGGCAAAGTAATGATTGGCAATGAGTGCTACTGAAAAGGCTGTAAAGAATACCACTAAAAAGGCAAAACTTCCGATAATACGCCACCATTTTTTCATTTCCTTAAAAGAAATATCCCAGGCAGCGTCAAACAATAAGGGCGGCAGAAAAATGAAAAAGATAAGGTCAGGATTGATTTTTACCACAGGTAAACCCGGGATAAAACTCACCAATAGTCCTGCTACTACCAATAAGATGGGGTAAGCAATCTTTAATTTAGTGGCCCACATTTCGAGCAGAACCACTGCGGCTACCATAGCCAGTAAAAAGGGTAAAGTGTTATGCATTAAAAGAATATTTTCAGAATTACATCAACACATCATTCACTGCCTGTATGGGCTTCGGAAGGTCTGTTTCTCCTAACATCTGCAACAGGTCAATCTCTATGGTGCGGCATATCGAGAGCATGGGTACATCTGTTCCGAAACCCTCAAAAGGATTTTCAGAATAGTCGCCGATCAGCTCCATGACTACATAAATCCAACCTACTAATGTACCAAACGGAATCATTAACCACACACCTGCCTCGCCCAGTTTGGCAAATTCAGCAACAATGCCTAAAGGCAGCAAGAAAATAAAAATACAGTTAAAAATAAAACTCAGATTGGCATACTGCCGTGGCAATGGAAACCTCTTGATGCGCTCGGCTCTACCCTGATGGTCGTAAAAATCACCTAATACTTTCTGCATATCCAGTTGTTTACGCATGTGCAAGCAATCTTTCTCTTCGAGGTCTGCCAGTAATAGCGATTGCAGGCGGATGATTTGCGTAGCCTTATTGGCGGCAGATTCCCATTGCCCGGCCTCAGCAAAGTATTTTTTCTTCTGGTTTTCGGTCAGATAATCTTTAAATAGCCCTAAACCTCCCTTTTGTATTCGCTGAACGGCTATTCTTCTGAAAAGATGATTCAGGCTAACGTGTTCCCAGGGAGTAGGTACCAGCAATTGCTCTCTCAGAATATAGAGCCAGGCAATGTGGCGATAAATCAATCGGGTTTTAATGTGCCTGATTTCATTATCAGGTAACTGATTGTTTCTGACAAAGGCATCAACCATAGCACCCCAGCTTCGGCTACTGTTCACAATAGCTCCCCATATTTTGCGGGCCTCCCAGATTCTGTCGTACGACTGGTTATTCTTGAAGCCTACATAAAAGGCTACGGCTGTACCAATGAGTGATACAGGCAACCAAGGGATAGAAATCCAACGCCAGCCTATAACCTTATACAATAAAGACACAATAAGCATATAGCTAATGAGCCACCAGAGATGATGTCCGGCAAATTCTAATATGCCTTTAAGGGTAATGTTTTTTCTTACAATCATTCTCTTGAAATCGTATTATTTTAGGAGCATCAAAACTCTAAACGTTGTTTGTCTTTTAATAACTCCGCTTGCAAGGTGGCATAAGGTAGTGCCTGTGGCGTAACTTTGCTATTAATAGCCAATACTGCTGCCGTTGCTGCCGATTGCCCTAAAATCATAAATACAGGCTCCATGCGGATAGACCCAAAGGCAATATGCGAACTTGATACACACACAGGTACTAACAGATTAGTACATTCATTGGCTTTGGGTAGGATAGACCCATAGGCAATGGAGTAAGGCTTATCAGGGTGTACTCCAATATCGCCTTCGTTCTGTACATACCCATCCTGTTTGACATATCTTTGGATATTGTGCGAATCTAAAGAATATGAACCCATACCTACCGAGTTAGGAACTTTGGTTTTGCCTAAAGCATCTGCTTCTTTCATCACAAATTCGCCAACCATACGTCGGGCTTCACGAATATACAACTGGTGTGGCCAACCGCCATTGTCTTTAAATTCGTCTTTAGGTAAGCCCCATTGTTGCATTTTCTCATGCACATCTGCCGGTATACTCGGGTCATTCTGCAAGAAGTACATCAGTCCTTTCTGGTATAACTCATGTTCTTTAATAATCTGCTTCCGGCGCTCATAGCTGGCTTCAGGATAATCATAGTTTTTGCCTATATAATCGGTACTGAAAGGCCCATGATTATTGGTGTCGGTTTTCCGGTTCGGAATCGGGTCGTATTTATCGAAAGTTTCTCTCCAGCCAGATGCAAATACCCTTGCTAATAGCTCGTAGCGGGCAGGGTCATACCCTTGTGGTTTGGCAAACGGAACCCGATTTTCAGGACTATTACTCAGACACATTCTGAAACAATAGGCCTGTATTTTATCATCGCCCGAACCATACGCTCCCGGAGGGGCTGATGACACTTCAGGAAGCAGGCCGCTTTTAGGGTCGCCAGGTATTTTATAAGGGCTTACTTTACTTTTAAAATAATGCCCATGTTGAAAAACCTCTGTTTGCACACCATTCCATTTTTCACCATATACACTGTTTGCTTCACGCCCTACGTGGTAAGATACGCCTGCGGCTGCCATCAGGTCTCCCTCATAGGTAGCATCAATAAACATTTGCCCTTCATAGGTATTGCCACTTAACGTGCGGAACGAACGGATATTAGTACCTTGTTTGGTTACACCTTTTTTTGAACGGTCAAGCCATTCGTTTCTATAAATGGTTAGTTGGTATTCTTTCACAAAGTCTTCAAAAACCTGCTCGGCAGCATGGGGTTCAAATATCCACATCGTTCGGTTGTTACCATCAATGGCAGGTGTTCCCTGTCCTTTATTGCCATATTCTTCTCTTTTCTGCCATTGCCACGATTCGGGTTTCTGGTAATGTGTGTACAGGCGTTGGTAAAACTCACGCGATAAACCACCAATTACTTCCTTATTACCCGTATCAGTAAAACCCAAACCGCCTGAGGATAGTCCGCCTAAATGTGTATCAGGTGATACGACAATAACAGACTTACCCATTTTTTTTACCTGCACAGCTGCAATTACTGCTGAGGAAGTTCCGCCATAAATAATTACATCGGCTTTGTATGTTCTGGCACTTTTTGTTTTAGTAGAGGTATAACCCGGAAAAATAATCATGGCTATTATAAGCCAGATAAAGAGTGAGACTTTTTTCATAGAGGTTGGATATATTGTAAATAGACGGATTGTGAATAAGTTGGTAATTTATTAAATAAATTGTGAAATTTTTAAGAAACAGGCATTATTCCTCTACTTAATTCATTAAAAAAGCAGTTATACTGTCTGAAAGTATAACTGCTACATCCATATTTATACAAAAAATAGTCTTTTTTACTTAACAGCTTTCAGGCTCAAATCCAGACTTTTGGCAGAATGGGTCAGATAACCTAATGAAACATAATCAACACCACATTCGGCATATTGTCTTACGTTGGCTGGTGAAATACCACCAGAGGCTTCAATAGGGTAACTGCCATTGACCATTTTTACGGCTTGTCTGATATCAGCATAGCTGAAATTATCAACCATGATTCTTACTATACCTCCTATGTCCAACACTTCCCGTAATTCATGGAGGTTTCTTACTTCAATCTCAATATCCAGCTTTCTATTAGTGGTTTTCAGGTAATTATGTGCTGCATCTAACGCATTTTTAATACCTCCGGCATAATCTACATGATTGTCTTTTATCAGAATCATATCAAACAAACCAAAGCGATGATTTACCCCTCCGCCAATCTGTACGCCCCATTTTTCCAACATTCTGAAACCGGGTGTGGTTTTACGGGTATCCAATACTTTGGTTTTTGTTCCTTCTAATAGTTTCACTACCTGATTGGTGGTAGTAGCAATGCCGCTCATGCGTTGCATACAGTTAAGTACCAGACGCTCGGCCGTAAGAATAGAGCGGTCTCTGCCTTCAACAAAGAAAGCTACATCGCCAAATTTAATGGGTGCGCCATCTTTGATAAGAACTTTTACTTTTAAATCTTTATCAACAGCTTTGAAAATCATTTTGGCTAATTCAACACCTGCCAGTATGCCATTATCTTTTACTAATAGCCTTGCCTTGCCCATTGCCTCAGCAGGGATAGTCGATAAAGAAGTATGGTCGCCATCGCCTACATCTTCGGCAAGGGCATTCTTAATAAACTTGTTAATCGCTCTTTTGTCTATCTCCATATTCGTAAGCCCAAAGGGCGTTTTTTTATTATGCTTGCGACTCTCCGATAATTCTTAGCCCTTCTAAGGTCAGTTCACGATTTACCTCTACAAATTCGCCATGAAGTGTAGAGATAATAGATGAGAGGCCTCCGGTAGCAATGGCTATACAATCACCCTCTAATTCTGCTCGTACCTTCTGAATCATATTTTTTACTAAACCCTCGTACCCCCATAAAATACCTGCCTGAATGGCATGTACTGTATTTTTACCTAATACAGAAGTAGGTAATTCGAGTGGCACATCAGGTAATTGAGCCGTGTTGGCAAATAACGCTTTTACGGCTGTTTTTAAACCCGGTGCTATAGATACGCCTAATATTTTACCTGTGCCTGATACTACCGTAAAAGTGAGCGCAGTGCCAAAATCAACTACTACACAATTGCGTTTGTATTTGGTAAAAGCAGCTACTGCATTGGCTATCAAATCGCTACCAATTTCATTCGGATTATCAATTGAAATTTCAATAGATGGAAAAATATAGGCATTAACAATGATAGGCTCAATGCCGAAAATATTGTTAATCAGTAGCTTAAAGATAGGCGTGAGGGGAGGAACTACACTGCTCAGTACAACTTTGGTGATGTCAGAAAACCGCAGGTTGTTTTCTAAAAAATACTGTCGGAAGCTATATTCAAAAAAGACATAGTTCTCGTCTTTCAGCGACTTGATTCTGAACTGATGCGTCAGCGTTTTGTCTTCAAAAATTCCGAAACCTGCATCGGTATTACCGACATCTATCACTAATAAATTATTCAAGAGTCTAATATTAAGTTTGGATGCCAAAGTTTGCAAAATCTTATCAATCTCTCAAAACTTTTGGTAAGAAATAATCCTAAACAACTTCAATATTAAAAAGGCTGTTCATTAATCCTCCATGGCGGATTCTTCCGATTATCTCCGGCATGATAAATAATCAGCAGATGATTATCTAAATCTTTTATGCGGGCTTCACGCCATAGCCAGGGTTTGTCAGCAGGTAGTTCTTCTATCACAAAGCCTCTTCTTAATAATTCGCTGATTTTATCATCTACATCCTCAACCTCAAAATAAATCCATACTCCCGTATCAGCAGGCATATTTTCAGCATGATGGATAGAGAATGTACTCTCTCCATTGATACATTCAAAACGGGCATAATGCACGTCTTTCACAATCAATTTTAGTCCTAATTTTTCATAGAATTCAATAGATTGCTCGATATTACTTACAGGGATGGTTATCTGATTTAAGTTCATGTGAATACTTATATATTTTTCCTCTTCAAAAAAACAAATCCATTCTTTTCTTCAATCAATTCCAGATTCGGATGATTTTTATACTCTTCGTATCTATCAATCCGTGTAACAAAAAATACGGGTTTATCTACCTGTCCGTTGAGCAGCCATTGTCCAAATTCTTCCTGTGTCATATTGGCTGTTGAGGCCGGAGCAGTATTGGGTTGTTTCTGAAAATAGAACAAATGCGCATAACTTTTAAAACCAATTACGCTTACATATACATCTTGTCCTTGCTTTGATTCATAGAAGTCAATAGCGGCGCCCTGGGTATAGCGCTCAATTTTAGGAACAACCGTTGCCCCAAACATAAAAAGGCAAATAGCTGTTGCCAGCGTAAAACTGCTGATAAATACCCATTTTCGTTCTTCCGTATTTTTTTTTTCTGAAAATTAAAGCCAAAAGTACTATAAAATACGTAAGTCCTATCAAAGGTTCAAAGCCGCTCCATTGTACAACCGCGCTCAGGTTTTTTACCGCAAACGGGTCTTTTATATAAGGGATAAGTTTTGCTGTATTCATTCCTGCCAAAGGTACAGCTACCAATACGAGCGATAAAATAAAGCCTATAGTGATTAAGCCCCATGTGAGCCATTGGTTCCATGATTTTTTCCCACTTAACCAATCATATAAAAAACTGGCTGCCATAAAGGAAAGCGGAAAGTAAGCCATTGAAGAATAATGGACGATTTTTGTGGTAACAATGCTGAAAAGAATCATAACTACCCAGAAAGTAATTTTCATCCATTTCCCGAACCCTTCCTGTCTGGAAGCCAGCGCAGGAATGCCGAAAACTGACATGGGAAAGCAACCCAGCAGTACTACCACAAAATGGTAATAAAAAGGTTGTCCATGCCCGGCGTCAGGTGTGCTGAATAAGCGTATCTGGTATTGAATAAATTCTTTCATAAGCCAAAACCCATTGTTTATCAGTTCGTTAGCAAACCACAAGGAAGCAACGGCAATGCAGGCAACCGAAAAAAACAGTATTTGTTTAAATGTAAAAAGTTTAGTAAATTTGTTATAAAGTATCCAATATGAAATTGCTGTCAATCCCCATATCAGCCCGCCAACCGGGCCTTTTGTAAGAATTGATAGGCCAATGAATATACCGGATAGTACTATGTATTTTGGCTTGGCTTGTGCCTTAAAGGAGAAGTAAATCCCGAGGAAAATAAATAGATTAAATGTCGGGTCAATGATTCCGGATTTAAAATATAGATGGGGAGTGAAAGAACCTAAATAGAGTAATGCCCATATCAGACCAAAGTTTGCATTCCGGATACTTTTACCAATTAAAAAGATAACCCAAAGAGTAATACAACCAATGAAGGCATTTGAGAAGCGTGCTGCGAACTCATTTATGCCCAATACTTGCATTGCTCCTGCCTGCATCCAGAAGAAAAGCGGAGGCTTTTCCCAGAAAGGCTTATAATCAATCTGAACTTTGCTGTAGTTTCCGGTAAGAACCATTTCTCTGGCTGATTCAGCGAAATTAATTTCGTCCCAGTCAAACAAATGAACGTTTCCTAAAAAAGGGAAGAAAAAAACAACTCCTAAAGCTAAGACAATAAGTGGGTAATATTTTTGCTGAATTTGAATACGCATTCAAAGAAGGATATTTTTTTGCCAAAGGTATAAATAAAAAGCAAAAGAGTATAGTCTCTTATTCACACTAAACCATAAAACAAGTAAAGACACAATGAACGAAAATACTTTAATTGTTAAATGTTAGATGCAGTATGTTATTGTCGCGGGAAATAGAAAACAATTTGTTAAGGATACAAGAAACAATTAACAAGCATTATCCGAATCAGGTTGAGATAGATTATGAAAAATACCTTGAACAAACAGGCGTTTTTTCCTTATTTAATCAAAATCAGGGTGCGATGTCAATAATTTTTGATATTAAACGTTGTAAAATAGTAAATATTAGTAAAAATATTACTACATTTGCAGGCTATAACAGGAAAGAGTTTGGTGAAAACCTGACTTTGAGTTTAATTTCCTTATTAACTCCTGAGCATATTTCACTTATCAGTGTTTTTGCTACCTGGATACAGAAGGTTCTGAAACATCTGCCGAAAACGTTTAGAGTTGAACACTTTCTTAACTGTTGGGGAGTAAAGCTCTATCATAAGTCTGGAGAGACCATGAAGTGCCACCTGAGTGTGCTACCATTAGAGTCTGACACAGAAGGCAAACCATTATTATTTTTTATCTCCATTCAGAACATTACTCATTTAATGAAAGGAGACGATTACTGGATAAGAGGTGTGTTTGGTAAAGATGAAAAGAAAATTTTTGTCTATCATTCAAATGAAGACAAGACGGTAGAGCAGGAGATATTATCTGAAAGAGAAAAAGAAGTTCTGAAATATATTATACAAGGTCTGAATACGAAGCAAATTGCTGAGATTTTAGATATTAGTCCAAATACAGTAGATAATCACCGCAGGAATATGCTTGCCAGAACCGGTACCCGTGATACTACAGCATTGATTCATTTATGCAAAATGATGGCAATTGTTTAAAATATTTCATTTTACAAGATATTTAATATTTAGTAAGTGCTTAATAATAAGCGATTTGTAAAATATTTTCGGTTCAATAGTCATTACGACTATTGTTATATCCGCAAATTATTAGGAAATCGCACACTTAACTAAAAAACTCACTTTTTTAGTCACAGCAAAAGTTGTTTTGGGTTCATCGGGGGACAGATTTTGCCCCCTTTGCCTTTTTTAGGGGGTGTACCCACAAAAAAAACGCAAACAATATGCTTGCGTTTCTCTTCTTAAAGTCATTTGCCCTTACTTGTATAAATCAGGAAATTCTTTCGGACGTGCCTCGTGCATCATTTTATACACTGCATCAAAAATTGTTTCTGCACTTGGTTTCGAGAAATAATCACCATCGGCTGCATAGGCAGGTCGGTGAGCCTGAGCAGCTATTGCTTTAGGGGCAGAGTCTAACCAGCGGTAAGCCTGCTGTATATCCAATACTTGTTGCATCATAAAAGCCGAAGCACCACCCGGTACATCTTCATCAGCAAAAATCACCCGGTTGGTTTTTTTGATTGACTCAACAATGCTATGATTAATATCAAAAGGCAGCAACGACTGTACATCTATGACTTCTGCATGAATGCCTACTTGTGTTAACTGATTAGCGGCTTCCATCACAATTCTGCACATAGAGCCGTAAGTAACTATGGTTATATCTTCTCCTTTTTTCAGCGTTTCGGGTACACCTAATGGTACACAGATTTCTGAAAGATTTTTAGGCATTTTTTCTTTGATACGATACCCGTTCAGACACTCAATAATCAGGGCAGGGTCATCGCCTTTCAGGATAGTGTTATAGAATCCGGCTGCCTGTACAAAATTGCGTGGTACCAGCACATGGATTCCACGTAGAGACCCTAACATGGCTGACATCGGAGATCCCGAGTGCCAGATACCCTCCAGACGGTGTCCACGGGTACGGATAATCAACGGTGCTAACTGACCACCTACTGTGCGGTAACGAAGCGAAGCAAGGTCATCAGTTAAAGTCGCCAAGGCATAATAGATATAATCGAAATACTGAATCTCTACAATCGGACGTAAACCCCGCATAGCAGCGCCGATGCCTTGCCCGATAATGGTAGTCTCACGGATGCCGGCATCAGTTACGCGTATTTCTCCATATTTTTCCTGTAATCCGGCAAAACCCTGGTTTACATCACCTATTTTACCCACGTCTTCTCCAAGTGCAAATACTCTTGGGTCACGGCTAAGTAACAGATCAAAATAATGGTTGATAATTTCGTGTCCGCTCAGGTCTGTACTACGCTCATCATATTCGGGAGCAATGCCCTTTACATACATGGGCGAGGTAGGATATTCGCTTAAAAGATGTGTGTTGAATCTGTCTTTGTTCTCAGCAGCTACTTTTTCAAGCCAGGAAATGATTTCCTTTTTGGCCAAACCTGCTTCCTGACGCATCATAACCAATGCTTTTTTTACAAGGCAGATAATCTCTCTTCGAACAGCGTTTTCGGTATGCTCTAATTCTTCTCTAAGTTTGGCTATAGCAGTAGCATGTTTACTTTCGGTAGCTGCCTTTTTTAATAATTGTATAGCTGTTTCTATATCAGGTCTGATGGATTCTCTATAAGCTGTCCAGGCTGCATTACGTGATTTTTTGGCAGTATCTTTGGCTTTGGTTTCAACCTCTTTTATCTCTTCTTCGGTAGCATAGCCATTTGATAAAATCCATTCTTTCAGATGTAGATTACAATCAAATTCGTGTTCAAAATCTAATCGTTTTTTTGATTTATAACGCTCGTGCGAACCCGATGTTGAGTGTCCCAATTGTTGGGTTACTTCTATTACATGTACCAAAACCGGAACATGCTGGTCGCGGGCATAGCGTGCTGCCTGCTGATACGCCTCTATTAATTCGGTATAGTTCCAGGCACGGGCTACAATAATTTCGATGCCATTTGAGCCATTTTTTCGCTGAAATCCGGCTAAGGCTTCTGAAATACTGCTTTTGGTAGTCTGGTACTCGATTGGTACCGAAATACCATAGCCGTCGTCCCATACCGAGAAAATGACAGGTATCTGCAAGACCCCGGCGGCATTAATCGATTCAAAAAACATACCCTGCGAGGTAGAGGCATCGCCAATAGTGGCAAAGCAAACCTCGTTTCCGTTTCTTGAAAATTTAGTAAGATATTGCAGGTCAGGATTTTCTCTGAACAGTTTGGAAGCATAAGCCAGCCCGATAGAACGTGGCATTTGCCCTGCGGTAGAAGACACATCGCTGACAGTATTGTATAATTCAGTCTGGTTAAGCCATTCACCCTTATCATCAATCCATCTGTTTCCATAGTGTGCATTCATCGAACGCCCTGCTGAAAAAGGGTCATGATTAATATCGGGATGGGCATATAATTGAGCGAAGAATTGTTGCCAGTTAAGGCCACCAACAGCAGCTAAGAATGTTTGGTCTCGGTAATAGCCTGACCGGAAATCACCTTTTCTGAATACCTTCGACATGGCTATCTGAGCCAGTTCTTTGCCGTCGCCGAATACCCCAAAATTAGCCCGACCCATAAACACATCTTTTCGGCCAATCATGCTCACCTCACGGCTTTCGCAGGCAATGCGGTAATCATTTAAAACTTCTTCTTTAGTTAATAAAACATCTGTTGAGGTAATTAGGTCTGATGCTCCAGTCATGCTTTCAATTTTGAATGGTTAAAATAAGAAGGCGAATCCATACAAAAAATTGTAATATACCTTACTCAACTAATAAAACTGAGATTAGTTGTCATACTAACTAATTATGATGTAAAGTTAAAGAAAATATTTCTTTTTCAAAAAAAACCAGCAATGAAAGAGCTTGTTTAGCTATTATGATTCGACCTACAAAGGTATCTGTGCGACGTTTGCTTTTTCAGATAGACCATATTTAAACAAGCACTAAAGAGTTTTGTTAATGAGTTGTTAAATATTTGGTATATATATAGTATTTAGTATTTATTTGCGTTAGAAATAAGCTTTACTAATAAAACAGAATTTATTTTTAACTTTAAATTACTTAAATCTAATGAAAAAATTATTTTCAACAATTGCGGTGGTTTTTGCATTTGTAGCGGCAGTACAAGCTCAAGGATCATTAAAATTCAACAAAGAAGTACATGATTTCGGTAAAGTAGCCGAAGGTCCATTAGCAACTTACAGCTTCGAAGTTACAAATACAGGCACTGCTCCGGTTGTTATCTCAAACGCTGCTGCATCTTGTGGCTGTACTACACCAGAATGGTCTAAAGACCCAATCATGCCAGGTGCTAAAAGTACTATCAAAGTAGGTTATAACACATCTGGTCGTCCGGGTGCATTTACAAAAACAATTACTGTTACAAGCAATGCTGAAAACGCAACAGTAATCTTAACAATCAAAGGCGAAGTAACTGCTCCATCAGCAGCACCTTCTAATGCTCCTGCTTCGGCACCAAACGGAAAGAAAAAAGCATAATTTCTTAAGAATATATTCTTTACCTCAGGAAGCCATCTGCTCGCAAGCAGGTGGCTTCTTTGCGTTCAGGTCTTTATATCAAATAAATTTTTCAATTACATTTCTACAGGACTTGCCTAAATGAAAAAAAATATCGAATATCGAATTGGGAACTGTTTTGCCAAAATAAGAGATTGTTTGCTCATACTTTCACCGAATGAATTCGGTGTCTAAAGTAAAAAAGGTTTTTTCTCTGTATATGCGGACTTAAGCGACCGACGCCCGGTCCGTATATTATTGCAAATATTCCTTTGTTATCTTAAACGGCGAATTCCATTCGCTGTCATACTTGGATTAAGCAGTTCTCCGTAATTCAATAAAACTAAATCATAAACTAAAGCCCAATCCTTATGAATTTTCTTTGTATTTGTACGTATTATAAAGGAGTAGAATTTCTGAAGGCTTGTAAAGCCGAAGGGAATACCGTTTATCTATTAACCAATAAAAAGTTAGAAAGTAAGGCCTGGCCGTGGGAGTCGATAGATGAGACATTTTATTTAGAAAACATCGATAATACTTTCGATACTTACAGCAATATCATCAAAGGACTGGCACATCTGATGCGTGCCAAGAAAATAGACCGTATTGTAGCATTAGATGATTTTGATGTAGAAAAAGCCGCCTTGGCACGGGAGCATTTCAGAATACCTGGTATGGGGCAGACAACCGCCCGCTATTTCCGTGATAAACTGGCTATGCGTGTGCAGGCTTTGTCGGCAGGTATCAATGTGCCTCCATTCAGTCCGCTTTTTCATGATGTTGATATTACTGAGTATCTGAATACTACTGCTGCACCATGGGTGATTAAACCTCGTTCGGAAGCCTCGGCCGCAGGTATTAAAAAAGTACATAGTTTTCAGGAAGCCTGGGATACTATTCATAGTTTAGGCGAAGAGCGGCATAACTATCTGATAGAACAGTTTAAACCCGGAGATGTGTACCATATAGATGCACTTACTGTTGGCGGGAAAGTGATTTTTTCGAGATGCAGCCAATACCTCAATACTCCGTTTGAAGTTGCGCATGGCGGAGGAATTTTCCGTTCAGTTACGGTAGAACATGAGTCAAAAGATGAGAAGGCACTGAAAAAACTGAACGAGCAGGTAATGAAAGCGTTTGGTATGAAATTCAGTGCTTCGCATACCGAAGCCATTAAATGCCATGAAGATGGAAAATTTTATTTCTTGGAAACTGCTTCGAGGGTAGGAGGAGCCAATCTAGCCGAAATGGTAGAATACTCATCAGGAATTAATCTATGGCGGGAGTGGGCAAAAATAGAAACAGCCATTGCCACAGGCGGAACCTACGAATTACCTCCGGTTGATGATTATTATTCGGGTATTATCATCTCCTTATCATCGCACCAATGGCCTGATTATGCCCCATTTAATGACCCCGAAATAGTCTGGAAAATGAATGAAGAGTATCATGTAGGTTTAATCGTTCGCTCAAAAAAACGTGAAAGAGTAATGGAACTTATGGAAAAATACGCCATTATGATTCGTGATTTAGGTTATCATGCATCTGCCCCTGCACCCGACAAACCTGTACATTAACAATAGTACAGAATGTTCATCTATCTGTACTATTTGTAAAGTACAGAACCATCTATAATTCAAACCTGACATGACTACACAAGAAATAATAGACTACGTAAATTCACATCCATCTGGCAAAGTGAAGCTGGCTGTTGCCGACATTGACGGTATTTTAAGAGGTAAATATATCAGTAAACAAAAATTCCAGTCAGTAATTGAAGGAGATTTAGGCTTTTGTGATGTGGTATTGGGGTGGGATATGGCCGATATCTGCTACGATAATACAGATTTTACAGGCTGGCATTCAGGCTATCCTGATGCCAAAGTCAAACTGGATTTATCGACTTTCCGTAAAATTCCGTGGGAGAATGATATTCCGTTTTTCTTAGGCGAGTTTATAGAAGAGGCCGCCGAAATATGCCCCAGAAATGTATTAAAACGTATAATAGAACAAACAGAAAAAGCAGGTTTTAAACCTTTTTTCTCGCAGGAATTTGAATGGTTTAACTTTGAAGAAACGCCTGTTTCGGCCAACGCCAAAGGCTTCCAGAACCTTACCCCTTTGACACCGGGTATGTTTGGTTATTCGATTCTGAGAAGTACTTTGAAAAACGATTATATGACAGCCTTATTCGAGCATCTGTCTAAGTTTGATGTACCGTTGGAAGGTTTACACACAGAAACAGGTCCCGGTGTTTATGAAGCCGCCATTACCTATTCTGATGTTTTAACAGCTGCCGACAGGGCCTTACTTTTTAAAACTTCAGTCAAAGAAATTGCCTACCAGCAAGGTATCATGGCTACCTTTATGGCAAAAATCAACGAAAATCTACCCGGTTGTAGTGGGCATGTGCACCAAAGTCTTTGGGATACAGCTGCTAAAACCAATCTCTTTTATGACGAAAAAACGCCTGACCATATCAGCGAACTGATGCAGAGCTATATGGCAGGACAATTGTATTGCCTGCCCCATATACTCCCGATGATTGCCCCAACCATTAATAGCTATAAGCGTCTGGTAGAGGGTGCATGGGCACCAACTACACTGACCTGGGCAGTTGATAACCGTACGGTGGCTTTGCGAGCCTTACCTATCAGTAAAAAATCCTGTCGTTTAGAGACCCGTGTAGTGGGTTCTGATACCAATCCTTATCTGGCTTTGGCCGCTTGTTTAGCAGCAGGTTTATATGGTATCCGTAAAAACTTAAAACTGAATCAACCTGCTACGGTTGGTAATGGCTATAGAGATATAAGCAATGGGGTACTACCAAGAAACCTGGATGAAGCCACCAATACCATGAAAAACTCTGCTATAGCAAAAGAGCTTTTTGGCGAAAAATTCGTTGCCCATTTCACCCAGACCCGTGACTGGGAATGGCGGCAATATGCCAAAGTAGTAACCGACTGGGAGTTAAAAAGGTATTTTGAGATTGTTTAACCAAGCCCCTGCATGATTATATTCGTTGTTTTTTTAGCTATTGTTTTCATTATTCTGTCTTCAACCCTATTCAAATTACATCCCTTGGTTGGCTTACTACTGGCAGCTTTAGGAGTAGGGATTTTTGCAGGACTTCCGATTGATAAATTAGCTGATACCATTGGCAAAGGCTTTGGCGAACTGATGTCAAAAATTGGCCTGATGGTAATTTTAGGCTGTGTGATAGGGGCTATATTAGATAAATCGGGAGCGGCCATAAAAGTAGCAGATATTATCTTAAAACTTTTTGGCGAAAAATATCCGTCGTTTGCCATGTCGGTAATCGGGGCTATTGTAGGTATCCCTGTTTTCTGCGATTCGGGTTTTATCATCCTGGCAAAACTCAACAAAATTGTAGCGAAGAAAACGAATAGGCCTTTAGGTACTATTGCCATAGCTTTATCAGGCGGACTTTTTGCCACGCATACTTTAGTGCCTCCCACGCCCGGCCCATTATCTGCCGCAGGTAATCTGAACCTGTCTCATGGCATTGGCCTGGTTATTTTGGTAGGCCTGGTAGTTTCTATTCCAAGTTTGTTTCTGTCAACCTGGTTTGCACAAAAATACGCCAGAAATTTAGCCATTGCAGAAGACGCTGCAGAAAATTGGGGCGAAACCCATCATCAGACACTTCCGTCTGGCTGGAAGGCTTTTATGCCTATTCTGTTGCCCATTTTGCTGATTACGGTTGCTTCTTTTGCTAAAATTCTGGCGTTAAACGAAACCCTTACCAAATGGCTTGGCTTCTTTGGCAGTCCTTTAGTGTCATTTCTGATAGCTATATTTTTCTCATACAATCTATTTCCTGAAAAACCTTTTGAGAAAATCTTTGCCTGTTTCAAAAGTGGCATAGAGCATTGTGGTACCACTCTGGTATTAGTAGGCGCAGGTGGAGCTTTTGGGGCAATATTAAAAGAAACACCATTAAAAGATATGGTAAGCAACTGGCTGGTGGCTAACCAGACATCAGGCATTGTATTTTTGTTAATTGCTTTTCTGGTAGCAGCGTTTTTCAAAACTGCACAGGGGTCAACCACCACTTCAATGGTGCTTACCTCTGGTATTTTAGCTCCTTTGCTTGTTTCAATGGGCTTTTCAGAACCATTGGATTTAACACTTCTGGTAATGGCTATAGGTAGCGGTGCCATGACAGTCTCTCATACCAATGATGCCTGGTTCTGGGTAGTCTCTCAGTTTACAGGCCTCACACAAGGTGATGCCTATCGAACACATACGATTCTCACGGGTTTGCAGGGTGTGGTAAGTATTATTACGGTATGCCTGATTTATCTGCTATTTCATCTCTGATAAATGTTTCATCTGACCGGGGCGTAACTAAAAGCCCTGAAAATTTGTTATGCTGATGATATGATAAACAGACCATACAATGGAAGAAGTAAGCAAATTAGATAAAATTATTGATGCGAGAATGAAATTGAAAGCTCGCTTTGAGGAGAAAATGAAAAATACTCCATCGGTAGCAGATGACCGTCCGATGGGAAAAGGTGCTATAAACAGGCATGGAATGCCGCAATTACCTGTCGGTCAAACTGTTACTCAGAAATGGCCTGTATTAGATTTGGGCTATCATCCAAGTATTACACTCGACCGCTGGCGATTAACAGTTGATGGCGATGTGGAAAATCCGGTGGTATTAACCTGGAAAGATTTTATGGATTTACCACAGGTAGAAGATACCAGCGATTTCCACTGCGTAACGACCTGGTCTAAAATGGATATGGTATGGAAGGGTGTACGATTAATTGATATTGCCGCATTGGTACAACCCAAAGAAACCGCCACACATATCATGTGCTATGGGTATGATACTTATTCTACCAATGTATCAATGGAAGAGGCGCTGAAACCTGATGTATTACTGGCACATACGGTGTATAATGAACCCTTGGCAAAAGAACATGGTGGCCCTGTGCGAATGATAACCCCGCAATTATATGCCTGGAAAGGCTCCAAATGGATAAAAAGAATACAATTTATGCCCAAAAATAAATTAGGTTTCTGGGAAGAAAGAGGGTATTCTGATACGGCTTATCCGTGGAGAAATGATAGGTACAGTTAGTTTGGTTTTAGGAATTGAGCCATAAAAAAGGAGTCACATAAAGCTATGCGACTCCTTTGCGTTTCTAACCTTTATGAATCTATCATTTATTCTTTATCTGATGGAAGGGTTACTCTTTTTACAGTACCATCTTCTCCTTGTGTAACCATTACAAATACAACACCTTTTTGTTTACCGATATTAATCTGGCCTACATAATCTCCGGTAAAATCTTTGATTTCGTCTTTAGCTACAACATTGCCTTTCAAGTCCATTACTTTAATGGATACATCGCCTTTTTCATGGCTACTGAAACGAATGTTCAATATATCAGTTTTAGGGTTATTCGGATAAACACTTAATCCACGAACAGTTTTACTTGAAGAAGAACCATCTAAAGCAAAAACATCATTCAACCCACGGAAATCAAACTGCATATCTTTACCTAACTGATGAAGATTATTATTCAGATCTTTCATATCTAAATTAAAATCTTTCATGTCAAGGTCTAAGTTGAAATCTTCTTCAAAATGGTCATTATCACCATCACGACGATATACTCTTACACGTGGTTTGTCTCTGATAACAATGTCATCATCATCATGGCGGAATTCAAAATGTTCATTGGTATTGCCATTTCTTCCACGGCTATAGGCTCTTACACGAGGTCTTTCAGTATTGTAATTATAACTGAAATGGTCGCCATTATCATTACGCAATTCTCTTTCATGCTCATCACCCGTAAAACTTTCCACTTCTACCTTAGTACCACGTGCTTTGTCTTTGTTTTTAGCCATCACAGAATCCTGATAATTCTGAATCAGGTTTTCTCTTTGCTTGTCAGTTAATCCTGTAACGTCAAAACTCTTTTCATGTACTTTGGTTTTACCATCAATATCCTGCTCAATTCTGATACGGGTGGTGCTTTTTTTCTCTTTCTTGTCTTGTGCAAACGTAGCGAAAGAGGTAAATGCAAATAAAGCCAGTAGGCTTGCTTTCAGAGACTTACTAAATGTAGCTTTCATAATTGTATTTATTTTGTAAAACTTTAAAACAAAAGACTTTTCCTGTTGGTATATTGTTGCACAAACTTAGTAAACAGTATGGTTTTCCGGCTGTTAAAGTTTCTTAAAATTTGTTAATAGGAGCGTATTGAACATTGTTATTCTGACCGAAAATAACAGATTTTTTAGATAGACAAGCGGACGTCGCACGGGCACATTTTTCAGATGTAGCCATCGGACTGCCGAAGCGGCAGCTACATCGAAAAAATGTAACGCAGTATAGCTAAAAAAGATGGACTTTGCAGGTCGAATCATAATGTTTAATTATGCTCCCATCTCCTGTAACTGCCTTAAATACAGTTGAATAGTATTCTCTAAGCCATAATATAAGGCATCGCATATCAAAGCATGGCCGATAGAGACCTCCAGAAGGTTCGGAATAAGCTGTTTAAAATAAGCTAAGTTTTCAAGACTTAAGTCATGACCTGCATTCACACCCAGCCCTACCTGTTCGGCTACCTTGGCAGCTTTTGCATAATCTCTGATGGCTTCTTCTTTATTTTCAGGGTACAAATGCGCATAACGCTCGGTATATAGCTCAATTCGGTCGGTGCCTGTTTCGGCAGCACCTTCTACCATACGTTCAATGGGGTCAACAAAAATAGATACTCTGATACCTGCACTTTTGAAAGTAGCAACCAGTTCTTTCAAACGTTCACGATGAGTAATGGTATCCCAACCTGCATTAGAGGTAATGGCATTCAGTGCATCGGGTACCAGCGTAACCTGTGTAGGTTTATTGGCTAATACCAAATCAATAAATTTAGCCTCGGTCGGATTTCCCTCAATATTAAACTCTGTAGTAACTATCTTTTTTAAATCATAAACGTCCTGATAGCGGATATGGCGTTCGTCGGGACGAGGATGAACTGTGATACCTTGCGCACCAAATTGTTCGCAATCAATAGCAGTTTTCACAACGTTAGGCATATTTCCCCCACGAGAATTTCTTAAAGTTGCTATTTTATTGATATTTACTGATAATTTTGTCATATCTTTTATTGGAGAAAGGAGTAAGGAGAATGGAAAAAGCAAGTCCCTTTTGATTTATAACTATTTCCTGTCTCTGATGAGTTCCCAAATTTTGGGACTAAAATAATATTTTTCTGATTTCTGCGAACACGTCGAAACGATTCTATTCAATCAGTTGTTCAGAAGAAATTGGATATAATCTATCTAATGTATAATAAACTACCAACAAAATGGCATTAAAAACAGAAATTGACGCACAAATTAAGGCAGCAATGCTTGCTCGTGACTCAGTAAGGCTAACAGCTTTGCGAGACATTAAAAAAGTAATTTTATTAGAAGAAACCAAAGAGGGAAAAACAGGTGAGTTAACACCAGATGAAGAACTAAAGTTACTGACAAAAGCTGCCAAACAAAGAAGAGAATCAGCCGATATTTATCGCACACAAAATCGTCCTGATTTATTGGATAAAGAATTAGCAGAATTGGCTATTATAGAAGAGTTTCTGCCTAAGCAATTGTCAGAAGACGAACTGAAAACAAAATTACAGGAGATTATTGCCCGTGTAGGTGCCTCAGGCCCGTCAGACATGGGTAAAGTAATGGGAGCAGCTTCGAAAGAACTGGCAGGTCTGGCCGATGGGAAAGCTATTTCTGCTACTGTAAAATCACTTTTAGCATAATATTATTTCTTATACTTTGTAGCAATGCCATGTTTTAATAAGCATGGCATTGCTATTTTAAACCACAAAAGTCATGTTTAACAACTTTGTTTATCAGAACCCTGTAAAAATCCTTTTTGGTAAAGGACAAATTGCTCAGTTAGGCAAACAAATACCTAATGACGCTAAAATTTTACTGACTTATGGTGGCGGTAGTATCTTCAAAAATGGCGTATATGAGCAGGTAAAACAAGCTTTAAAAGACAGGAATATCATTGAGTTTGGAGGTATTGAAGCTAACCCGACCTATGAAACGCTGATGCAGGCGGTAGAATTAGGAAGGAGAGAAAACATTGATTATCTGTTAGCAGTAGGGGGTGGGTCTGTGCTTGACGGTACCAAGTTTATAGCTGCGGCCATTCCTTACGACGGAGAAGACGCCTGGCAATTAGTAACGGGTAAGGCAAAAGTGAAACAAGCGATTCCTATTGGTTCAGTACTTACCCTACCGGCTACCGGGTCAGAAATGAATTTTTTTGCAGTTATCAGTCGTAAGGAAACACATGAGAAGAAAGGAATGGGGCATCCATTATTGTACCCTGCCTTTTCGATTCTTGACCCTGAAACAACGTACTCATTGCCTCAGAAACAGATAGCCAATGGTATTGCCGATGCCTTTACGCATGTAATGGAGCAATACATGACCTATCCGGTTAATGCAGAGATACAAGACCGTATGGCTGAATCCGTACTTCAGACCTTAATTGCAGTAGCTCCGAAAACATTAGGAAACCCGACTGACTACGAAGCACGTGCCAATTTTATGTGGGCAGCTACTGTAGCCCTGAATGGTTTGATAAGCGTAGGCGTACCACAAGACTGGGCTACCCATGAAATAGGCCATGAACTGACGGCCGCTCATGGAATAGACCATGCTCGGACTTTGGCAGTAGTATTACCACACTTATTGAAAATCAAAAAAGAAGACAAAAGTGGTAAACTGATTCAATATGCCCAGAGAGTCTGGAATTTAAGCGGTACTAATGACGAGTTAATAGAAGGGGCTATTCAGAAAACCATTGATTTCTACGAATCTTTAGATATTCCGACTAAAGCTAATGCTTACGGCATAGGACAAGAAACTGTCGATAAAATCGTAAAGCGTTTTGAGGAGGGTAAAGTAGTATTGGGTGAGAGGCATGATATTACACCAGAGGTAGTGGGGGAAATTTTGGGGATGAGTATTGGGTGAGAGATTATTGGGAGGTTTGATAAGATATAAATATCAAACCTCTTTATATGGTAAAATGATTTAGAACATATTTGTTGAACCAGTTTGGAAAATACTCCCCATCTACTTGAATCTCTAACTCTTATCCTCCCATAATAGAGGCAATTAGCGTTAATTCTTCCCCTGTATTATCGAATAGATATACTCTGTCGCAGAGTTCAATTGTAGGAAATAAATTGTCTAAAGTTTTGGTATATCTTTCTCTGACTTTTTCTTCATTTACATTATGCCCACCTTTTTGTACTCTATTTTCTACTCTTGATATATTTACTTCAGGGTCATCAATACAAACGAAGTATAAATAAGTAGTATAGCCTAAGTTTTTCGCTTCTTTTATCTCTTCTAATTTTGAAGGATGACTCATGACTGTTTCAAAACTGAAACTTTTATTAGTTTTAAATATTTTTTCTCTAAGGAAAGAGGCAATTAAAGAGCCTGCGTAGCTGTGAGATTCATTAGATAAGTCTACAATAATATTTTCTCTGATTACTAAATTTATCGTATAATTGCTTTCTTTTGCTTTTTCGATAAGGGAAATACTACTTGGTTTTTGCAGGAAGTATTCTAACTCCTGTTGGTTAGATTTAAGGTTGTAGTTATTTAAATCAATCAGCTTTTTATTATCCAAAATTTTTTCAATCTGGTCAGCATTAATGAAGATACCTGCATTATAGTTTTTTGAGAATTTTTCAAATAAAGTACTTTTATCTGAACCATTTGGACCTGCAAATATTCTTAGTCTTTTCTTCATTTTCTGCGTAGAACCATCCCTTTCTTTAATTCTATATCTGTACCTGGTTCTCTCTCCAATTTCCTTAATACTCGTTTTTTCCCGTCAGGGGTTTTTTCAATAAGTTTATTTCCCGATATTAACTTTATTGTTAAACCTAAGGCTATTGACTCCCTTATTGCCGTACGGGAGCCTTCTAAGGCAGATTTTCTTAGTATTTCTATTTCATCATCTTTTCTTTTCCTGATAGAAGGTCTTCTCATGCGATTCATAGTTTTAAAATTTAGCTTCTTTTCTATATAACAAAATAGAGCAAAAAAAGATTAAAAAGAAAACTTAGTTTGTAATTATTCTTATAGCTCTACCTTGTCATTATGAAAACAAAACAGCCCCTTAATCAAGAGGCTGTTTGTCAATTTAATTACAATCTATTATAACGTTATTCTTTTGTCAAAAATCTTATTTCACTACTTTCATCGTACCAAACATTAATCGCCAGTGACCCGGGAATGTACATACGAATGGGTAATTCCCTACTTCGGCCGGAGCAGTGAATTTTAAACGATAAGTTTCGTTCGGATTAACTAATGGCGTAGCAGCAATTACCTGCGGAATAGCCGGTACATAAGCTTTCTCGGCGGCATCTTTTTGTGTAATCATCTTATCAGCCGCTTTGCCTATAATCTCCATGCTCTTTTGCTTCCCTATAACAATGTTATGCTGCATGGCATCAGGATTGTCAAATACCAATACCACAGGTTTACCTGCTTTTACAGTAAACTCTTTCTTATCAAACTTCATTTCTTCTTTAATAGACTTGATATTGATAACTATGGCGTCTTTATCTTCACCTTCACTACTGCTTTTCAAGCCCCATGCAACTAATAGTTTGCTCAGTCTTTCTGCATTCGTTTCAGTCAGCTTAGTATTTAAAGACGCTAAGAATTTCTGGTTATCAGCATTGACAGTACCTTTTCTACGAGGATTCCAGCCATTTGATATACCTTTTAATAAGGCTACATTTTCAGTACCGGGTAGTTTGTCCCAATATTTAAGTAGGGCTGCTACGGTATCAGCAGGCATTGCAGAAGAATAACTTCTGGCAGCTCTTTCCAAAGCAAACGTTGACAGTTTCTGTGCCTGTTGAAAAGTGATTTTCTTGCTGTAAAAGTTATTTTTCTCGTTGTTTTCTTCTATTTTATTTTCATAATCAAGAGAAACGTTGAAAGTATATTCTCCAGGTTTATCTGTAGTATAATAAAAATCACCAACCCAAGGGCCATTGGTATTTTTTGCAATAGCTACTGTTTCTCCGGCGGCTATACCTGTGTTATGGAACCAGCTCCAGGTAGTAGATTTTTGTCCTTGTCCGGTAATCTCAATTTTCAGCGCCACTGCAATGCCTTTTTTCAATGAATCTTTACCATTGTTTTTTACATCTATAAAATAACGCATACCCTCACGTACATAAGGAGAAGCTGGCTCTGCACGTAAATTGGTAACTATTAAGTCAATACCATTAGCCGGAGCAGGAAGTGCTTTAGGCGTTTCTTTAGCTGTAGATGCAGTAGTACTGCCATGATTCATTGCCGAGTGGTCATGATTCATAGGCATAGCATTGGTACTGCTGGTTAGTTTGTTCAAGTATTTTTTCAACAGAACTGATTTATGACTTGTTAAAGCAACAGCAAAAGCATCAGGCAACCAACGATCGGTACTTTCGGTAGCTTGTTCCATACGTGTTAGAAGTGCCTGTTCAGAGGCGGGTGTAAGCGGTAGTTCGCTCAAAGCTAAAATCGCATTCAACACAACGATTGGTTCTTTGCTATTCAACAGGTCGTTTTGCAGAATAACTTCTACAGAATTCTGCGTATCAGGTAAAACCTGAATGGCATTTTTCTGAACAGCCCACGATGGATGTTTCAAAGCACCAATCACAGCCTGTAATGCTTCATTATTGTTTTCGATAGCACCTAAGCCTTTCAATGCCCAGATGGCATGAGTAGCCGCAGTATTTAATCCGATTTCGTCAACCGACTGGTCTTTTACCAACGCAATCAGTGCAGGCACTACATCAGTTTTACCACGTTCTACCAATAGTCTTTGTGCATGACTTCTCCAGAACATATTGGTGTTTTTCAACGCACTGACTAATTCATCAGGACGGTCTTTGCTTAATGATAAAGGCGTATAAGCAGGGGCTTCTTTCCAGCCCACTCTATAGATACGTCCATGTGTATAATCACGTAAATCAGTTTCATAAGCATTACCTAAACCATTATCAAATCCTTTTGGCACAGGGTTATGCTGAATAATGAAGCTATACCAGTCTGCTACCCACACAGCACCGTCGGGACCTACTTCGGCAAATACCGGAGAAAACCACTCATCGGCACCTGCCATCAGGTTAAACGCTTCTTTGTCTTCGTAGTTGGTGCCTTTTTTCTCCATCAGGTTCTGGTGAAGAATATGCCCCGTTGGCTCTGCTACAAAAGCAATCTGGTTCCAGTAGTTTTTAGGATAGGCTCTTGCCGTATAGAAATTATGCCCTGCAGCGGCTGTGAAGCCTCCAAAAACGTCTACCTGTCTTACCTTTTCTGTAATAGGCTTCATGTCTTTGTGCGTATCTGTAGAACGACTACCATTATCTGTATTAAAACCCGGGGTCAGGAAGTTTTTGTGCGGAATAGCCATATACCAACCGTGTGAGTTGTTGGCAGTAGAGCCAAATACATCGCCTGCTTCGTTGAAACCCATACCCCAGGTATTGTTAGAAGTACTCGTTACCCATTCTACTTTAGAACCGTCTGGTTTGAAACGGAATAAAGCCTGCCCGAATTTTAAAGTGTCAGCCGTACCCACTTTGCCTTTGAATCCTGAATAGCCTACGCAACCCCATATCCAGTTATCAAAACCATAGTGTAAGTTCGATGGCCCTGCATGGGTATCACCTGTGCCGAATCCTGAGAATAAAATCTTCTTTTCATCTGCTTTGTCGTCTCCATCTGTATCTTTCAGGAAAATCATGTGAGGTGCCTGTGATACAATCAGACCGCCATTAGCAAATACCATTCCTGTCGGAATACTTAAACCTTCGGCAAAACGGGTAAATTTGTCTGCTTTACCGTCTTTGTTGGTATCTTCACAAATCAGAATAAAATCGCTTCCACCTGTATCTTTTCTTTCGTTCGGATAATCTTTGGTTATTAACACATACAGTCTTCCCTTTTCATCCCACGACATCGCAATCGGGTGTTGCACATTCGGTTCTGCCGCAAATAATTCCAGCGTAAAGTCAACAGGTACCTGAATATGTTTCATTGATTCTTCCGGCGAAAGCGGGAATTGTTGCAATTGCACACCCGGACGTCTTTCGTAGTTAGGCAATTTAGCTTCCCGGTATTCAAAAGGCTTAGGGTTTAAAGCCGCATGTGCCGACCTTGCGCCTTCATCAACTGCCCAGATAATACCATTATACAACAATTGTTGAAAAGCAGTATTGCTCCAGGTATTATCATCGTGTCCGTAGGCTGTATAAAACACACGGCCTTTGCCATAAGTACGTGTCCATGTATAAGGCTCAATATTTGTTTCCGGACGGTCTGCCTTCTGGTCTGCCTTAATTTCACGAACCATCAATACATTGTTATCTGCCTGTAAATGGCTATGCAGATAAGTTTCGTCATAAGCCTTGATAGTTGGTAAATCTTTTACTATCAGATGAGTAGGTAACACTACTTTTGCCTGAATAGTATCCATTTTATGACGCCAGAACTGTCCGCCTACTAATTTTACATATTCAGGTGAGTTTCGGAAACAGAATGAGGCGCAGTGAACAGGGATAATACCTTTACCCGAGGCTACATAATCTAACAATGCTTTTTCTGCCGATGGCGTAATTTCATCCCAGTTCGCATAAATCATCAAGGCATCATATTTAGCCAGATTTTTAGGATTAATGTCTTCCAGACGGTCAGTATAAGTAAAGTTGACCCCTTTGGCACCAAGGGCAGCCATCAATGTCGGAAGCCTTTCGACAGGGCGGTGATGCCCGTTATCGCCTAAGAACAGAATCTCCAGGCGGCGGGCTTTTTGGGCTTGAACGCCTTGCCAAAGCAAGACCATCAAGAGTATTAACGTTTTTTTCATGAGATTTTTAAATAGCAGAGTTTTATTACTCGTAGTGATAGGCAATTGTAGAAAAGGGAGTCTTAAAGGCAAAAGAAGTGAAATATTATTCAGCGAAATAAAACCCCACTCTCTAAATCTCTCTCCCCAACAGTGGGTAGAGAGACTTTTTTTGTCCCCTCCCCATTGTTGGGGAGGGATAGGGTGGGGTTCCTTCCAAATGAAAAGCCTTTGTGACAATCCCATATCTTATAAATTATACGTTGTGAAAGTCAGGTAAATGCATGATTTTACCACCTTGCATAGCTGATTCGTGTGCTAAAATACCTACACTTGTCCAGTTAGCCGATTGTGCTGCATTCGGGAATGGTTCACGGTCTTCAACCAAGGCCATCAGGAACTCATGTGCTAAATGCGGGTGAGAACCACCGTGCCCCGAACCTTGTGTAAACGATAAGTGATTGTTTTCGCCTAAGTCATACACACCTTTAGTCGTGAAATCCTGAATACCCTCCGGTAGCAAATGTGCATAATCTTTCACCGTTACTTTTTCAGGAATCTCGTGCTCAGGTTTTTTGGCTGTATGAATAATATGTTCTTCATGCTCAATCAATGCCCATTCAAAAGATTTTTTCGAGCCATATACTTCAAAACTTTCTCTGTATTGGCGGGCTACATCAAACAATGAACGATACACATATGCACTCAAATCGCTGTCTTTGAACTTGATATGCGCCGATTCAACGGCAAAAGGAGAATTATGAATTTGAGCCAGTTCCTCACGGATAGTACCAGAACCAAAGCAGGATACATATTCAGCTTCAAGTTTCAATAAACCAGCTACAGGCCCTACGCAGTGCGTAGCGTAGTGCATCGGAGGTAAACCAGGCCAGTAATCAGGCCAGCCGTCCATATCCTGTTGGTGGCTTGCTTTCAGAAACTGTACTTTTCCTAACTCACCTTTTTCATACAATTCTTTTACAAATAAAAATTCACGGGCATACACCACCGTTTCCATCATCATGTATTTTTTGCCTGTTTCTTTTACGGCTTTCACAATCGCCATACAGTCTTCTACCGAAGTAGCCATTGGTACTGTACAAGCTACGTGTTTGCCTGCATACAAGGCTTTCAGACTTTGCTCGGCGTGATTCGGAATAGGGGAATTGATATGTACTGCATCAACATCCGGGTCTTTGAGCAATTCGTCATAATCAGAATAGCGTTTTTCGATACCAAAGGCATCACCAATCTGATTCAGTTTTTCTACATTACGCTGACAAATGGCATACATGTTGGCATTTGGGTGGCGTTGATAAATAGGAATAAACTCGGCACCGAAGCCAAGCCCGACGATAGCAATATTGATTTTTTTTGACATGGTTTAATTGTTTGGGGTTAGCGTCAAATCCGTTAGAAACTACTTTTTCCATTAATAAGGAATACTCGGGGTGCCGGGATTTTCTGCAAGACTATTTTTTAAAAAACTAAGACTATCTTTCATTAATTGTGTTTCTGAATCAAACATTTTTCGCCAGATATTGGCTACTGCTAATTTCTGACTAAAGGCTTCTACCGATAACCAACCGTCATACTTAATTTCTTGTAATGCCTTGAAAACATCTTCCCAATTAACATTTCCTGTGCCAACGGTGCTTCGGTCGTTTTCTGAAACCTGCACATGTACCAGATGTTTCGATAGCTTTCTGATAGCATCACCCAGACTCTTTTCTTCAATATTGGCATGAAAAGTATCAAACATAATTTTACAAGCCGGATGGTCAATGTCTTCTACGAGTTTAATCAATTCATCGCTTGACGATACCAGGTAGCTTTCAAAACGATTCAGGTATTCAAGCCCTAAAGTAATACCGAAACTATCGGCATAATCGGCTAATTCTCTCAGATTATCTACTGCCCAGCGCCATTCCTGCTCGGTAGCAGGTTGGCCTGTAAACTGACCTAAAGCTGAGTGATACGGGCCATTCAGCAGATTAGCTCCTAAGACCATCGCACAATCAACAGCCAGTTTATTACGTTCTAAAGTTGCTTTTCTGATGGCTGGGTCGGGACTGATTTGATTAAAATCAGCGCCACAGATAGTTACGGCAATTCTGTCTAACTCCAACTCATCTAATTTTTCCCGCCACTTATACCAATGGGTTGGGTCTGTATCAAAAATAGGCACTTCAACCCCATCAAATCCAAGCGCTTTTATTTCTTCTAATACCGGAAAAAGACTCTCGTTAATTTCTGTTCCCCACAAAAGGAGATTCATTCCAAACTTCATGCTGATTTTCTTAAATTTTCACATTACAAAACTATCTTAAAATAGTACAAAAAAGTAAGCCTACTTTTACTAATACTGACTGTATTTTGACTTTATTTGTTTTTATCTTTAAATTTATGGTTAAAATTCAGAATAGTTCTTTATGAAACCTCTTCTCAAAAAATCGGTTGAAAGTGCGGTTTATTCTTTTACCCTGAAAGAATTAATAGAGCCACATTTTGACCCAAACTGGCATTTCCACCCGCATTATCAGCTATTTACGGTGCTGGAAGGCAGTGGTACAAGATTCATCGGAGACAATATCAGGCATTTTGAGGCTGGCGATACGGTATTTTTAGGGCCTAATATCCCACATCTATGGCAGAGCGACCGGGCATATTTTGAGCATAACCCCGATTTGATTACGCATGGAATTGTCATTTATTTTACTGAAGATTTTTTAGGGGATGATTTCTTTGAAAAAAGTGAAATGCACAACCTGAAACAACTATTGGAAAGAGGTGAGCGAGGACTGGATATATTTGGCGAAACCAAAGAGTACATCAGGTATGAATTACAGAATTTACACCATTTTGAGGGCTTTGAAAGGGTATTAAAGTTTTTGTCGATGCTTCATCAACTGGCACAATCAACCGAATACGAATACATTGCCAGTTTTGGCTATGTAAATACGCACAAGGTTTCAGAAACAGAACGGATGCAGAAAGTACATGAGTATGTGATGAAACATTTTAAAGAAGAAGTGCGATTAAGTGAACTCGCATCATTGGTGAGTATGAGCGATTCGGCTTTTTGCCGGTATTTCAAGAGCCGGACAAACAAACCTTTTTTTGATTTTATAGCGGAGATTCGTATCGGACACGCCTGTAAATTACTACATGAGGGGAATCTGAGTATCACACAGGTAGCTTATGAAAGCGGCTATAATACAATTTCAAATTTCAATCGTCAGTTTAAAGAGATTACCGGAAAAACACCGCTTTTGTATCAGAAAGAATACACCAAAGGAATACGGTAGTGCTTGCCACATAATAAAAAATTCAAAAAATACTCATTTCATGCTTGTAGATAGGGTATATTTGTAAAGGATGAGTGAAGATGATGTTTTTCTGAAAAGGGGAAAACATCATTTTTTTTTGTCTCATCGCAAAACCATCTATTATTTAACCATGAAACGACGCTCATTCCTTGGTCTGGCTGCTTCAGGTGCAGTCCTGCTTAATCAAAAGACCTTTGCCCATCACGTAAAACCCTCTAAAGTTGTGATTTTAGGCGCAGGTTTTTCGGGGCTTTCTGCCGCTCTGACGCTTTTTGAGAAGAAAATAGATTTTGTGATTTTAGAATCCTGTAACCGCATAGGTGGGCGGGTATTTACGCATAAAATTGATGAACAGGCTGATTTACGGGTAGAATTAGGTGCTGAGTGGGTAGGGGAGTCGCACGAGGAAGTGAAGAAACTCTGTGAGCGTTTCAAGATTCAGTTGAATGATAATCGTTTTGATACTGATTTGTATTTCAGAGGTAAATACAGTAAGGTAAATAAATGGGATTTTGATGCCGATTGGAAGAAAAAATTAGAAGGTTTATTGGAAGCATTCAAAAACCTGAATTCTGAACAGCAGAAACTATTTGACCGTTTGAACTGGTGGCGGTATCTGGTAAATAATGGTATCCCGGAAAATGACCTGTATTTCAGAGAATTATTGGATAGTACAGATTTTGGCGAGAGCATCAGACACGTGTCAGCCTATGCAGCCATCAGCGAATATGCGTATTCGAGCAAGAAAAATGAGATGGATCTGAAGATGGAGGGAGGCAACAGTACCTTAGCCAATAAAATTGCTGACCTGATTGGTAGAGAAAAAATACTGACTGACCACCACGTAGAGGCCATTATTCAGAAAGGTAAAAACATTACAGTCAAATGCGCCGATGGAAAAACCTTTGACGCTGATAGAGTAATATGTACGGTACCTGCTTTTGCTTTAGGGCAAATCAATTTTTCGCCAGCCTTGCCTAAGTCAAAACTGCACGCTTTAGATGCACTACAATATGCTCGCATCAATAAGTGTGTGGGTTTGTTTAGTCAACGTTTCTGGAAACGAGAAGACTTTGATATGATAACAGATACACCTGCACATTATTTTTATCATGCTACCAAAAATCAGAACCACGTGAAAGGAGCAATAACCTCTTATAGCATTGGTGAAAAAGCTGATATGTTTGGCTGGCATGGCGACGACTACCGCAGACAAACCATCATAGATTCTATCAGACCTGTGGGCGATGCCCGTAATTACCTGCAAAAAGTAGTAAATTATAACTGGGGACAAGACCGTTATTCAAAAGGTGCTTATGCCATCTATGCCACAGGACAATGGTTTACGATACAACCAGAATTAAAAAAGCCCCACCTGAATGTACATTTTGCAGGCGAACATCTGGCCGAATGGCAGGGCTTTATGGAAGGGGCTATTGTATCGGGTCGTGATGCGGCTTTAGAGGCTATCTAAACGGCATTTGTCCGGCCGCCGTCAACCGGAATACTCACGCCATTGACCGACCCTGCTGCAGGGGAACATAAAAACGCAATCACTGCACCTGTTTCTTCGGGAGCCGTAAAGCGGCCAATGGGAATATCTTTCAGCAGGTCTTTTTCAATGGCTTCAATACTTTTATTAGTTGCTTTGGCTCTGGTTTCGTTGATTTTTTCTAACCGTGCTGTAGTGGTATAGCCGGGTAATACGTTGTTGGTAGTAATGCCATATTTCCCCAATTCATTGGCCATCGATTTTGCCCAGTTACCCATTGCTCCACGAATGGTATTTGAGACTCCTAAGCCAATAATCGGCTGTTTCATGCCTACTGAAGTAATATTTACAATCCGACCAAAGCCTGCATTTTTCATGCTCGGTACTACGGCTTGAGTCAACAATTGTGCGGCTACTACATGCTCATTAAAAGTTTGAGTAAACTGTGCAGCATCAGCTTCTATGATAGCACCACCCGAAGGACCACCTGTATTATTAATTAGCATATGTACTTCGGGATATTTAGCTAAATATCGGTCAATTTTAGGTTTTATCTGCGCAGTTTTAGAAAAATCAATTATCAGATAGCGATGTTTCTGATTTTTCTTTCGGGGTAGTTCTTTTACTACCTCTTTCAATTTATCTTCGTTGCGTGCTATCAATGTAACATTGGCTCCTAATAAAGCTAATTCTATAGCCGTTGCCTTGCCTATCCCTTGTGTACTGCCGCAAACCAATGCGGTTTTGCCTGTTAAATCCAGATTCATGCGTATGTGTTTTTTGGGCAAAGGTATGGAATTACGCCCCTAACCGCAACGGCGGACCGCCCCTAAAGGGGGACTTTAAAAAATACTCTGCTCATGCGTAAGCAACTCCCCTAAAGGGCAGGCTTGATTGGTTCTAATTTTAACCGAAAAACCGCAAAATTTTAAATGTAAAATGTAAAAGTAAAGCGTAAAAAAACGCAATATTAGTTGGCAAAAAGTAACTTTTACATTTTTCAGTTTTTCTGTTTTACATTTTTCTGTTCACTTTTTTTAGAACCAATCAAGCCTGCCCTTTAGGGGTTGGGGGTTAAGTTCTTCACTGGATTCTTTAGTGCCACTTTGATGCTTTGATAGCTTACAGTCAGTAAAGTAACCACAAGTGCTCCTAAACCAGACAGTGCAAATATCCACCACGAAAGTTCTGTCCTATAGGCGTATTTCTGTAACCAGTTATCTAAAAAGAAATAGGCAATGGGAATAGCTATGAAAAAGGAAATAATAATTAACCTGACAAAATCTTTGGATAGTAAGCCTAATAAGTTCAGTACTGATGCACCCAATACTTTTCTGATACCAATTTCTTTAGTACGTTGTTCTGCCATGAATGAAGCCAAACCAAATAACCCGAGACATGAAATGAGAATAGCTAAAACAGAAAAGAAATAAGCTAATTTCCCAATTCGTTCTTCGTTGGCAAACTTATGGGCATATTCTTCATTGATAAATTTATATTCAAAGGGTACAGCAGGGGCTATTTTGTTAAAAATTTCCTGTATTTGTGATAGTGCCTGATGAGTGCTGGTTTGGGGGTTAATTTTTATTAGGATAAATCGTTTATTGCCCTGCAAGGAGAAAATAGCCGGACGGACTTTCTCAAAAGGAGACGCCATCACCATGTCTTTTACTACACCTAAAATAACATAATTTCCTTTATGCCAATGTGTTGAACGAACTACCTCACCCACCGGATTTTGTAAACCCATCAGTTTTACGGCTGATTCGTTCACGATAATTCCTGAAGAATTACTCGAAAATTTTCGGGAGAAATCCCGCCCGGCTATAAATTGCCAGCCTACCGTTTTACCGTATTCATACGATACTCTTAATGTACCAAAATCATCTTTCATGCCCGTGGTTTTTCCCTTCCAATCAAAACCTGTGTTATTAGACCCCTGACTTGTGAGTTCGCTACCTGATTCAGCTACTTCCACCACTGCACCGCTTCTTATCAGTTCGTTACGCAATACGGATTCTTTACCTTGAAAACCATTTTTTGGAAAGCTTAATAAACCCTCAGTATTATAACCCACAGGGCGATTTTTAGCCATTTGTAATTGTCGGTAAACAATGCTTGTGCCGATAATCAGCGTGATAGAAATGGTAAATTGTACTACTACCAATAATTTGCGGGATATTAAAGCAGCACGTCCTCCATGAAATACCCCTTTTAAGGTTTTGATTGGTTGTAAGGATGATAAATAAAATGCAGGGTAAAGTCCGGCCAATATAGCCGTAAGTAAGGTAAAAGTTAGACTTAATAACCAGAATAAGGGCTTCGCCCATAAAATGGCTATCTCTTTATCGGCTACGTTGTTAAACCAAGGTAAAATAAGAAATACCAGGCCAACGCTTAAAACAAGGGCAAAGCCTGTAATCAATAGGGTTTCGCTTAAAAATTGAATGGCTAATTGAGCACGCAATGAACCCATTGCTTTGCGGATACCTACTTCTTTGGCTCGTTTTTCGGAGCGGGCAGTAGAAAGATTGGTGAAATTAATGCAGGCAAGTAGTAACACAAATAAGCCGATAGTAGCATAGAAAATAATATATTTGAACGCTTCACTCGTAATATTTACGCCATTTTCAAAATTGGAATACAAATGCCATTTTGCCATCGGATGCAAGAAGACTTCGGGCTTTTGTTTTGCTTTTTCTGCATTCAGGTGAGGCAGCATCGTATTTTTTATTTTTGCTGATACCTGTTCAAATGTTTGATTAGGGGCAATTTGCACATAAATCGGAAAAGAGTTGTCTCCCCAGTTGTCTCTTGCAGCATTGGCCCATTCATTAAAAGTAAGATAAAGCTCAAAAGGAGCAATGTATGAGATACCTCTGAATTCTGAATTAGTAGGGAAATCCTGATAGACGCCCGTTACTTTAGTATTAACCTGCGTATCAATGGTTACAACTTTATTGATAGGATTTGTATTGCCGAAGAGTTTTTTTGCCAATGTTTCAGACAATAGAATTGTATGTATTTCCTGAAGCCCGGCCCGGCTACCCTGAAGCATATGTAAGGTCAATAATTCAGGTGCTCCGGCTTGCATGAACCGACCTGCTTGTGTGAATTTTTTATCAGCGCTGGCTATAATATAATTTACCGGATTTGTTGAAATAACTACATGAGTAAAAGCATCTTTATAAGCATCACGGAGTTTGTTACCTAAAGGCATAGGACTTGATTGCCCACCTGTTTCTTTTCTTCCGTTATACCAATCATGACGCATTACCTGCCCGATACGGTCGTAGTTCTGATGCGATTGATTAAAGGTAAGTTCGTCATGTATCCAAAAAGCTATCAGTATGGCTACTGCTATGCCTATGGCAAGGCCACCGATATTAATAAAAGAATAACTTTTGTTTTTGGTAAGGTTACGCCAAGCAATGGTAAAGTAGTTTTGTAGCATAGTCGTAATTGATAATTGAGAGGTTCAAAGCAAAGACGACTACGTGTGGCAAACATTACACGTTTTTACTTTTATTTACGGTTTGTTCTTTATTTCATTCAATACCTTTTCTATTTCACCTTTTACATCAGGGTCAACTTTGTCTTTATTTAGTTCCAGTAAGTTAATGGCTTTTTGTTTTTGCTGATTGGCATGATAGGCTTTGGCTAAGGCAATAATTATTAAATGATTTTCAGGATAAGCCTTTAGCAAGGCTTCAAAATAAATTACTGCATCTTTAGGCTTGTTATCATTCGTTAATTTCTCTCCGATTTTTATCAGGTTATTATAATTGATATAGGTCAGTTCATAAGCCTCATAGGCTTTTTCTGTCTTAATATAATTTTCAAAACGAACCATTGCTTTCTTCACACCCACAGACTGAATCAGAGAGTCAAGGTAAGTAGTTATTTGTTTTTTGTTTACATTAAGTGGTTTTACTCCTGCTAATACCTTTTTCAGATAGTCAGTAGAGTTGACGTAGGTAATGCGTTCGCCTGTTTTCACATCTAATTGGCCGTTAGAAAAAATGCCAATTAACCGCCCATTTTCATCTAAGATTGGTGAGCCACTTGCTCCACCCAAAAAAGATCTCCTTATAGCAGGGTCATTAAACTTTACAAAGAGTGTATTTCCTGCTTTTTTACTGATGTATCCGTCTGCGGTTAATGTGTTATCAAAGCGGTAAGGATTGCCTCAGATAGACTTTATCGCCCACTTTTACAGGCTCATTTCTTAATTTAACAGGCTGAATATTTGGCGAAACGTACTTTGTACTAAATACTAACCAATCCCGTTGAAGCACGCCATTTTCAGGGCCATCAAAAAGTTTCTCAGTTAAATCTTCATTAATCAATCGGTCGATAATAACAGAATCCTCCGGCTGGTGCTTAGGGTACATTTTCCAGATTTTCAGGTGGTCGTTGATATAGACTTTGTCAGAAGTTTTATTTCTTGCTACCCAGATAATGTGCTTGGCAGTAATGGCCAGAGTATCTGTTCCGGTATCTAACAAAAAACTACTGGCAGCATAGGTAATGGTCGGGTCTTCGTATTTGTTGCCATTTTTATAAGTAACATCGTTTACTAAGGCAATATGTGGCCATTGGTTTTTAGGTTTCATTATCCATGACTCCTTTATTTGACCAAAGCTAAAGAGTGGCAAAAAGTAGAAAATGATAAGTGTCTTTTTCATCATCTGCTATTTAAAGGCTTTTATTAAACACCAAAGTCATGGTAAGTTTAATATTATTCGGAATTAAATCGTCTTTCATCTGGGCTAAAAAGTTATAAGATTTATACGTGATGCCCCACAAAGTGCGGTCAATTGTAACGGTCGCCTGTGCCTTTAATTGAGTACCATCTGTACTAATAATAGCAGGGAAAGTAATCACATTACTGATACTTTTCAAGGTCAGATTGCCTGTAATAGTATATTCATTAGGCTTAGTAGTAGGAATAATTTTTGTGATAATAAAAGTAGCAATTGGGAAGCGCATAGTTGAGAAAAAATCATCAGAGTGTAAATGTTCTACTACACCTTTATTAGTTTCTCCGGTTTTGGGATTAACACTATTGATGCTTTTCATGTTTAGCACAAACTTGCCTCCTTTTGCTTTTCCGGCGGCGGAAGTAACCAAAGTACCAGAAGTTAATTGTATAGTTCCTTCATGAGGCTTCCCTGTAAATGGAACATCCTGCCAGATTAGCTGACTTTCTTTATTGATTACCTCGTAGGTAATATCAGCCGCAGGTTTTACTTGTGAAAATGCAGTAAATGAAAGCAGAGATAAGATTAAAGATAGCTTTTTCATTGATAATGTAGGTTTAAGCACATATCCGCTTCAAATTTGTTCAGGTTTGAAGCGGATGGTTTTTATTTAACTAAAATTTCATTGTGTGGCAACGCATATTGTTTGTCTAAGGTAAGCAATACAATCTGGTCGCCTTTTTTGCATTGCGATAGTACTTTCTGTACATCTACTTTCATAAAATCTTCTCTTGAAAATAGCGTGATGGTCTTGGTATCTTTTTCCTTGATAGCCACTTTGAAAGGTATTTTATCTACTGCTTTGCTTTCAGTAGGAGATAAATCAACGGTATTCACGGTTAATTCTCCGGTAGCATTCAAAGAAATTTCATTTTTGTAACCCTCATTGGTGTACTTGTCCACCACCATTTTATTGCCTAAAAAGGCGGCTGAACAGATATGCTGGCTAAAACCAACTTGCGAGAACGCACAACAGAAAAATGCGACTGCGATAAGTTTTTTCATCATTGTTTATGATTTTAAAATTGAACGATGAGCCAAATGTAAAAGAGACAAAAAGGGCAGAAGTAAAATGAATGTAAAAAAGTGTAAATTGCGTGTAACTCTGGTAATTTTAAGATAGTTTTACTATAATTTTGTCAGATATATGAAACCTAAAATTTATATCATTTGCCTCGCTGTATTTTCAGCAATTGCGCTTTCGGCAGGAACACTTAGCGTTGATGACTCGCAGGAGTTTTTAGAGAAACGAACTGTGTTGGTGGTGCGTGAAATCGGGCACCAATTGTTACAGCATGCCGGAGATTTTACTTCGAGGGTATTGCCTGTAAAAAAGATTGATAAAAACACTTTTCAGTTAGAATTTCAGAGCAAGTTTGCCTTTGTGCCTGATAGTCTGGTAAAAATTGTTCATCAGCGGCTCAGTTCAGCCAATCTCCCTCCCGATTACATGGTAAACGTATATAACTGCGTTAGCCCTGAAATTGTATTTGGTTACGAGATTCGTAGCAAAAACAGTAATGTGATGGCATGTATGGGCAGGCCACAAATCAAAGATCGTTACCGGATTCAGATTCAGTTTACAGGAGGGTATCAGGCGTCAAACACGATGAATCTCTGGTGGGCTGTCGGATTTGTTCTGGCAGGTGGTACACTTTTTTCATTATTCAATAAAAAATTATTGAAGAAAAAAAGTGAGCCTGACCCTGTTAAACCAACTATTGAAGATGCTCCTTCTATCGGTATCGGCAAGTATGCTTTTTATCCGGATAGGGCTTTATTAAAACAAGGTCAAGAACAGGTGGAATTGTCTGATAAAGAAGCAAAATTGCTGGGCATATTTGCAACAAATCAGAATCAGGTAATAGAGCGGGACAGACTTTTAAAGGAGGTCTGGGAAGATGAAGGGGTGTTTGTAGTAGGCAGAAGTTTAGATGTTTTTGTTTCTAAACTCAGAAAAAAACTACAGGGAGACGAATCCATCAGGATTACGAGTATTCATGGGAAGGGCTATAAGTTAGAGGTAGTTGCTTGATAATAAGACAAGAAAATCATAATTATTTCTTTAAACAGGGCTTTTAATTGTTAAGCAATTGCGAATTTCGTGTAAATTTTTCCATTCGTATACCTAATTCTTCCTTCCATAGTATTTTTCGTTTTCTGGTAATATTATTATATTTTTCTTGCTAAAATTCGTAACTTTACGAAATTATGGAGAACTATACAATTGAGCTACTACAATGCCTGTAAAATCCTTTTTATAGGTTTTTTAAAAAGCAAATCACGCTTATGGAAGAAGAAATAATAGAAATAGAGAGATATTCTGAAAAAGAAAAATATGCGGTCTTTGATAAGGAGTTTATGCCACACATTGACTCGATGTATAACTTTGCTTTTCGCTTAACAAATGATGAAGACGATGCCAACGACCTCGTGCAGGATACATATCTGAAAGCATTTCGGTTTATCAATTCATTTGAACGTGGAACTAATGCCAAAGCATGGTTGTTTAGAATCTTGAAAAACAGTTTCATTAACGACTATCGCAAGAAAAGTAAAGAACCATCAAAGGTTGATTATCAGGACGTTGAGACTACGTACAATTCGGTAGAAGATGCCGAAATGGATGCAACAACCGACTTGCGCACGGAGACTGTTCAGGATATGATTGGCGATGAGGTTGCCAATGCGTTGAACAGCTTGCCGGTTGATTTTCGTACGGTAATTATCCTTTGTGATATTGAGGGATTCACTTACGAAGAAATGGCAAAGATATTGGATATCCCTATCGGAACGGTACGGTCGAGGTTGCACAGAGCAAGAAATTTGTTGAAAGAGAAGCTGAAAAGCTATGCTTCATCAATGGGTTATAAAACCGATGAAATGGCAGAGCAGGATTAAGCTAATGGGTCTTAATAAGACTTTTAAATAGAAAATATTTTACTAACGCTATATGCTTGTGGTTGAAAAATCAGGGGCATCATTAACAACAAACATTAATAGAGAGGGAAGTAGATTAATGTCCCCTAAACATTATACCAATGAAAGAAAGGTGTGAAAATCATCAGAAGTGTATGCAGATGATACAGGCTGTACTTGATGGATCGGCGTCTGCCGCCGAGGTAGAGCATTTTAAGTTACATATGGACGATTGCCTGCCTTGCATAGAGGGTTATAAACTGGAGAAAAGCATCAAAGATGCACTTCAGGTGAAAATGGAGAAAAAATGCTGTCCACAATCGACAGTAGTAGATATAAGAGCAAAAATTGGTTTCGGACTGGTATTGTTAGGGTTTGTAGTGGCAGAAGTAAAACTGTATCATTTGTTGTTTAGTTGTTGATTTCACTATCTTTGCAAGATATTCAGCCATCAGGTTTTTAAACTTGATGGCTTTTTTTAATAAGTTATTGTAGCTACCCACCTTGCTCAGGCAAGGTTATAAATCATTCTCAATGAAAGGTAAAGCCATTATTTTTTGCGCTCCCTCGGGTTCGGGAAAAACAACCATCGTTAAGCATCTGCTTAATAAATATAATGCAAATCTGGGATTTTCTATTTCGGCTTGTACCCGTGACAAACGTGGTCGTAACGAAGAAAACGGAAAAGACTATTATTTTCTGAGTATCCACGATTTTAAAGAAAGAATAGACAACGAGGAGTTTATTGAGTGGCAGGAGGTTTATCCCGGAGCCTATTATGGAACGTTAAAGTCGGAAATTGAAAGGCTATGGGCAGAAGGAAAAAATGTAATTTTTGATGTGGATGTAAAAGGTGGCGTGAATCTGAAGAATTACTTTGGTGATAACGCACTGGCTATTTATGTAAAAGTGCCTTCAATGGAAGAATTAGAAAAGCGATTGAGAAACAGGGGAACAGATAGTGAAGACAGCATTTCGAGACGCTTGTATAAAATGAAATTTGAAATGGAGTTTCAGAACAGATTCGATGTGATTTTATTGAATGATGACATTGAAACATCGTGGCAAAAGGCAGAAGAACTCTATGAACGTTTTGTAAGAGATGAATTGAAGATTGAGAAGAAGCCTTTAGAGGTTTAAATAGTTATTGAAACAAGAGCATTAAAAAGCGTGTCATCCCTATACTCGTCCGTAGAAGGGGATGGCACGCTTATTTTTTGGTTTGAACACCGTATAAAGCAATAAATAATATACTTTATACTACTCAAAGTAAGCGTGCCACGGCCTTACTCGGACGAGTAGTAGCCGTGGCACGCTGGTTATTAATGTAAAAAGTGTCTTACACCGGTCAATACCATAGCAACACCATTCTTATTGCAGAAATCAATTGAATCCTGGTCACGGATAGAGCCTCCCGGCTGAACGACCGCAGTGATACCTGCTTCGTGAGCAATCTCTACACAATCAGGAAAAGGAAAGAATGCTTCTGATGCCATAGCTGCGCCTTTTAAATCAAATCCGAATGTATTGGCTTTTTCTATGGCTTGTTTCAAGGCATCTACACGTGAGGTCTGGCCTACACCACAAGCCAATAATTGTCCGTCTTTTGCCAAAACCACGTTATTCGATTTCAGGTGTTTACATATTTTCAGAGCAAATTCCAAGGCTTTTACTTCAGCTTCGGTAGGTGCTTTTTCGGTAGCCAATTTAAAGTCTTTGCCTGTTTCAATGGTATTGTCTTTATCTTGTTCCAATACCCCGTTCAAAAGCGTACGGAATTGTTTTTTGCTCACCTCAACGGGTTTTCTGATTAATAGACGGCGGTCTTTTTTCTTTTTCAGAATGTTGAGGGCTTCTTCATCAAAAGATGGCGCAATCAGTATCTCAAAGAAAAGTTTATGCAATTCTTCGGCAGTAGCCACATCAACATGGGTATTAGTGATAATTACACCTCCAAAAGCCGAAACAGGGTCGCAGGCCAGTGCATTTACATACGCTTCTTTAGCGGTTGGCGCAGAGGCTACACCACAGGCATTGTTGTGTTTGATAATGACAAAAGATGTTTCTTCAAATTCATCAATCAATCTTACACAGGCTTCAACATCCATTAAGTTATTATAAGATAACTCTTTGCCATGAATCTGTTCGAACATCTTATCTAAATCGCCATAAAAAGTAGCCGCTTGATGGGGATTTTCACCATAGCGAAGTACCTTTTGCGGTAATGCTGCAAAGTTTTGTGTCTGGGTATATACATCGCCACTAAAATAGGCGTGAATAGCAGTATCGTATTGCGAACTCATGCCAAAGCCTTCCATCGCATAGCGACGGCGGTCTTCCAGGTCAGTTGCACAGCCTTTGCTTTGTAATATTTCAAATACATCATCGTATTGGTTACGAGAAGAGACAATCAGCACATCGTTGAAGTTTTTAGCTGCGCCACGAATCAGTGAAATACCTCCGATATCTATTTTCTCAATAATGTCTTCTTCGCTTGCACCCGAAGCAACGGTTTCCTTGAAAGGATATAAGTCCACAATCACTAAATCAATAGACGGAATTTCAAACTGAGCGGCAGTTTGTATATCTCCTTCATTATCTCTACGGTACAAGATACCACCAAAAACTTTAGGGTGAAGTGTTTTTACTCGTCCGCCAAAGATTGACGGGTAACTGGTGAGATCTTCTACTGCTGTAACTGGAATGCCTAATTCTTCAATGAAACTTTGGGTACCGCCAGTTGAGAAAATCTGCACATTGTGCGCATGAAGAAGTTTAACTATTTTATCTAAGCCGTCTTTGTAATAAACCGAAATAAGAGCCGATTGTATTGTCTTAGTCATTTTGGAATGATTTTTGCAATGTATTATACGTTATTCTAAAGGTATCGTGCCAAACTTATAGAATGTCTGGCAAAAAACGAGAGTGCAAAATTACTGCTTTTTTGGAATACGACAGCATTTTTCGAAAAACATTAGAAAATAGTCTTTATCAGACATAAAAGCAGGGTTTTTCGGAGTTTTGCTTAAAAGAAGTGAAGTGTTTTTTGAGTGTGTATTCTCAAAAAAATACAAATTTTATTCAGATAATCATCTCAGGCAAAGTAGTGGAGGAACGAATATCCTCGCTACTGAGCGTTTCTATACTGATTGCAAGCTTTCGCGAGGAGGCTTGCATGTCTTTTTTTTAACGGTAGTAAATAATATTTTCTACATTCTTGGCTTCCAGGTAATTTCTTCACTGCCTGACTCCTTCGTCATTTTACGGGAAAGCACAAAAAGATAATCAGATAGGCGATTGAGGTATTTAATAACCATCATATTTACCTCTTCTTCTTCCGATAAACGAATCACCAGACGTTCGGCTCTGCGGCAAACAGTGCGGGCCAGATGGGTAAACGAAACAGACTGATTTCCTCCGGGCAAAACAAAAGACCTTAACGGTGGTAGTTCAGCATCCATTTTATCCATTTCGTTTTCAAGTAATGTAATATCTTCTTCCATCAAGCTCGGGATAGCTTTCTTTCTTACCTGCTCCGGCTCAGATGCTAAATCTGCCCCGATGGTAAATAATCTATCCTGAATTTCTTTCAATAAATCCCGACGGGATTCATTAATAGGCTGGTCTCGCAGTAATCCAATCCACGAATTGAGTTCATCTACTGTGCCGTAAGACTCAATCTTTAAATCTCCCTTGCTGACTCTCCGGCCACCAACCAACGCAGTTGTACCTTTATCGCCTGTTTTGGTGTATATTTTCATGGTGTTGGACGAAATTACATTTATGAAGTGTATCATAAATATATCGTCCCTACGGGACTTGGAAACGCTATGTTTCATTTTTTCTACTAATATATTATCCCTACGGGATATTTAATCAAGATAGCTGATTGCAAAGAATTTTCATTCCATTTGGTAGTCCCGTAGGGACGATATATCGGTAGTTAAATTGAGCGTTTTTAGAAATTAATATCCCGTAGGGATAATATATTTTTTATTTAACAATTATATTTTCATCTATTTGCCTGCTAAAAAATCTTTATAGGTGCTACATTCTTTAATCAACTGTTCTTCGTAGTTAGTTTGTTGGTATTTGGTTTTCAACAGATTAAAGTAAGTAGCATATTTTTCTTTTCTTAACGTTTCTAAAGTTTTGGTTATCTCGGCTTCTCTTTTTTCCCGTTCTCCGTCAGGCAAAGAATATAATCCATCATACATGGCTCCATAAGCCAACTCATATCTGATTTTCTGACAGGCAGCAGCCAGATAACAAGCCTTGGCGGCGGCCTCAGTAGTAGGGGCTACATTCATGGCTTTATCGAAATAAGACAGGGCTTTTTCAGAAGTATAGTAATCGTCTGTTTCGTTTTTCTGCTCACCTCCGCTCCATGCCCTGCGCAGCAAAATCCAACTGTTACCAAAGTAGCTCATATTATAACTTCCACAACCCAACAATAGCCAGCTATTGTAATCTTTCGGGTTTTTGTTCACTTTTTCCTGCAATTCCGCCATTCGTACAGCAAACGAGATAGGCGTAACAGTTTCTTTAGGATTGGCTTCTCCCTGACCATTCAGATGGAAAGGATTTACATCTAAATAGGTTTTGAAGGGTTCGGCTTCCCAAACCGCAGGCGAAATATGTTTCCAGGCTTCTGCTGCTTTGGCATATTGGTGTTCGGCTAAAGAGCGTCTGCCTAAAACCAGATAGAGGTAATCATTATCTAATCCGGTCAGTTTTATTAAACGGGTATCGAAATCGGTATGATTGTTTTTAGTAAAATAATCTAACGTATAATTAATAGTAGCCGATGAGGTAGAATCTTCAATGGCATACTGGTCTGAACTGCTCATGAAATTGGCATTAGATACCCAACCTTCTTCCTGTTTATGGTAGCCTAATTGATAGGAAGTCAGCAAGGATACTAAAAATGCTTTTGCCTTCCCTTCAGGCGATGCTTTCACGTTTCTTTCATCGTCTTTTTTACCAAAGCAACTCGCAAACCAGCCTAAAGGCTTACTTTCTTTTACTTGTTTTCCGTTTTTCAAGGGTCTTGTTTCTCCTCCCTCAGCAAACTCATTCATAGGCGTAATGCCTCTGTATTTGGCTACTAAGATTCTACAGGCAGCATTAAAATTATTGGCTGTACGAAATTTGTCTGAACGGGCAAATCTTTCTAAAAGCGGAATAACTTTCTTCTCCATTTCAGGCGTTACTACCGGCGACTCGCTTACTGCCAGTATCATTTCCTGCATGGCTATCTGGTCTTTTAAATGTTGATTATCTGTTGGAATTGCCTTGGCTTTTTGCAAAAATTCGTTGGCTTTCGGGTAGTCTTGTGCAATGAATGTCAGATAAGCCGCCGCAGTGTACCAAAAAGGCGACTGTTTTAAAGTCGGATTTTCGGCAGATTCAAGCGAAAAATCAAGAAGTTTACTGAAATAATCAGATGATTCTTTTTTCAGTGTTTCTTTTTTGGTAGAATCCAGATTCCAGTAAGAATATTTTAAATCCTGCCAGTTAGTGAAGAAAAAATCTTCATTTTTGTTAATCTCACGAGCCATCACAAACTCTAACATCGGATTATTTATGTCCAGTTCTCGTATTTGTTCCATCATCGGCAACGCATCCTGAAATGGTAAAACTGCCGTAGCTGCATACACATTGGCTTTTTCGGCATCACTTTTACAGAGTTTAAGTGCTTCGTCCTGTAGTTTTGGCAAATAAGTTCTTAAACTTAAATGGGCTACTTTTCTGCGGGTAGGTGCAGTAACAAATACTTGCGAAAAATGATAATAAGCCTGTGTCGAGTCTCCGGCATGCGTATAAGCTCCGGCCATGCGAGAACGTGCCCAGTCGCTGATAAATGTCTTTGATGAAATTGGTTCGACTAATTTTTTATATAATTCGATACTTTTCTGCGGATTCCCTGCCATATCAGCCACCTTTACAGCCTGATACGCCAGACGCTCTTTTACAAAGTTGTCTGTACTTTGGTTGTAATTTGTTTCAATAGTGGTAAGCCAGACTTCATAATCGGCCGTAGTTGCTTTTTGAGTAGTTGATTCACTTTCGCCTGACATATCTGTGTCGGCACTTTCTATTTTTCTGGCAAGGGCTAAGTAATCAGCCGCTTCGGTTTTGCCTTTTTGCTGCAAGGCTTCTGTTAAACCCGTAGTACTTTTGCTATCAGCATTGGTATATAATTCGTCGGTAACAGTTTTTTCAGCAACGCCTACATAGCTTGCCCAGGCTTTGGTATTTTCTATCTGTGATGGGTCTGCTGTACCTTCCGAATCCCAAAGATTATAATCGTATAAAAACTGTGAGGTAAAATTATAATGATGAAACTGCGTCTCATTTTTAGCGCTTTCGGGAGTAAAAAAGCTCTTGAATTCATCATAATCAAATGGCTCAGGTCCACAGGCCATCAGCAATAAAATGATGATAGATTTAGTCCGGTAATTCAAACGAAAGAAAGATTTTGTGGAGTTGTTCATGGCTGTAATTGGATATAGTTTTTGGGTCTAAATCATAAAATGCAAATGTAAGTTTTTGTGTGGATATTTGTTTACTTAAAGCTCTTGAACCTTTTAAAAGTTCTTCATAATCAACTTCTTCTACCCGAATCATATCGCCTTTGCGTAGTGAGATGCCAAAGGCTTGTACGTCTTCTTGTATGTAGTATTTATTATCTTCCTTTTTAAGGAATTTCTGCTGGTTTAAAGTCTTACTATCTAATTTATTAATAACGGTCATGAACTGATCCCCCCGATAAAAAATAGCCCATCTGAATAGGGGGAGGACTATATCTAATGCCAACGGATATTTACTAAGTGTAGCAGTATATTGTGAAGCCGCATCGAGGTCGTAGATGGAATTTTTAATCAGGGGCTTTTTCCAATCCGACATATTATAAAACATCAGCATACCTCTGTCAACAGGGGGAATACCTGTTTTATGTACAAACTTAATCTGATGAAGCCTGATAGTGGCTGATAATATTTTACCCTGACAATGCTTTCTGTACAAATCAAGAAATCTGAAGTATTTGACTCTTGTACTGATAGTCCAGTCGCAATCAAACTGAATTTCTGTATAGGGTTTCTGTGGCCATATATTCTTTAAACGGATGTTTACAAAATCGACAAATTCTGCAAGATAAGTATCCGGTATTTGTTTGAGTGTTTGATTGGTGATAAAAATAACAGGAACAAGTGATAAGTTTTCAGGGATAGAATCCTGAAATACAAGAGGCGCTTTCAGGATAGGTTTATTGGTAGCAAAATTCCAGTCTATATCAAAGGCCTTGATATAGAGTTTGTTTACGTGGCATGTATCAAGGGTTTGCCGCTCGGCATTGCTTAACTGAAAGGCAGATTTCCAGTAATAAAAAGCTCTTGTAACATTTTTAGAGGGAGTGTCTGACCCACAACTCTGGATTAGTAAAATAAGAAAAAGCAGGTAAAATCGCATGGAATCAGGTAACCGTAAAAATTTACCAAATATACAAATCTGCCGAATAAGAGCATGTTTAAAGGTTATTTTTCTGACCGAAAAGGACAGATTTTTTAGATAGACAAGGCGTCATTTTGCAGATGTAGCCAGCAGCTACATCGAAAAAATGCAACGCAGTATATCTGAAAAAGATGCCTTTGTAGGTCGAACTATAATTTTTAAACATGCTCTCTCTAACTTTTTTTAAGAAAATCTAATTCTCTGACGTAACTTTGTACTCTCGTGCTACCCGATGGATCTTGTTTTCTCAGTATTTGTAGCGTAGCATATAAACCGAAAAATACCCTCTAATGTCAGTATCTCATATATTCTTTAGTTTTTGGCGTAAGGTCTCCATGCCTGTATTAGCCATTACCTTAGTTGTCTGTTATTTTATTTTCCCTGACGATGTCGCTATTCATCACACATCTTCAGGAAGACCAGATGATTACATCAGTAAACAGGATTTTTTCTATGTTGCTTTTGCCATTATTATAGGCATGAATTTCTTACTCAACTTATTGAGAACACAGGTACAGAAAATAAATTTTTCTAAACTTAATGCCAATAGTATCTGGGCAAAAGACTCAGAAGCCCTGAAAAACCTTTTAGAAGCCTGGTTCAATGCTTTTATTGCGGTTATTAATAGTTTCATGATTGTTTTTCTGATTGCCTTAAACCGAATTAACCGTACAGAAGACCAGAAATTGGATATAAATTATGATTGGGTAATAGTAGGAGGGGCAGCCATATTGCTTATTGTACTTTTTTATTTACCTATCCGGTTGCTTTATAGCAATCCGGCTACAAGAGAGTAAAAGCTTTTCAAAGTATGATTACTTTAGATTTAGAAAAATATACGTATTATCTGCCAGATGAACGCATAGCCCGGTTTCCTGTAGAACCGAGAGATATTTCTAAATTATTGGTTTATAAAGCGTCTGAAATAGGTGAAGACAGATTTTATAATCTGATTAATCATCTGCCACAAGCCTCTTTTCTAATTTTTAATAATACAAAGGTAATACCCGCCCGATTGTTTTTTCAGAAGGCAAGCGGTGCTATTATCGAAATATTTCTGCTGAATCCGGTTGAGCCCTCTACCATTATTTCGCAGGTAATGGAAACAACGCAAAGTTGTACATGGGCTTGCATGATAGGCAATAAAAAAAGGCTTAAAGGAAAACTGACAGGTACGCACACGATTCATGCAGCAGATGATTTGGAGTTAGTTGCCGAACTGACAGATAGTGAAAAAAACTATGTGCGGTTTACATGGAATAACCCTGAACTGACATTTGCTGAAATTGTGAAATATTTCGGACAAATTCCTTTACCACCCTATCTGAAACGGGATACTGAGGAAAAAGATTATCAGACATATCAGACAGTTTACTCAAAAAATGATGGAGCAGTAGCCGCACCTACGGCAGGTTTGCATTTCACGGAGAAGGTACTGTTTGATTTGGTAGACCAGGATATTGATTACGATTTTATTACGCTGCATGTAGGAGCAGGAACTTTTCAGCCGATAAAAGTGCAGAATGTGGTAGAACACCAGATGCACTCTGAGCAGATTGTATTTGATAAAACTTTTATTGAACGATTAGCCCGAAAATTGAATTTTGTTATTCCGGTTGGTACAACTTCCATGCGTTCATTAGAAAGTCTGTACTGGTTTGGGGTAAAACTACTGCAAGGACAAGAGTTTTTTTTTATAGAAAAATTATTCCCATACGAGCAGGCAGAAGCGGTTAGTGCAGAAGCAGCTATACAGGCGATTCTTGACTATATGGAAGCCAAAAATATAGAACAATTAATTGGCGAAACCGAGATTTTTATTTTTCCGGGCTATCAGTTCAGGATTTGTAAAGGAATTATTACTAATTTTCACCAGCCCGATTCTACCTTAATTCTGCTTGTGGCGGCATTGGTAGGCGAAGATTGGCGAAAAATTTATGATTTTGCCTTAGAAAATAACTTTCGTTTCCTGAGTTATGGTGATTCTTCGCTATTGATTCCGTAATTTTGCTAATTGAAATTCGTTATGGTTAAAAACCACTATTCTAAAATATCATTATTAATACTCGCTGATGAAACAATCATTTAGTCAAAAGCATACAAAAAATACTTTTTTCTGGGGTTTTACCTCATTGCTTCTTTTTGTTAGTTTACTGTCTTCTGCTCAATTGAGACCTCTTAGCCAATATGGCTTTAAAGTAGGCACAGGTATTTCAAAAACTGCTATTATCGACAATCCGTCTAATATCATACCTAAGTATAGAAATGATTTCAATGTAGGTTTATTTTACCGTCGTAATTTCAATAAATTCAGCGTTCAGCCTGAAATATATTATCAGGTAAGAGGAGGGAGTTTTAAGGCATCGACCAACTTTGCCGAAACAGGTAATAGCATTTTAAGAAACTATTACAGATATATAAGTGTACCTGTATTGTTTGGGTACGAAGTAGCCAAGAATGTATCGGTGATAGTAGGGCCGGAATATGGTTATGCCCTGAATGCAGGCACAAATAAAGGCCCTGATACTAAAGGTGATTTTAATATGGTAGGAGGGGTAAGAATAGATATGTTAGACATGGCACATTTATTCAGCATTAATATCCGCTACGTGCATGGCTTATCTAATACCACTACCAAGACTTATACACCTGCGGGAACACCTACAGGAGGGCCATCCATCCCTTTGACTTTCCAGAACAGAACTTTGCAGATTTCGGCCACATATAATTTCAGCGATTATTATAACTGGTGGAAAAAACACGGCACACGCAAAAAAAAGAAGTAAATTTATTAATGAGGAAATAAGGAATCGTTTGTAAGTTTGCAAAAATATTAGTGCCACGCCCTGCAAAGCGTGGCACGCTTATTAAATATCCATTCTATATTCCCCGTAAGACACGGGCGTGCCGACGAATCGGTTGAGTATGAATTTTATTGAAGAATTACGCTGGCGTGGCATGTTATTCGACGCCATGCCCGGTACAGAAGAGCAACTGAACAAAGAAATGACAGCAGCCTATATTGGGTTCGACCCAACGGCTAAATCATTGCATATCGGTAATCTGGCTACTATCATGTTGTTGAAACATTTTCAGTTGGCAGGACATAAACCTTTTGCCTTGGTAGGAGGAGCAACCGGTATGATTGGGGACCCATCTTTCAAAGCTGCCGAGCGTCAGTTTTTATCTGAAGATACCTTGAGAGAAAATCAGGAAGGTATCCGCAATCAATTAGCCAAGTTTCTTGATTTTGATTGTGGCGAAAACTCTGCCGAGATTGTGAACAACTATGACTGGTTTAAAGAAATCGGGTTTTTACAATTTCTGCGTGAAGTAGGAAAGTATCTGAGCGTGAATTACATGATGTCGAAAGATTCGGTAAAGAACCGTCTGGAGACTGGTATTTCTTTCACAGAGTTTTCATACCAGCTATTGCAAGGTTACGATTTTTACTGGTTATATAAAAATAAGAATATCCGCCTGCAAATGGGTGGTTCTGACCAATGGGGGAATATAACTACCGGTACTGAGTTAATCCGCAGAAAAGAAGCGAAGGCCGAAATCGACGAAAACGACACAGAAACTGGCGGTTCTAAAGCATTTGCTTTAACAACCCCATTAGTAACTAAAGCTGATGGAACAAAATTCGGTAAATCGGAAGGTGGTAATGTGTGGCTTGACCCTGATATGACCTCTCCTTATGCTTTTTATCAGTTCTGGCTTGGCCAGCATGATAATGATGTGCCTCGTTTGTTAAGAGTATTTACGTTGTATTCAAAAGCTGAGATAGAAGAAATTGAAAAACAACATGCCGAAGCACCACATTTGCGTATTGCTCAGAAAGCATTAGGTAAGGACGTAACGATACGTGTACATGGGGAAGAACAGTACGAACTGGCCATAAAAGCGGCTGATATTTTGTTTGGTAAAGGTACTTTAGAGACTTTGCAGAGTCTTGATGAAAATACTTTTACTACTGTTTTCGACGGTGTGCCACAGACAGAAATTACCAAAGAAGAGTGGGATAATTGCCCTACTGTATTGGATTTGATTTCGGTAGTTACCCGCAATGAAGTGTATCCCTCAAAAGGAGAGGCACGCAGAGCAATACAAGGTAATGGAGTGAGCATCAATAAAGTAAAGATTGCCGACGAGAAATTAGCTTTAGCTGAATTGCAACTTCTGCAAGGCAAATATTTATTGGTAGGTAAAGGCAAAAAGAGTCATATTGTAAAAGTTAGTTGAGTGTTTTAATAGCTTTTACCCAATAATAATAAGATATTACCAAAAGAATATTTACTTTATTTTGTTTTTGGATTTGTGAAGAACAGAAAAACTGTCTATATTTGCATCCCCAAAGGAATTTTGGTAACATACACGGGCATAGTATAAGGGTAGTACGAGGGTCTCCAAAACCTTTGGTCTGGGTTCGAATCCTGGTGCCCGTGCAAGTATTTTTTGAACATAAGTATTTTATGATACAATTTTTTAAAAACTCTTGGGAAGAAGTAACCAAAGAGGTAACATGGCCAAAGTGGAGTGAACTTCAATCAAGTGCAACACTTGTGTTGGTAGCCTCTATTATTTTTGCTTTGGTTGTAGGCGTAATTGATTTTTTGATTGAAAACGGTCTTCGTTTGTTTTACCAATCAGTCTAAAACCTTTAATTTTTTGCTAACGATATGAGCGAAATCAATTGGTATGTTGTAAGAGCAGTTTCGGGGCAGGAGAAAAAAATTAAATCCTACATCGAGAACGAAGCCATTCGTCGCAAATTAAGTGAGTTGGTTCCTACAATTTTAATTCCATCTGAAAAGATAACAGAAGTTCGTAACGGTAAAAAGCGTGTACGTGAGAAAAGCTTTTTTCCGGGATATATATTGGTGAATGCTGACCTGAACAACGGGGAAGTATTGCACATGATTAAAAGTATGCCGGGTGTTATCGGTTTCTTAGGCCGTAACAACGGTACTTCCATGACACCGGAGCCTCTCCGTCAGTCAGAAATTAATCGTATTTTAGGTGTACAGGAAGAAGTAATTGGCGAGGTGATTTCTCCGACATTGACTTTCACCAAAGGCGAAAACGTAAAAGTAATCGACGGGCCTTTCAGTGGTTTCGATGGGACAGTAGAAGAAATCAACGAAGACAAAAAGAAACTAAGTGTGAGCGTAAAAATATTTGGTCGCAGCACACCTGTAGAACTTGGGTACGTACAAGTAGAGAAAATGTAATACAATATATTATTCGACAAAATCCCCGTTGTGCAAGCAACGGGGATTTTTTGTTTATTGAGTGATTTAGCAATTTAGTGAATGAGTGATTAAGAAATTATTCCAATACAAAATTAATCACTCATTCACTAAATCACACAATCACTCATTTTTCAATGACTTCACCGGATTGGCCAATGCCGCTTTTATGGCCTGAAAACTCATTGTCAATAACGTTACCATCAGTGCTCCGGCTCCTGCTGCTGCAAATATCCACCAGCTTATATTAGTATGATAAGCAAAACCCTGTAGCCATTGCTGCATGACGAAATAAGCAATCGGCCCTGCAATGATAAAGGCAATCAGTACCAGTATAATAAAATCTTTTGATAACAAAACCACTATACTGGAAACAGAGGCACCCAGCACTTTTCTAACACCTATCTCTTTGGTTCTTTTTACGGCGGCATACGCCACCAGACCAAATAAGCCCAAACAACAGATAAGCACCGCAAATACAGTAGCAATTAAAGATAGCTTGCCAATGATGAGTTCTGTGCGGTATTCTCTGGCAAAAACCTGATCAAGAAATGAATATTCAAACAGGTAAGCAGGGCTATGTTTCTTAAATGTTTTTTCTATGGCCGCAAGTGTTGTATTTACAGGTACACTTCCGTCTATTTTAATAAAATAATTGGAACCAATATTTTTTGAATAAAGAAAAATAAGCGGCTCTATTCCCTGCCGGAGGTTATCGTTGTTAAAATCATCGGTCAATCCTACAATTTTCCCTTTACCGTTCCACATCTGCAAATCAGCACCGATAACATTATCAGGCGTAAGCCCCATTATCTTCATCGCTTTTTTGTTAATGATATAATTGGCGGAGTCAAGATTATTGATATTTGAGAAGTTTCTGCCTGCCAGCAAACCTATATTCATGGTAGGTATAAATCCTTCATCACAACGGAAAATCTTAAACGTGATGGAAGAATTTACAGGCTTGTTTCGCCATACAGGGTCGGTGGTGGTGATAGGAACCGTAAAAATATTGCTTCCGCCAAACCCTATGCTTTTAACAGAAGGAATCTGAAGCAAGTCGTTTTTAAATGGTGCATAGTTTTTACCGAGCATATCATTCCGCTTTATTTCAATGACATTTTCTTTTTCAAAACCAAGATTTTTATTGCTGATAAAACTGATTTGCCTGTAAATAATCATGCTTCCGGTAATGAGAATAATAGAGGTAGCAAACTGAACAACGACCAATGTTTTGCGGAACCCGCCCGAAAGCGACGGAGAGGCATCACCTTTCAGCACAGTAACGGGCTTGAAAGACGAAAGCAAAAATGCCGGATAGCAGCCAGCCAGCAACCCGGAAACTACCGTAATTACCAATGCTCCTGTAACAAGTATCGGATTAGTAAAATCTAACTGGACAGATTTTTCTGTTATTCCGTTAAATAGTGGCAGCAAAAAATGTACGGCAATCAAGGCAAACAACAAACCGATAAATGCCAATACAAGAGATTCGGAAATAAAATGCATAATCAGCCCTGATTGTCTGGCACCAATGAGCTTTCGTACCCCTATTTCCCTACTGCGTGCAACCGATTGGGCTGTAGCAAGGTTCATGAAATTGATACATGCCATGAGCAAAACAATGGCTGCTATAATACTGAAAAGTTTAACCTGCTCAATACGGCCACTCATCGATTTCCCATTTTCAAATTCGCTGTAAAGTCTTTGTTGGGTATAGGGAAATAAAAAAGCGCTTGTACTACATTCCTTGCAATTCTTTTTAATCAAGGCACCGATTTTTGTGTTGGCATTTTCCAACGAAGCCCCCGGTTTTAAAGCAACCATTGTTTGTGTGCCGCCACTTTGCCAGTTTTGTGTCCAGGGGTTATCTTTGATAAAAAGGCCAAGAGGTAGTACAAAGTCAAACTGTAACGAAGAGTTTGAAGGAACATTGGTAAACACACCGCTTACCATAAATGAACGCCCATAGTCCACGGTTACTGATTTTCCGACAGGGTCTTTATCGCCAAAGAGTTTCTTAGTAAGATTTTCTGAAATAACTATTGAGGTATTGTCAGGGATTGGATTCTTTTGGTCGCCTTTCAGCAAAGGAAAACTGAATATTGAAAATAGCGATGAGTCGGCATAAACCCCTTGTTCATTAAACGAGTTTTTTTCATTGCTGATAAGGGCATTGGTTTCCATGCTCAACAAGGCCACCTTATCTGCCTCGGGAATCTCATTTCTTATGGCGTCTTTCAGAAGTGACGTAGTAGCCGGATAGGTTTCAATTCTGCCATCAGGGTATGTATTATTAGTCATTACCCGATAAATATTGGGGGCATTTGTATGAAATTTGTCATAAGACAATTCATCTATTACCCACAGAAATGTAAAAATGGCGGCTGTCAACCCTACGGTAAGACTGAAGATTTTGATGAAAGAATAAACCTTGTTTCTGATGAGATTTCTCAAGGCGATTTTTAGATAATTGTATATCATCATATTTCCTTATTTTTTCGTCAAAAGTAAATGGCACAAAATATGCCAATATTCTATCTGCCTTGTTACCAATACATTGGATTATTATTCAGGGGTTTTTCTGTCCGAAAGTGGACATTTTATTCCGTTTTCGTACAGCAGAATCAGGCTTGTAGTGAACAGGATTTATGGCTTTTTAGTACCATTTGTTAATTATTTTCTTTTCATAATTCGTCAATCTGTTTCAATACTACCTGCTTATCTGCCTGCGTTTTAGCCAGTCGGTAGGCTTCCTGAAAGTTTTCTTTAGCTTTATCTGGATTGCTTTCTTTATATAGCTCTCCCAATAAGGTGAAATAATAGCTATTGTTTGTCAATTTTAGTTTTTCGGCTTCTATTATGGCTTTAGCCTTGCTATAAACTTTCGATAAAGCAAAGGTTCTGTTGAGTGCCACAATAGGCGAGTACTCTACTACCAAGAGCTTGTTGTATAATTGCAGGATACTTTCCCATTTTTCCTGGCTATCAGCTTTAATGGTATGCCAGTAAGCAATACTGGCTTCTAAATGATACTTGGATAGATGATTTCCCTTTGATGCCTGATGTAAGTAATAAACACCTTTTTCAATCAACTCTTTATTCCAGAGATTTTCGTCCTGGTCCTGATAAAGCACTATCTCTCCATTGGCATTTTTTCGGGCTTCAAACCTGGACGCATGAAAACACATTAAAGATAATAAGGCATTTACTTCAGAGAGGTTGGTTGATTCGTTTTCGATTAACAAATAAGTCAGTCGCATGGCTTCTAAACAAAGGTCATTGCGTAGTACTGTATCCTGACTTTCAGAATAGTAGCCTTCATTGAAAAGCAAATACAGCGTTCTTAATACTGCTTCCAATCGTTGCTGTATTTCCTTTTCAGCTGGAAATTCAATGGGTACATTTTCAGTTCTTAACTTTTCTTTCGCTCTGAAAAGACGTTTGTTGATGGTTTCTTTGTTGCTTAGAAAAGCATTGGCTATTTCATCAATGCCAAAACCACAAAGAATGCGCAACGCCAGCCCGATTTGTGATTCAATAGTAATGCTCGGGTGGCAGATAGCAAACAGCATCTGCAATTGGCTATCATGAATATTTTTATCTGATAAATCAATGGCAAGGGCTTCATTTTCGGCTGTTGCCTGAGTGATTTCGGAAACGACTTTGCTATCAAAAATGTGATTGCGTGCAATATAATTCCGGGCTTTGTTTTTAGCTACGGCATATAGCCAGGCTGTTGGGTTAGGAGGAATGCCCTTATAAGGCCAGCTTTCAACGGCTGATAAAAAAGTATCGCTTGCAATATCTTCGGCTGTTTCTATATGCTCTATGCCCATCAGCTTAGATAATACAGCCGTTATTTTTCTGAACTCGGTTCTGAATAAGTGTGGTATGAGTTCTTGTTGATTCATAAATAGAATGGAATCCCCTGCCAGCAGCAGGGGATTATAACCTGATGGTTAATGAACATCTTATCCTTTAGCAATTTTTCTGACTTCCATCGTATTGCCTTCTCCTTGCAAAATAGGCGAACCTTTGGCAAATTCAACTGCTTCCTCAATTGATTCGGCTCTTACAATGGCATAACCACCAATGGTTTCTTTAATATCACCAAATGGGCCATTGGTTACTACACCGTTATGCCCAACTATTTTGCTGTTTTCAAAAACCAATCCGTTGCCACCTACATATTTGTTCTGCGCAGCTATTCCGCCAATCCAGTCCATCGTTTGTTTCATCCAGATTTGCATTTGTTCAGGTGAGGCTACTTTACCTCCATCTTCGTTTCTGAAAATTAACATGTATTCGTCCATTGCTTTAAAGATTTAATGTAATTAAATGTTTGTCAGTAGCATATCAAATAAACCTGAATGAATTGGACATGGTTGGGTTATTTTTTTTTAGAAAATCTAAAAAAGATAATCCACTACTTTCAACGCATTGCTGAAAATAGTGGATTATGTATTAGTTTCTGATTAGAACTTAAAGAATATTTTAATTACACCCCCCAATCTGTGCTTTAAACACACTTCCGCTTTGTGCTTCAAAAGTTGGGTTTAAGATAATGGCTTTGGCGGCATCGAAAGTAACATTTGTTCCGTTCTGAATCTGCGTAGTACTACCGTTCTGGGTAGAAATAGTATTACCTGTTTTATAGTTGCCTGTGGCAACCGAATTAGAAAAAGTCATTTCGTTGGGACAAGGTACAGCAGTAGTCATAAACTGTAAGACTCCAGCCATAGAAGCTGTGCGATTCCCATTGGCATTATGTACAATATTTACTTCATTGCCGGTTACAGTTACCTGATATTTGGCATTGGGTACTACTCCACAAATGGTATGACGAATATCACCTGAGTTAGGAAAAGTATAATGTGTAGTGGTAATACCTGCCTGCAAAGGGTTGAGGTCAGTATTGAAAAAAGCAATTTCTTTCTTACCATTGTTGGCAGTTACTACGGCTCCTTTCATTTTGCCATCAGTTGAATTGATATTATCAATCGTAGGAGCAGTAGTATTCCTGATAGTGGATTGTAAAACGGTCAGAAACTCCTGTTCAAGCGGATTATCCGAATATTTCACTTCCGTCCGCCAGGTAGGGCTATTAAAATAATAATTCATAATCGGCCCCGAAGTATTGTCAGGATTATTGCTTTCGTCAACAACCGAAATATCAGGATTCGCCGGAATAAGCGTTTTTATGTAAATATCTGAGCCTCTATGACTTGACTTAATCAGGTTACCATTCACGGTAGGATTAGCCATAAAATGCCAGCGCAGATGCTTTTTGTACTGTCCTTGCGGATTAGTAGAGTTTTTGGCTGAAATCTGGTCGTAAGACAGGAAGAGGTTACTGCTTCTCAGGTAAAGAAAGCCTCTGATAAAATAATTGAGTTTTCGTAAATAGATTTCGGGATAATAGCTTTTGTCATAACAAGACGATAAGTCGGTGCGTACGTACGTCAGCGAATCGTCCATCTGTACGGCTTTCAAATCATCTTTACCATAGTAACCCTGTCCACCTTTGAAAGTGCTTCCGGTTTGCTGATAATCTCCAAAATCATCAAAGTACAGGGTGTTATTTGCACCACTGTTTTCGGCCATTGTATTATCTCCCAAAAGTGGATATCCGCTTTTGCCTACATTAGAAGCATTGGTAAGTATATAACTACCACCCCGACAGATTTCAAAACTACCACCTGCAAAATGTTTGTGGTCGTCGTAAGTAGCGGCATCAGCCCTGAAAACTGCCCATGTAGCGGTGCTGTCAGCCCATTTATTCCGCATCAGAAAAACAGGCGAAGTACGATTACCGATACCTAAATTATGCCCCTGATTGAAGCCGCTATACCATAACTGATTATCGAAAGGAGCCGATGGACGGGTAGTATTAGGAAAATAAAACTTCTCCCAGTTGTATAAGCGATTTACGATATTGCCATAAATTAAAAAAGGCTTGTATTCTGATTTCTGAAAGTATTGTGCCTGCTCTCCCAGAGGTTTACCTTCCAGGACAAAAGCCAGTCTCTCAGAGAAGTGATGATTGAGGTAAGGCCCGTAGATATCTCCCCAGTCGCCATCGTGGTCAATTTCATGTCCATTCGGCAGTAGAGAATGATGCAGGGCTTTCACAAGGTCTTGTATCCATGAGATTTTGGTCTCTATGATATCTTCTCCTGTAGCCATTTTTACCAAAGCCATATAGTCGAGTATCCTCACATTATTACCGGAGCCATAACTCCATCCTTGTATCTGCAAACCGCCTTTTGAGGGTAAACCCGTGTAGGCCTGTGCAGGTGGAAACCCGTATGAGGTTACTTTATAACTATTATAACCATTTTCCCAGGTATCGGCCAGGTCATTGTCGGGTACATCTTGAGGTGCAACATCAGGCGACGGAGTACCATCAAAACGAATTCTTGCCCAGTCAATCATCTCCTTCGAACGAGGGTCGTCATTCCCGATAGCATAGCCAAAATGAGCTATACAAAACACATGACCAAAGAAATAGTTTCCTGTAGCCCGGTCGTTTCTCTGATAGGCGTTTCCCCTTATATCATCAAACCATTGCTTCATCAGGTGAATAAGCGAATCTTTACGTGCCTGCCCTAATTCATCATAACACCAGTCGTAAATAGTGCCAATGATTCTTCCTAAATGCCGTGAGGGATAATAGTCGTTTCTGCTCAAGGGATGATTCCATGTATTGATTTGTGAGCGATAACGACGATTAGCTAACATAATAGAATCGGCCAGTTGCATGAGTTTGTTAGAATAGGCAGTTGGATTGGCTCCTGCATTAGTTGTTTTAGTTAATAAATGGGCAAATGCTAAAGGCATAGTGGCGTCTTCCCAACTACTGGCCTGATAACTGTAAAAGATATAGTTGGTATCCCAGGTATTGGCAGTAGCCGGAGACCAGCTCATGACAGGCTTGGTAGAGTAGCTATTGGCCTCGGTCAGTAAAGCCTGCCATTCGGGTGTATTGGCATTTTTTTTAGCCATGAGTGTCGCCTTTAAATCGGCTGTCATCATGATTCTCGGGCGGGTATTTACTACAGGTAACTGAGCCTGTAAGTGTATGGTAATAGACCAGTAGAGGAGAGCAAGTAGTATTCTTTTCATGGCAAAGGAATTTGATTTAGTGTTAAATCAGCAGTATGACGAGTAAAATATGAAGTGTGTGGAATAGTATAACTATTGAGTAAATGAAAAAACTATTCTATAATATCCTGAATCAGCGAATCTATGAGTTGTGAAATATAATTGTCGAACCCTCCACGCTTGTCGGTATAAATAAGTGTAGGGGTTTTGGTTAAATCCCACCAGTCGTCCTGGTTATAGGGTAGTACATCCATATAGCCTGTTTGCTGATTACGTGTTTTGTAACTGAATACATAATACCATACATCCTGTTGGTCTTCTGTGCCATACCCAAAGCATATCAGGTTATCTAAATTCTCCCGTTGTTTGGGTGTACACTTTTTTTCCAGATTTATCTCCCATTCTTTTCGCAGGGCGTCAGATAAACGGGTGATTTCTTTAGGTTCAAGTAAGTTGTAACCTTCCTGAATAGAGAAATTGCCGTAGGTAGTTACAAATTTTATATAATCGGGTGGTAGGCTAATGCCCAGTCTTTTTTCTGCTTCCTGTATGTCTTTTGCCGAGAATTTCTTTTTATACCATTTTAACTGCTGATAGGGCATTTTCTGCTCCGTTTCTTTCTCGTAGATTTTAATGAAGTTTTCATAGCGGATCAGGGCTTCTATAGCTGTTTCTGTGGTAGTACCTTTGGTATATTTGCCCCAGCCTGACTTATGAACCTCAGTTATGTATGCCTGATAAGCCTCACTTGTTTTAATGTCTTGCAAATCCTGTATATCAGGGTCTTTTCTTAATGCTTTTTCTGCCGTAGCATACGCTTCTTTTGGGCGGTTAAGTTTGAGCAGAATACGCACTTTGGTATCAACATAGGCATTCAGATGAGGGTCTTTATCAATGGGTGATGTAATTGATAAAGCGGCATTAACATCTTCTAATGCCTTAGACAAATCTTTTCCGGTTTCGTAACTAATCCATGCCCGCAGATTATAGGCTTCACGCAGTAGCTGGCGGTAGTAACTATGTTCCTCCAGATACGGGAACAAGGTACTCTGGTCTATTGATGAAATAATTCTGTTACTTGCCTCAATAGCTTCTTTAGGCTTCTTGAGTTCATAAGCAGTATTCATCAGGCAATGTAGTGCAGAAAGATTTTTGGTGTCATCCTGCAAGATTTTTCCGGCCGATTGATAAGCCTTTTCGTACTCCCGGCCAATATATTGCTGGCGCATTTCTTCTACTCGCTTTTCGATATTTTTTTGCGCATTACAATTGTTTATCACGCATATAAACCATAACAGAAACAATTTTTTCATAAACAGGCTATTTAATAATTCAGTTTTAAAATGAGGGTAGCCCTAACACACTACCCACCATTCCCTTTTCTGTAATCCAACATAGAATAATTTTCAGTAGCTATACGTAATTTTTACCTGATTAATAGTTGTTTTACTCCCGTCCCAAGAAGAGGCACCTTCAACGCCACTAATAGTTATTGTAGCTGTGATACGCAGATAATAGAAATAGGTATTATTATCTATCACATTGTTATTGCTTATATTAGTATTTCCATTCTGTATAGTATTAGTTGATGCTAATCCCGATGAACTGAAAACTCCCAAAAGGTCACTTGTAGTTGCTCCATAGGCACGGCGGTACAATTGTGCTCTTATATTTTTTGCAGAATTATCTACAAAGTAAATCTGCATATTTGAAATAACACAGCCGTCCAGTAAATTTATGGGTGCTTCAAGGTCAGCAACAGTATTACCCAGACAATAGAGACCCTGATTGGCAATATCATTGGCTGTTGCATTGCCATTGACCGATAAAAAAGCACTTCTTGGAAGATTTAAATTAAATGTTTTTGGTGCAGAAGTCAGCAAGCCATTGTTATCTGCCCGTATAAATTTTAAGCCATTCCCAGCCAGACCAGAGATACGGGCATTGCCAATAACATGTAATTTTTCAGCAGGATTGCTTATGCCTATCCCTACGTTTCCATTGGTTAAAATGGCCATATTGGGCGTAGTATTGCCATTATTAGAGAAATACAACGGGTGATTAGTTTTGGTCATTAACCATCCGGCATTGTTGCTTATATAAGTGGCCAAAGAAATGTTCCCTGCGGTATGTTCAAAACCGTATGAGTTTTCAGTGGTTTGAATAGAAACTTTCTGGTTGGTATATTGGCCAACTATACCATCTTCAGGTGTTATAGTGGTTGATTGAGCAATAGATTTAAAAGAAAATATCAATACAACCAGACTTGTAGTAAGTATTTTTTTCATAATTGTTTAAAATTAATACTGGTAAATTAATTTTGCAGCTATTAACTGCATATTTGCTCCATCCCATTTTTTATTATTAACTGTATTTTTGGGAGATACAATAATAGTATAGCTTGAGTCTTCAAGAATTGTGATCCCACCATTATGTATACTATCAGTCTTGACATTACGAATACCAGATTCTTCCCCTGAAGAATACAGGTAAGGAAGATAGTAAGTTTCCACTTGTTCGCCTAAAACTCTTCTTGTAATAATCAGGTTTAAGTCAAGCTCAGAATTGTCTATAAAATAGAATTCAATACCTTTAATAATGGCTCCCACAGGTAAGTAAACCGGTGCTTCAAACCTAACAAAATAGGCATTTGAAAGTGTAAAATAGATACCTTCAGCATCTGATCTGGCAATCGGGTTATTTGCGGAATTGATTATTGGCAAAAACGCACTTGGGGGTAAACTATAATAGTACGTTTGTTTTTCAGCAGAAAGGGTGCCATTATTATCAATTTTTAAGAAAGTCTCAGCTATATATTGATTAGTATTGGCAACTCCCTCAATAATTGCCTGACCATATACATGCAAAGCATTAAATGGTTGCCCGCCAATACCCATAAAGTTCAAGATATTAAAAATTACCTGAGGATTCTGTGAGTTGGTAGTCAGGCACAAAGTGTAAAGCCCTGTGGTGCCATAAGAGGCATACCCGCCATTCAGTTCGCTTATAAAAGTACCTGCTTCAATCTGATTTGCTTTTTGCACAAAACCATACGTTTCAGGTTGAGTTTTTATACTGATTTTATGATTGGGATAAAGGCTGGTTTGTAAACTATTGCTACCATTATCTGGTAGGATAACCACATTTCCTGTTTGTGCTAACCCTGTTGTATATAGGCAAGCAGATAAAAAACTAACTATAATTGTTTTCATCATTAAGCAGCAAAAGGATGATTGGTTATCTGAATACTTACTTGCGGATTACTTTCTTCACAATTGGCAAATTCTTCGAGAAAAGGTTTGATTTTACGCCTTGACAGAAAAATCTGTTTGCCATTGCTGAGTTCAATAATGCCGCTCGTATGCTTAATGATGCTTATCTGGTCTATATAATTCAGGTTAACGATAAAAGACCTGTGTACCCGAAAAAATGATTCTTGTCCGAGTACGTTTTCAAAAAGCCCCATTGTGCGGGAGTTAATTATGTTTTTGCCGTTTTTCAGGTAAAAAATTGTGTAATTAGCCTGGCTTTCAAGGTAAATAATATCTTCCAGAAAAACCCTCACTCGTTTGTTTTTGTGTAACATCCACAAGACCGGGCTTGGGCTTTCTGTCGGATAAAGTGTGATACAATTTTTGTTCATTCTACGTTTCATGGCGTTTTTTGTTTTGCGGTTGCAAAGGTAACAGCCAGTTTTTCCGTATTCCAAACCCACTTATCCAACGGCAGGTTTCGTTTATCTAACGGTTTTTGCCTAAAAAATGCCTGATTTTTAGCATAAATTCAGTATTTACCAAATACCACCTGTTTTTTACCGATTACCTCCCAAATCTTACCAGATACTCAATCTGACTACCCATTGCTATTAAATCTGTCTATTTTTACCTATTCAAATATTAGTAATCTTATGACCACCTTTACACAAAAGACATTTTTGAAATTACCTGATTCTGTTTCCGAGATGAACCTGATAGAAATCATCAGTTATTTTGCTACTTCATTATTCGGCAAGAATACTGAAGAAGATATAGTATGGGATATTGCCAAAAATTGTATAGGAAGATTAGGATTAGCAGATTGTGTAATCTACTTATTTGATGATAAACAGGAAAACCTCTTGCAGAAAGCGGCCTATGGCCCAAAAAATCCGGTTAACTTTGATATATACCAGCCCATAGTGATTCCTAAGGGGAAAGGAATTGTTGGAACAGTAGCCCAAACAGGCATAGCAGAAATAATTGGAAATACCTCAAAAGATGCCCGTTATATTGTAGATGATGAGTGCCGTTTGTCTGAAATTACAGTACCGATTATTTATAACGGAGAAATTTTAGGCGTAATAGATTCTGAACATCCGCAAAGGGCTTTTTTCAGAGAATGGCATCTGCAAACTTTAACAGCTATTGCCAATCTGTGCGCCAATAAGATTTATGGCGTAAGAATAAAAGAGCGCCTACAGGAAAAAGAACAGAAACTGGCGGTATATCAGGAAAAAATAGAGGCTTTAAATACCCGGAAACAAAATTTTAAATTACCGGTATCAAGTACCGAAGGAACTCATTTTTTTCCTTTGGAAGAAATTATCCGTTTAGAAGCCGACCGTAACTATACAGTTTTATACCTGACAGAAAAACGTAAATTCGTTTCGGCCAAAACACTGAAAGAATACGAAACTACACTGACGAATCACCAGTTTCTGAGGGTACATAAATCACATCTGGTTAATCAGAAACACATTGTCGGTCTTTCTGCCAACCGTGAGTCATTAATTCTGAAAGATACTTCAGAAATAGAAATTTCGAGAAGAAAAAAAGAAGAAGTACGAGAACAGTTAGGCATTTGACTTACTTATTGTATTTTTTCATACGAAGTGATTTTACATTTAAACCAAATTTAATATTCTGGAGATTATTGGCTTTGAGAGATAGTAGGGTATATACTTCTCCATTGCAGGTCAAGGCACTATTAGGATTTATTTCAGCATCAATTTTATCAAAAGAACAGTTTTCGTCAATAAGAAAATTACATGATTTGTTGGTAGTAAGGTCTAATTGCTCAATCTCACAGGCAATAAATCTCATATAACTGCTACGGTTATCTACTTTCAGGTAATCAGCCCCGAAATTTGAGAAAAAGGTTTGTGTAGCCTCACCCATATAATAACTGATTTGAGGCGTGCGGATAGAAATCTGTTTATAAATAGGATTTTCTTTGGTTGATTTGGGTGTTTTAAGGGTATGAATCATGAGAGTATCACCTTTATAACTTACCTCAACATATTTCATGAATGTCTGATGGTATTCGATAGACGATTTCAGATCAGCTTCCAGATATACTTTTACAGGCCCCAGGTCGCAGTTTACCATCACATATCTGAAAGGTTTTAAAGGAATTTTCTTATAATGTGTCGGTTGAACGAGGGTGTCGTATTCAGCAATTCCGTTAACCTTTTTTAGTTTTTTAGTGCCTCGTAAATAGTACCAGGTGCCCACAGCAACCAGTAGTAATCCGGCAGTAATCAACAACCATTTATATCTGTTAGCCATCTTCATTATTTTTACTCCGGCAACAAATAAAGAAGTTTTTAACCAATAAAACTAATGATGGTAGTTGAGAAGAAGGTTAAATAAATTTTTATCAGGCAATCCTCTGTGCTACTTGATAAAAATTAAAATTGTTCCATACATTTGATATATAAATTTGCGTATCGCATGACAGCCATTTTGATTGATGATGAAGTAAAATGTACTCAGAATTTAAGGATTGAGTTAAACGAATATTGCCCCGATGTAGTAGTGCTGGCAGAATGTAACTCTGCCCAGAAAGGGATTGAAACTATAAAATTATATAAACCTGATGTAGTTTTTTTAGACATTGAAATGCCTTTTATGAATGGGTTTGAACTGCTGAAAACTTTTGATAAAATTGCCTTTGATGTAGTTTTTGCCACAGCCTACGATGATTTTGCTTTAAAGGCCTTTGAGTTTTCGGCTATTGATTATCTTTTGAAACCCATAGACCCACAAAGGTTAATACAGGCGGTTGAGAAAATGAAAAAACAATCTCAGCTAATAGATAAGCAACAATTAAATATGGTTTTAGCCAATATCAGAGGTTTGGAGCATATTCGTCCGACAATAGCTTTACCTACTTTAGATGGATTGGAGTTTGTAAATATAGATGAGATTTCTTATGCCGAAGCAAGTGATAATTATACCATTGTACATCTTGTAAATAAAGAAAGAATTTTATTGTCGAAGCCTCTGAAAGACCTGGAGGGAATGTTGGAAAATAACAATTTTCTGAGAGTACATTATACCTTTTTAGTCAACTTAAATCAGGTTCGGAGGTATATAAAAGGTCAGGGAGGAACTTTGGTGATGAATGATGGCAAAGAGGTTCCGGTTTCCCGTTCAGGCCGACCCCGATTGATGGAAATGATAATGATATGATATATTTTCTCATGGCTCGTTACAGAAGCACCATAACGAAGTTTCTGCCCTTTGTATGCTTTTTTACGGCCACTACCTTATTTGCCCAGAAAACCTACGTGATTAATCAGCCGATTAAAGATTCAATTGTATTGAATAATTACGCAGAGATATTCTACGAACCTACCGAGACCCATACAATCAATACCGTTAAAAATCAGCAATTTATTCCTTTTAAAAATTTTCAATTAGAGAACTCTTCGCTGAAAAAATCCTATAATCACTGGTTAAGATTTAAAGTACAGAATAATACACCCGAGAATCAACAACTTTTGTTTGACTATGGGCTTTATCATTATATCTATTTGCATGATTCTGACGGAAAAAAAAGTGTGATAAAAAAAGCTGGAATGCTTGTGAAGCCTGATGAAAAACTGTTTAATGATAATAAATACATTATTCCGGTTACGCTTACTGCCCATACAACCAAAGAGATATATATACAGGTAAATGATAAAAACGGTATTTATAAAGATTCAAAAGTAAGCCTGTTGACGTATGACTTTGAAGAAAACCTGCGCTCAAAATCATTTTTCAAAAGCCGCAAGGATCTCTTTTATAGTGCATCATTTCTGGCTATTGGCTTATTTCTCATCTTGTTTTGTATCATTCAGTATAGCCAGACCCGTGAGATAGCCTTTGTGTATTATGCCTTGTATCTGTTGGGCTTATACTTATATTTTATCAGAAGAATAGAGGCACTGACCGATACGGCTATTATTTTCTCCTACTTTCCCAAGTCTTTTCTTACTTCTGAAGTTCCCTTAAATATACTGCCTAATATCTGGTATCTGCTTTTTTGTCAGTACCTGCTTAATCTTACGCCTAACAATCATCCGAAGACATATAAGATTTTCAGATGGCAGGTAAAATTTCTGACTATCTATTTTATTTTTGATTGTTTTCTGCAATATGTATTGAATGAATATGCGCTGAGTTTAAGTATTTACCGATGGGTAAAATTAGGTATGATGCCTATTACTACCTATTCGATTGTACTCATTTTCAGGTTAAGAAATGTGGTGGCTACTTATATAGCCTTAGGTACCAGTCTTTTATTTGTATTCCTGGTAATTTCGTTTGTAATGGCTATGATGAGAAGAATGTCAGGTGAGACCTATGTTTATTATATGATGTCGTTTCCGTATGTAGAAACAGGGATATTTGTTGAAAATTTGTTATTTATAGTGGCATTTGTTGCCAAAATTAAACAGATTTATGTTGAAAAAAATCAGACACAAAAACAATTGATTGCCCAATTGGAAACCAACCAGCAATTGCAGATTCAGTTAAATAACGAATTAGAGAAACTGGTGCAGGAAAAAACCAAAGCACTTGAGACCGAAACACAGCAAAGGCTATTGGCTGAATTTAACCAGAAATTATCAAAGGCCGAGCTAAAGGCTTTACAGTCACAGATAAATCCGCATTTTATATTTAATTCGCTCAACTCAATTAAAAACTATATTCTTACCAATAAACCTACTGATGCCGCACGATACCTCACAGACTTTGCCAATCTGATTCGCTCGGTTTTACAGCAAAGTCAGCAGTCATTTATTTCGTTGAAGGATGAACTGGAAATACTGGAACTCTATATCAGGTTAGAGCAAATGCGTTTTGAAAATAAATTTGATTTCAGCTATAATATTGATGATAGGGTAGATACTACTTATATAAAGATTCCTGCTTTGTTGCTTCAACCTTATGTAGAAAATGCTATCTGGCATGGTCTGATGCACAAAGAAACCAGAGGAGAATTGAGAATAGAGGTAAAAATGGGAAACGATGAAATAATTTGTATGATTGAAGATAATGGCATAGGCCGGAAGAAATCGGCAGAGATACATAGTAAAACCGCCCGGCCACATAAATCTATGGGGTTACAGATTAATGGCGAGCGGTTGAAAGTACTACACGAACTTCATAAATTAGAGATAGAAGTCGAAATCTCTGATTTAACATCTGTTGCGCAAGCGCCATCAGGCACCCGGGTAATGATACATTTTCCTTTATAAGTTACTGGGTTTTAGGCGGTGTATAAAAATCACCGTTTTTATACATATGGTTTTTGTCCTGCGCTATCCCTCTTTCTGTATCAATTACTTTAAAAGTAGCCCTATCGGCATCTTTTAATATTACCCAGCTTGAATTTCCTCTGTTATCAATATGGGTAGACCATATCGCTTGCGCATCTTTAAAATAATCATTAGAGATTTTCTCAAAACTACTGCCATCTACACCTGCTATAGGTTTCTGGTTCCAATAAACATATTTTTTATCTCTGGCTAAATCATAACCACTGCCACTACGCATGGGTATATATTCAAAAGAATCAGGGTCGGCCAGTTCAAAAATATAGCGCCCATGATACACATGCTGGCGGTCACGAGCATACATAATTCCTTCTGCAGTATGGTTCATTGAGGTTTCTTCTGGGTTAGGCACTGTTTCAAAAAACTCAGGCTCATGGCTGATAATAAACACGGCATCAGGACCATTAGCACCTACGGCATACCCATAGTTTTTATCTTTAGAATAGAAACCTTCCAATACTTTAAAAGAAGCAGGGTCAGCATTTTTAACAATATATTCACGATAAAAAACATGGTTTTTATCTTTCCCATAATACTTATCAATTGTCTTGAATGTAGAAGCATCAGCCCCTTGTACAATATATTTATGAGCCGGGAAACCGCTATAATACAAAACGGTGTCAGACTCAACATAATACCCGTTTTTAAGTCCCTCAACATTGCAACTACCAAAAAGGAAACCTAATAAACTGAATGGAAATAATTTTCGTAACATAGATTTAGTGCGTTTCAGATTATTTTTTGACTATTTTCAGAACAAAACCCGTGATACCACCTGCTACACCACCAATAGCCATACTGACCAATAGCGTAGCAATTAACTGTAATGGTAAAAAGATGAACATCAGAAAAGAATACTGATTGGAGGCATCGTCGAAGATATTGTTCAGATTGAAGCATAAGAAAATAACGCCACCTAAAAAACCTAAAGACATACCTATAAGTGTATAAGCTGAAAAATAGGCAACTGAAGATAAGATTCTTTTGAAAAGCGACTTACGCTCAGCAGGCGTGGCAATGGCCATATCATTCGCTACAATGGCTGTTCTCTTGCTTTGAAGTGGTGATGTATAGCCTATAATCGGTGGTTGGTATTTGGGAGGGCGTGCTGCTTTTATTCGGGTAAAGAGCAGGTAAAACCCACTTAAGATAAGCCCTCCTATGAGGCCAAGGGCTAAACTCTGATAGACTAATAATTCATCAACATAGCCATCATATTCACTGATTCCTAAAGCTACTAATCCCATAATAACTAAGCCGCCCAGAGTGGCTCCCATTACAATTCTGCCGGCTGGTGTTTTTGCACTCACTGTATGATTCATAAACTGTTCTATTTTATGATACAAATTTGCGCAAGAAACACGTAGCCCGAAAGCCATAATCATTAGCTGGCAAGATTAGCTTTGTAACTGGTAGTATTGTTTTGAAAGATGGAGACATAATAAAAGCTACCCTGATAGAGTAGCTTTTAAGGTATTAATAAAAGTTTTTTCTGAATACCTATTGTAACTCTTTGTCTCAACATTATTTCAACTTACTATACAGAAAGGCTATAATTTTATCTTTGATATATGCTTCATCAAACATTTCTCCGTAATGTGGAGCATTTTTTACAATTATTACTTCATTCTGAATTTGATTCAAGGTCAGCCACGAACTCAGTAATTTAGATTGTATAACAGGAACAGAGGCATCTTTTTCGCCATGAATAATCAGAAAAGGCGGATCGTTTTTATCAATATAAGTAGCGGGGCTGGCTGTTCTGGCTAAGTCGGGTCTTTCAATCGGAGAGGCGCCTAACAGAGTAGTAATGGCGTCTTTTGGGGCATTTTCTTCCTGTGGTTTGAGCATGGCTAAAAAATCGGCAGGGCCATAGAAATCAACCACGGCATTGATTGTGAATGATTTTTTAGCAATACCTGCGTAAAAAGAAGCTATGCCGTTATTATGAGATAGTGCCAGTAAAGATGCCAGATGACCACCTGCTGAAAAGCCCATCAAGGCTATTTTGTTTTTATTATAGCCATATTGTGCAGCATGTTGATACAGAAACTCCAATGCCTGATTACAATCCTGTATCTGTGCCGGGAAAACAGCTTCAGTACTGAATCTGTAATCAATAGAAGCTAAAGCAAAACCGTTGTTGAGTAAGGCAGCAATAGTTTTTTTCATATAACTCATGTCGGCATATTTATCGTTTTGCATCCAGCCACCGCCATGTACCCAAACAACCAATGGTATATCTGTCTTAGCATTAGCAGGAATATAAATGTCTAACAGGTGTTTTTTGAGGGTATCATTGGCATAAGGTATATTACTATATAATTTGGTATCAGCAGGAAAAAAGGAGATAACCCGATTGGTTGCCTGGCCAAAACTTAGATTGGCTGACATGATTAAGAAAGTGAATGCCTTGATAAATAAATGGAATTTCATGTGTATGAGGGATAAATTTTACGTTTAAAGATAGTTTAAAAATGATTGAAAAACCTGGTTTTAGAAAGTTTATCTATACTCTTTTAAATTTCTTTGATTAGAACAGTGCCACGGATTTACTTTTATTGTTTACAATTAATATCAAAAAAGTACAAGAAAATAACAGAAATATAGTGGTGAATCGTGATGGTTTCGACTAACTTTGTTAGATATTTGGCCCTGACACGCATGCGGATTCGCTTTATTATTATATCAGCTCTCATTGTTGCTACACTTTCTATCGGGTGGAACTACTTTAAAGACACCAGTTCAGGTGCCGTAGATTACAGCACACAAGTAAAACCTATTCTGAACAAGCATTGTATTTCTTGCCACGGTGGTGTAAAGCGTCAGGGAGATTTCAGTCTTTTATTCCGTAATGAAGCCCTCTCAAAAACCAAATCGGGTAAGCCTGCCATTATACCTTTTCATCCTGAGCAAAGTGAATTTATTAAAAGGCTGACCCATGCCGACCCCGACGAACGGATGCCTTATAAAGCACCTCAATTGAGCCAGAGCGATATTGAGACGCTGACCCAATGGGTAAAAGAAGGAGCAAAATGGGGAGACCACTGGGCGTATGTTGCCCCCAAAGAAGTAAAAGTGCCTAACAAAGGAATTTTTGCCGGATTATTCAGTTTTGGCAGTTGGGAACGAAATGATATTGATTACTTTGTGAAAGCTAAATTAGAAGAAGAAGGCTTATCACCTGCCAAAGAAGCTGATAGAGCTACGCTTGTCAGAAGAGTGTGTTTAGATATAACAGGACTACCACCTACTGCCGAACAGATAAAAAAGTATGTAACAGATGAAGGGTCTTATGAAGCTTTGGTAGATGAATTGTTGGCTTCTAAACAATATGGAGAGCGTTGGGCATCTATGTGGCTCGATTTGGCCCGATATTCAGATAGCCGGGGGTACCAGAAAGATAATGGACGGACAATCTGGCGTTACCGTGACTGGGTGATTGATGCATTTAATGCCAATATGCCTTTCGACCAGTTTACGAAAGAACAATTGGCCGGAGACCTTTTACCATCGCCTATCGAAAACCAGTTAATTGCTACGGCTTTTCATCGCAATACCATGAACAACGATGAAACAGGCACCGTAGATGAGGAATTCAGGGTAGCTGCTGTGATAGACCGGGTAAATACTACTTTTGATGTATGGCAGGGTACAACCTTTGCCTGTGTGCAATGCCATAGCCACCCTTATGACCCTTTTCGTAATGAAGAGTATTATAAAATGATGGCGTTCTTTAACAATACCCGTGATGAAGATACACAGGATGAAGCTCCTAATTACAGGAATTTTTCGGATGAGGATGAAAAGAAATTAGATAGCCTTACTACCTGGATAAAGACAAAGTTAGGCGATGGAAAAGGGAAATACTATAACCAGTTTTTAAGGAGTTTAGAGCCACGCCACCATGCACACTATGCTGACAATTATGTAAACGGTGCCTTATTAGGCGATAGAAACATTGGGTTACGCCACAAGGGTACTTGTCGATTGCCTGATATAAAATTAGATAACAAAACCACATTTCTGATTAGTTATGTAAATAAAAACGTAGGTGGTTGGTTGGAGTTACGAAAAGGCAGCCCCACCGGAGAAGTGCTGACGAAACTCCGGTTAGATACTACTGCTAAAAATAAACTGCTCTTCATCCCTATCAAAGCTGCGCAAGGACGCCATGACTTATATCTGGTAGGCACAAATAGCCGCCTGAAACCTGAGCAGGATGTATTTTCGATTAACTGGTTTACATTTTTAGAAGATTTTCCGAAAGGAGACACTAAGAAGTTTGAGGATTTTAAATACCTCATTACTGCAAAGACTCAGAATACACCTATTATGCTCAGAAGTGATGCCGACTATGAAAGAAAAACCCACGTTTTTGTGAGAGGCAACTGGTTAGTGCATGGGCAGGAGGTACAACCTGACGTACCGCATTCAATGAATCCTTTTCCAAAAAATGCGCCAAGAAATCGCTTAGGTTTAGCGAAATGGCTTTTAGACAAAGATAATCCTTTAACTGCCCGTACTGTGGTGAATCGTTTCTGGGAACAGTTATTTGGGATTGGTTTAGTAGAAACGTTAGAAGACTTTGGGACACAAGGCGCAAAGCCTTCGCATACAGCATTATTAGACTTTTTGGCTATCAGGTTCAGAGATGATTACAAATGGCAGATGAAACCACTGATTAAATATATAGTTATGTCGGCTACCTATCAGCAATCATCAGCAGGTAACGAAGCTTTAGCAGAAAAAGACCCACAAAACCGATTGCTGGCACATGGCCCCCGTATTCGGATGACTTCTGAAATGGTGAGAGACCAGACGCTGGCCGTTAGCGGCTTACTCAGCCCTAAAATGTATGGCAAGCCGGTAATGCCTTATCAGCCTGACGGAGTATGGCAGGCGGTAAATAGTAGCCTGAATTATAAACAAAGCGAGGGAGAAGACCAATACCGCCGAGCTATTTATACCTTTGCCCGCCGGACAGGGCCTTATCCGCAACAGATTACTTTTGATGCCTCAAGCAGAGAAATTTGTACACAAAGGCGCATTCGTACCAATACTCCTTTACAGGCCTTGCAATTGTTGAATGACCCGGTGTTTGTAGAGGCGGCTAAAAGTCTGGCCTTACAAATGCAAAAGAATGCAAAAACAGTTGATGCACAAATCAACTGGGCGTATCAAAGGATTTTCATACATGAGGCACCTGACAAAGATTTGGCGGCACTCAAACGCTTGTACGCCGTATCATTGCAGGAGTTTAAAGACAAGCCCCAAAACAGTAAAGATTTTCTCAAAGAAGAAAAGCAACAGGCAGAAACTGCGGCTTTAACTATTGTAGCGAATGCTATTCTGAATTTAGATGAATTTGTAACGAAGCAGTAACACGGATTGGCAATCCGTGACGGTTGGATAAGAGTTGAGACAGTATTGCTTAGTTGCCAAACTTTTCAACTATTTTCTGTCTAACAATGGCATCAGAGGTTATTTCACCGTTTTTTGCCTGGAGAATTGACTGTTCAAGTTTTTTAATTTCATCAGGGTTGAGTCCATCAAGAATATCATCTTTTTGAGGGAGTAGGGCAGCAATGCTATCATACAGCTCTTTTAAATATTCTTTGTCCTCAATTTTGTCTATTAACTGATGAAACGCTGGTTTTATCTCTAAGTCACTAAGCATGATTTTGAAGATTTGATTAAACAAATATAATAAAAAAATTAGAAATGAATCTCTTTCACGAAGTAAGCGAAGCAAACTTACAGGCTATTAAGCGTAGGCATTTTCTGAAACAATGCACTACCGGAATAGGTATGATGGCGTTAGGTTCGCTCACCGGGTGTTTTAATGGAAAGAAAGAGACATTGACAGATAACCCGTTAGCTCCTAAAATGCCTCACTTTGCGCCAAAAGCAAAGAACGTGATTTATATGCACATGGCAGGTTCTCCGTCACAATTAGAAATGTTCGATTATAAGCCTGCCCTCGAAAAATGGCATGGCAAAGATTGTCCAGAAGAATTTCTGAAAGGTAAAACCTTTGCTTTTATCAGGGGTGTCCCTAAAATGTTAGGCCCACAAGGGAAATTTGCTCAATACGGCCAATCAGGAGCATGGATGTCTGATTATGTGCCTTTCTTTCATAATATGGCCGACGAAGTTTCTTTTCTGAAAGCCATGCACACCGACCAGTTTAATCATGCTCCTGCACAGTTATTCATGCAGACAGGTAGCCCCAGATTAGGCAGGCCGGGCATGGGTGCCTGGGCTACCTATGGTTTAGGCTCCGAAAATCAGAACCTGCCCGGATATATAGTTTTAACCTCAGGCGGTAAATATCCTGAGGGAGGTAAAAGTATCTGGGGAAGTGGATTTCTTCCGTCAGTCTATCAGGGTGTGCAATGCCGTTCTAACGGTGAACCCGTACTCTATGTCAATAATCCGGCAGGTGTCAGCAGAGATATACGCAGAGAGGCCATCAATACCATCAACGAAATTAATCAACGTCAATACGAAGAATTTAAAGACCCAGAAATACTGACCCGTATTTCGCAGTACGAACTGGCATTTAACATGCAGATGACAGTACCCGAAACAATGGATATTTCGAAAGAACCACAGAAAATCCATGAACTGTATGGCACTACTCCGGGACAGACTTCTTTTGCCAACAACTGCCTTTTGGCCAGAAAACTGGTAGAAAATGGCGTGCGTTTCGTACAACTCTACGACTGGGGATGGGATATGCACGGCTCAAGCAGAGGGGAATCAATAGAAATTGCTTTATGGGAGAAATGCCGCCAGATTGACCAGGCCATGTCGGCATTACTATTAGATTTAAAACAAAGAGGCTTGTTAGAAGAAACACTGGTAGTATGGGGTGGTGAGTTTGGCAGAACTCCTATGCAGGAAAATCGTGATAATAAACCTGCGCCCTTTCTGGGTAGAGACCACCATGTAGAAGCCTATACCATGTGGTTGGCCGGAGGTGGAATCAAGAAAGGATTTACGCATGGTGAAACAGACGAAATAGGGTATTATGGCATAAAAGGAAAAACACACGTACACGACTTACAAGCGACTATTCTGAATCAGTTAGGGCTGAATCATGAGAAACTTACCTATGATTTTCAGGGCCGACCATTCAGGCTGACAGACGTAGGCGGAAAAGTGATTAATGAAATAATTGCCTGATTACCTTATATTTGTTCCTGTAAATAAGTAGCAGCACAATAGATGTGTTGCTATTTTTATATTCTATCTTTGCAGAGATTGCATTATCCTACTTCTCTTATGAAAAAACTGAGTCTTTCTATTGCATTTGGCCTGACATTAAGCACTGCTGTGCAAGCACAAAAATGGGAATATATTTCTTCTGCATCAGGTGAAATTCCATTGACATGGAAAACTACACAACAAACTGCATCTCTGGTATTAGACATAGACAACGATGGTATCAATGAATTGGTAATGGGTGGTCGTGATAAAGCGCCTTCTCTAATTTATTTTAAATATGATTCATCTATAGGTTGGCGAGAATTTGCCATTGAGAAAGAATGGCTGACAATTGAAGCCGGAGGGGCTTTTTATGATATAGACAATGATGGTGATAAGGACATTGTATTTGGTGGCGACTCGCAAAGTAATAAATTATGGTGGTGGGAAAATCCGTTCCCTTTTTATAACCCGAATGTACCCTGGAAACGCAAAGAAATTAAAAAAGAGGGAGCCCCACAGCATCATGACCAGGTTTTTGGCGATTTCAAACAAACCGGTAAAGCTCAGTTAGCTTTCTGGAATCAGGGGGCAAAAACATTATTTATCGCAGATATTCCGGCAGAACCGTGGGGAAATGTGATATGGAGCTATGAGCCTGTGTTTGTGGCAGCAGAAAAAGAAAAGCAATCGTGGTATGCAGAAGGATGCACAGCCGCAGATGTTGATGGCGATGGCTTTATGGATTTAATAGCAGGTAATTACTGGTTTAAATATGTGGACGGCAAATTCAAAGCGATTCAGTTTGGCGAAGCAGGCGGCAGGGTGATAGCTGCCAAGTTTCGTGCCGGAAAAAAGATGCAGATTGTGGTATCTCCCGGCGATGGCACAGGCAGATTATTATACTACGAATGTACAGGCAGTGCAGAGGTTACCGCTAACTGGACAGCCAAAGATTTGATAGGAAGAGAGTTAGTACACGGGCATACTTTAGAAGCGGCAGATATTGACGACGATGGAAATTTAGATATTTTTTGCGCCGAAATGGCGAAGTGGTCGGAGAGTAAAGCTGAGCCAGATAATGCCAATGCTGAAGCCTTTATTTTGTACGGAGACGGCAAAGGTGGTTTTAGAAAAACTACCTTTCAGAAAGGGATAGATTTTCATGAAGGGCGGGTATATGATGTGGACGGTGATGGCGATATGGATATTGTCTCAAAGCCCTATAACTGGAACGCACCAAGATTGAATATATGGCTACAGAATGGTGGGGGTAAAAAACTACCCAATATCAGCAGAGCACTTGATGGTAGAATAGGACTGGAATTATACAGCCTGAGAGATTATTTCAAGACAGATGTGGCCGGAACATTAGCTTATGTGAAAAGCCTGGGCATAAAAGAAGTAGAAGTAGCAGGTACTTATGGTATGAAACCCGAAGATTTCAGAAAGGAATTAGATAAAGTAGGAATTACCCCTTATAGTGCCTTATTAGACTATAGTTGGTTTAAAGATAGTCTTGATAAAGTGATAGCCACAGCCAAGGGCTTAGGGGTAACTTATGTTGGGGCATCGTGGATTCCACATAAAACCAATCAGTTCAGCAAAGCAGATGCCGATAAAGCCATTGCTGTTTTCAATAAAGCAGGTGCTGCATTGGCTAAAGAAGGACTTCATTTCTTTTACCATTGTCATGGCTATGAATTTAAGCCAAGCGAAGAAGGTACTATATTTGATTATATGGTTCAGAAAACTGATGCAAAAAATGTAAGTTTTGAGTGTGATGTGTTCTGGGCTTTTCATGGCGGACAAGACCCTGCCTTATTGCTGAAAAAACATAAAGGCAGATTCCTTGCCATTCATATTAAAGACATGAAACCCGGACAAGAGACCGGAGAATTTTCCGGTGGTGCACCTCTAACCTCTGATGTAGTGGTTGGAACAGGACAATTGAATTTTCCTAAAATCCTTCGGGCTGCCATACAGTCGGGCGTAAAATATTATTATATAGAAGACGAAAACGCAGAAGTCATGCAGCACCTGCCATTGACACTGAGATATTTGAAGAGTTTGAAATAGAAAGTTAAATATTTGCTTTGATTATAAAAGTTAACGAATGATTACGAAAACTACCTTTAAAAAGAGTATTTATATTGGCCTATTTGTGCTTTCCCTGACAATAAAAACAAATGGGCAACAGACTGCTAAACCCGAAATCTGTAAAAATCCTCCTAAGGGATATGAGTTAGGAGGTGATTTTACCTCAATGCCTCAAGTGGCATGTATAGACTATGCCTATAGTGAAGGTTTAATCTTGTTAGGTAATCAGGCTGGAATTGATAAAGGTTCGGAAGAGTATATCTTCAACTATAAAGATGGAGATTCCCTAATATTTACCAAACAGAATAGATATACGGTCAATAAAGAGGGCATTTATTGGCTTGTTCAAAAAGGAACCGTAACAGAAAGTGGGGCTTCAAAAAATGCATTAATTTGTAAATCAATAGAGGTAATAAAAACTGATATACCTGATATTGAATACTCCACTTGTGGCCCATTAGTAGTTAACATTCTGATAAAAGATACACCTGTTAACCGGAAGCAAAGCGGCTATTCGATACAATATGACTGGGATAATATACTATCTTATAAGCCAACAGGGTTACCTTATTCTATTATCTTTAATCGTACACATGTTTTTCCAGCTATCCCTATTGTTCAGGCAATTTATGAAAGAAATGGCGTGAAAGCGTGTTATAGCAGGGCTGTTGAATATGTTATTGACAATTTTTCTATAAAGCAGTTACAAACCTTGAATTATGGAAAAGAAGTAAAAATACAAATGGAGAGCAGAGAGGCCGGGAAGGAATATTTTATTGAATACAAAGCAAAAACTGCTAATGACTGGATTGAATCAACTACTATAATAAAAGCAAATACACCCAGTACGGTTGCCGAAGCTACCATTACAGGCTTAGACCCAATTACACAGTATTGTTTTCGATTAGCTAAAAAAGATACTTGTAATTACGCTTTTGCCTACTCAAATGAAATGTGTACAGAGCTTGTATTAAGTACTGAATATACTAAAGGTACTATTACTATTTCTCCCAATCCCGCAGAAGATAAAATTCTCATTAATTCATCAGGAGCAACAGTCAGGTTTATCGAGTTAATCAATATGAAAGGGCAATTAGTTTTTAAAGGAGAGATTTCAGAAGATACTTTTAACCTGTCAGAATTTGAAAAGGGGAAGTATTTTCTTCGATTGTATGATGCGAATAAGAAACTATTGAATACTAAAAATATTGTGAAGTGGTAATCTACCACTTCACAACAACCATTACTCTATAATATGCCCACAAAACTGGGCTTTGTTATCAATGATTTTGCCGCCTTTGCGGAAACCTAAGGCACAGGCTTCTCCGGCAAAGAATACGCCCGCCTGATAATAATTACCTGATTTATCCTGCAAAAATTCGGTGTATTCCTGAAAGACGGTATTTTGCTCGAAATACTCTCCGTCATTTTTTTCTACTGCATAGCCATCAGCAGAGAGGATTCTTACATTGGCACCCTCACGCCCGAATAATACTTTCTCTACACTTGCCTTGCCCTGAATGGCTTTGTTTTGAGTTTGTAATAAGAGTGGGTGATTCGGATACAATTCCCACAACACTTTTAAAATACCCTTTGACTGAAACAGTAGGGTATAAGCAGGGTTCAGAATAACAGCCTTTTGGTTAATAACCATATTAGTCAGAATATCTGCCAGTTCAGGCTCGTCCCAACCAATATATTCCCACGGAATTAATTTGAACCAGTAGTCATATTTTGTAAAGCTGCCATCTTTTGAATTTTGCTTATAAATTCCTTCAATAGGCGAAAATTCTACTTCTTCAATATATTCAAAAGCTACTTCAATGCCTGCTTCTTTGGCGGCTTCTCCCAATACCTGCATATTGGTATCATCTTCCGGGTAATCTCTCATCGTAGAAATAAGTAAAGCAGGCTGAAAACCCGGATTTTGTCTTTGCAGTTCTCTAAAATTCTCAACCAGTCTTTCATAGAGTGTATTAAACTGCTGGCTCTCATCTAAATTATTCGCTTTCAATGATGCCCATTGCACTACAGCCGTTTCGGGGATACAGGTAGCTGTATCGGCATTAAATTCAATCAGTTTAATAGGCTTGCCGTCTAAACCTCCACTTAAATCGAAACGACCGTATAAATGCCATTGCTTGTCGTTTTCCCACGAATATTTTACCAATCTGAATAAATTTTCAGGAATCCCCAGTTCATCCAGTCGGTTATTATCTATTACGTGCTGACCTGCTTCAATAAACATTTCATAAAGTTCGTTGGCGGCCTCGTAGTATTCTTCTGCTTCTTGTTCTGATACTATTACCATATCGTCGGTAATGTAAGGCAAAGTATCTTCTCCTAACATCCAATCCCAACCGGCGTTTCGAAGCGACTGTTGCGGAGGTGTTACTAATTTTTTCAGTTTCATAGAATGGATTTCAATTAAGACTCTGGCTGAACGATTTTCGTAATAAATACCGTTGAATCGTTATACAAAATACAGATTAAGAGCGATGACTGCTATGGCTTGAACTATGGAAAAAGCCACTTTTGCCACCTACCGGTCTTGACATAGTAGTGCGTGAATGACCAATATTCTGGTGAATAGCATTTGATTTCTGGAAGGCCGCAGCGGTAGCATAATAGTACATCATACCCATACCTCCGCCATAATATCCATGACGACGACGATAGGTAGTGTCATTTTTTGACGAATGGTTTTGAGCAATACCGCTATTTGGCGTTACATCAGGGCGATATTGAGCATAGTTTGGACTCAAAGTTTTAGCTAACAGATAGCCCATGCCACCAAATAAAAGCGCATTCGATAAATTATCGCTTTTGCCTATGGTAGTAGGGTTGGCACGTACTTCATCATCAATCAGCGCTTTTACCGCTTTGGGTGAAAGCGTATCTTTTTTACCATCGAGATACGTAACAATGGCTATGGAGCTATCGGCAGGTACTTCTACCTCATCTGTGATTTTGAAGACACCTTTAGAAGTTTCAGCAATATAGGTCTTTACTCCTTTGGTATAAACCTCTACTTCTTCGTATTCATAATCACTGTCAGAATCGTTGTTACAACTCTGTAAGGTAAAACTACTTCCTAAAATTGCCAGCGCAAGTGTACTACTGATGGTAATATCTTTTACTTTCCTGATGAATGTATTGGTACTAACGGGTGTCATATCGGTTCAGTTTATAAGACAAAGTTTTCTCAAAAATAGAGATAAAAAAAGAATCTTTGGAAGAATGGTAATTTACAGGAAGATTTTGGGCTAAAATCAGTTTGAAATAATATACAAGGTAGAAAAAAGCGTGGAATTTTTTATAAAAACCCTTTGTTCTCTCATAAGTAACCTATACTTAATTCCCAAGGAAATATTAGATGAAACTTCTTTTACAGTATCTTAGCCGCTATCGCTGGCAGGTTGTTCTTGCATTAACGTTAGCCGCTATTAATCAAACTTTTTCGCTGCTTGACCCTTATATCTTTGGAAAACTCATTGACAAATATGCCAATCGTGCCAAAGATTTTACTGAACCCGAATTTCTGAAAGGGGTATTGTTGATGTTGCTGGCTATCATAGGCGTGGCTATGGTGAGTAGAATTGCCAAAACATTGCAAGACTATATGGTAAATATGATTATTCAGAAATTAGGAGCCAATGTATTTACCGATGGGCTGAAACACACGCTGAAACTACCGTACCAACAGTTTGAAGACCAGCGAAGTGGTGAAACGCTTTCGATTTTGCAGAAAGTACGCACTGATTCTGAAAAGTTTATTACTTCATTTATTAATGTAGCTTTTACTTCTTTAGTAGGGATTGTTTTCCTGACGGTTTACTCACTAAGCGTTAATTCATGGTTGATTGCCATTTATTTTGTTGGAGCCTTTGCTTTAGCCGCCTTAACGAGGGTACTAAGCAGGAAAATCAAGGAAATACAAAAGGTGATTGTGAAAGAAACAACTGCTCTGGCAGGTACTACCACAGAATCGCTTCGCAATATTGAATTGATTAAAAGTTTGGGATTAACCGGACAGGAAATTAAACGTCTGAACCAGAATACTTTTAAGATTCTTCAACTGGAATTAAAAAAGGTGAGGGGTGTGCGCAGTATCAGCTTTGTGCAGGGAACATTTGTTAACTTCCTGCGCCAGTGTATTCTTTTTGTATTGTTATTTCTGATTTTCAGAGAGCAGATGACCGTAGGACAGCTGTTAAGTTTACAGTTTTATTCGTTCTTTGTATTTGGCCCCATGCAGGAAATCGGGAATGTAATTATTGCTTACCGCGAAGCAGAAGCATCATTGAATAATTTTGATAAGTTATTAAAGAAACCGATTGAAGTTACCCCCGAGTCTCCAACCCATTTAGGGACAGTCAGCCATTTGCAGTTTGATGGGGTGAGTTTTAAACACCTGACGGCTCATACCAATGCTTTAGACCATGTAAGTTTTGAGGTAAAAGAGGGCGAAACCGTAGCTTTTGTAGGACCGTCAGGGTCAGGTAAAACAACACTGGTAAAACTATTGGTAGGTTTGTATAATCCCTCACACGGAACAATTTATTATAATAATCTTCCTTCTGACGAAATCAATATCGAAGAATTACGGTCACAGATTGGTTTTGTAACACAGGATACTCAGTTATTTTCTGGCACTATTAAAGAAAATCTGCTTTTTGCCCAACCAAAGGCCACCGACCAGGAAATAATGGATGTATTAGAAAAAGCAGCTTGTCAAACCTTATTAGCCCGTGCAGATAATGGGGTTGATACTGTGATTGGTGAGGGTGGTATCAAGATTTCTGGAGGTGAAAAGCAACGCCTTTCTATTGCCAGAGCATTGTTGAGAAACCCGAAAATCTTTGTTTTTGACGAGGCGACTTCGGCTCTGGATTCATTGACAGAAGAAGAAATTACGAATACAGTAAAAAATGTAACAGCACAAGGCGATTATATCACAGTGATGATTGCCCACCGTTTAAGCACAATTATGCACGCCGACAGGATATTTGTATTAGAGCAGGGGCAAATTATTGAAGTAGGTAAACATGAAGAGCTATTAGCCGAAAAAGGCTTATACTACGCCATGTGGAGACAGCAGATAGGGGAAAGGAAGAATACTTTGGCGGTGGCATAATAATTGAATAAAATGTGGCTCGAACGTCCCGTTCGCATTCTTATGCGACGAACGGGACGTTGACGCCACAAATGGTTTTATTCCCCCCGCATTACCTTAGTAATTTCATTCAGTTTCTGTACTTTCTCCTGAAAATCTCCTTTCAGTTTATTTCTGATGCTTTGCAGATTATCTAACGTTTCGTGTAGCGTATCGGGTAATATTTCCTCTAATACTTCACGGAAACGTTTGGCGAAGGTTGGAGATTTACCATTGGTTGAAATAGCTATTTTTAAATCATCTTTCACTACCACCGAACTCAGGTAAAAGTCGCAAAGATCGGGTGTATCAGCAATATTGACTAAGATTTTTTTAGCCTTACAATCCTGTTGAATTTGCTGATTAACAGCTTTATCATCAGTTCCGGCAATGACTATATCAATACTATCAAGGTATTTGCTGTCGTATTTTTCAAAAATCAGTGTAAGGTTATGAGTTTGTGCCAGTTCCTTGATTTCGTCTTTGATTTCGGGTGCAATCAAGGTGATTTTTGCTTTGGGCGAATTGCGTAAAACAGCTTCAAGCTTTTCTAAACCCACATTGCCACCGCCCACAATCAAGGTATGTAGTTCTTCTAATTTAAGAAATATAGGAAACAGGTTATTCATATCAGACAGTAAAGGTTTTCTCAAGCAATTTCATCATTTTTTCCAGCCCTTCTTTATCGGCTTCCGAAAAATCGTCTAACTGGTCGCTGTCCACATCCAATACCATCAGTACCTCTCCTGTATGGTCAAAAACAGGCACAACAATTTCTGATTTTGAGGCCGAACTGCAAGCAATATGACCCGGAAAAGCATCCACATCAGGTACAATCACAGTCTCTTTAGTCCGATAACAATAACCGCACACCCCTTTATCGAAATGGATACGTGTACAGGCAATAGGACCCTGAAATGGCCCTAATACCAACTGATTTTCTTTTCTGATATAAAAACCAACCCAGAAAAAGCCAAAGGCTTCTTTCAGTACAGCGGCTATATTTGCAAGATTGGCAATGGTATCTGTTTCATCGCTAATCAGGCCTTCTACCTGTGGTAGCAGGCTTTCGTAAATTTCTTGGCGCGAGGTGGTTTGGGGAATATATAAGGTTTCAGCCATGTCTCTTTAATGAATAATACTATACTACTTCGCTACACTCAATGCTTTTCTTACCGCCGGAGCGACCTGTGTACCAAATAACTCAATGGCTTTCATGATTTTTGCATGCGGAATATCTCCTTTTACCATTTGGGCAAGAAAACGAGTATGGTTAAACAAATCAGACTGATAGAGAATTTTATCAATCACCTGTTGCGGACTACCCACAAACAAAGGCCCATCAGGCATACAGAGATACTCGAAATGCTCACGGGTGATAGGAGACCAGCCACGTTCTTTGCCTACACGATTCATCAGTTTTTCATACGACGGCCAGAATTCGTCTTCGGCTTGTTGCGAGGTTTCGGCAATATAAAACTGTGAGTTAATGCCTAACTGAAACTGACTGGGGTCATGCCCTGCTTCTTTATACGATTGTTTATATAGATTTACAAACGATACATACTGGCTTGGGCGACCACCTAAAATTGCCAGTGTCATAGGCAGGTTCATCTTACCTGCCCGTATAGCAGATGCAGGGGTACCACCTACCGCCAGCCATATCGGAAGAGCAGGCTGGATAGGGCGAGGATAAACGCCTAACTGATGAATAGGAGCTCTGAATTTACCTTTCCATGAAATAATTTCAGACTGATTGATTTTAGTTAATAAATCCAGTTTCTCAACAAATAACTCATTATAATCGTCCAAGCTATACCCAAATAGAGGAAAAGACTCTATAAATGACCCTCTTCCAGCCATGATTTCTGCCCTACCATTAGAAATAAGGTCTAAAGTAGAGAAATTCTGAAAGGTACGTACAGGGTCGGCAGAACTCAGAACAGTTACAGAGCTTGATAAACGAATATTTTTTGTAACTGCTGCAATGGCAGCCAAGGCCACTTCGGGAGCTGAGATAATAAAATCGGGACGGTGGTGTTCGCCTACGGCAAATACATCTAAACCAACTTCATCGGCCAGTTTGCCCTCTGCTATCAATTCCTGCATACGTTCGTGGGCATTAAAGGCTTTACCGGATACACCGTCGGGGTATACTTCACCAAATGTACTGATACCTAATTCCATAATAATTGCTAAAGAGAAGTGTGATTTAAGCTAAAGAATCTATTGGCTTGAAAAACCTTTTCAGATAACTATCAGCCGCTTTTACCTGCCATTGCGTTGATAAGTCGGCCAATGTATGAAGATTGTTGTTATTGACAAAAATGAGTGTATCGGCAGAAATAAGCCCACTTTCAATGGCCTTTTTGGGTTGAAAAATCGAAAATGTTTTAATCTCGTTGCCATCAAGATATGCCTGTGAACGGTCGAAAAAGTCAATGTTTAAACGACTCCCCAATTCTTTGAACCAACGGGTAGAAGCATCTATCGAACACCCACTTGCTTCGTTCTGGTTTTCATCTAAGGCAATTACCACAAAGCGATTATGTAATACTTTTACCGAAGCTAACAAAGAGGCTCCGTGTGCTGCCCATTGACTTACAGCAGGTTTTAAGGTGTTTTCTATTTCACTAACTTCACTGTCAGTAATAGTGCGGTTGGCCTGATAAACCCAGATACGGGCACTTTGAGGAATTTGTTCAAAAGAAATATACATAATACAGGTTTTATTCTGTTAGCTAAACATTCAATATGCCTGTAAAAGTTCTGTCAGGAAACGAACTAAAGGGTTTGTATCAGCAATTCAGCCAAATCATATACCTTTACCTCGTGTTCTTTTTCTTTGTTCTTTACGCCGTCAGAAATCATCGTCATGCAGAAAGGACAAGCCACAGCAATAGTTTTAGCACCTGTTGACAATGCCTCTTCTATACGTTCTATATTAATATCTTTATTGCCTTTTTCGGGTTCTTTAAACATTTGTGCCCCTCCGGCACCACAGCATAGGCCATTCGTACGGCAACGTTTCATCTCTACCAGTTCGGCATCTAATATTTCTAATACCTGACGTGGTGCCTCATATACCTCATTGGCCCTACCTAAATAGCAGGAATCATGGAAAGTGATTTTCTGCCCTTTAAAAGTGCCTCCATCGGCCAGTTTTACTCTGCCCTCATTAATTAATTGTTGCAGATATTGAGAATGGTGGATTACCTCATACGTACCACCTAACTCCGGGTATTCATTCTTTAAGGTATTAAAACAATGCGGACAAGCAGTTACTATTTTTTTTACTCCATAACCATTCAATACCTGAATATTCTGTTGGGCAAGCATCTGAAAAGCAAATTCGTTTCCGGCTCTGCGGGCAGGGTCTCCTGTGCAGCTTTCTTCTGTACCCAACACAGCGAAATTAACACCTATTTTATTCAGAATTTTGGCAAAGGCAATGGTTACTTTTTTGTAGCGGTCGTCAAACGAACCCGCGCAACCAACCCAGAAAAGAATTTCAGGTTCCTGCCCGTTCATAGCCATTTCTGCCATAGTAGGCACTTTATATTCAATAGTATCTGCCATAGTTTCCGTAGTTTATTCACGATTTTCGTAACGACGAATCTTTCAATCGTGATACAAAGCAAAAATAGTATGCTTGCATAATATTTGCAAGTGTATCAGTAAAATATTATTGCTGTATTAGATAATGAAAATGTAACGCCTTATTGATGAACCCATCAATTGTTTTTCACGAACTTCATAACACAAATCCTTTCAATTCCTCCAGCAATCAGTAGTTCCATTTCTTTGAAAGTTGTGCTACCTACATAAATTTTTAAACCTACCGATTCAGGAAGCCATTTGTATATTTCTAATGACTTATCCACATCAAGATTTCGATAAATCTTGATAAAGTCAGCTCCAGCATCTACAGCGTCTTTAATCGATCTTTCTAAGTTAATCACATCAAAATCAACTGCTCTAATACCTACTGTGAAAAAAGATTCCTGTTGGTGTATCAGCTTGCCTAATTTAGCAAGTTCTATTTTTACCCATTTATTCTGGGTTGAAAACCAAGCCGAAGAGTTCAACGTAACCTCAATATCATTAGCACCATCTTGCAGGGCGAGTTCTGTTTCTAATTGTTTTACTTCTGTACGCTGAAACCCTAATGGGAAACCGACAACAGTTCCTAAAATAGCTTGATTGGCTGCCCCCCAATCTCTTCTTAACTTCTTCACCCAAAAAGGAGGTACTATTAGTGCAGCTAAATTATATTGGTGTACTTGCTCCAGACCGGTATAAATTTCTTCAATGCTAACCTTTGGGTTAGTTAACTGTACTTCTATAAAAGGTAAGAGATGTTCCATAAACATATATATATATTCAAATGAAAGCCCTAAAAACGAAATGACAAAGACGAAGAGGGTAGATTTTTAGAACCTCCAAAACACTCTTCAATGATAATAACCTTTTATCAAAAAACCGCTAATGAAAAGCAAAAATCGCTTTTTCTTTGAAGAAAATTATGAAAAAGCTATTTGTTACCTAATGATTCATTTATTCAACGAACATAGCAATACCCTTGATGTCATCAGAATTAATCAGCATTCGTTGATTTTCTCTTCATTAAAAGAATACCATCAACCTGCTAAATCAGAGGGTTTTGCTATTAAATATGTAGTGGAGGGTGTAGAAAGATATAAGCTCAATGGTAAAAATTATCCGATAACCACAGGGAAGTATTTACTTACCAACGATACTTATGAGGGCAACGTTGAAATAGAAAGTAACAGAAATGTGAAAGGGATTTGTATCAATATCAACCCTCAATTGATTACTGAAGTGCTGGCAAGTACTAAAAGAGCTGATACCGCTTTTACAGATAACGAATTAGGAAAATACTTTACATCAGTTCATTTTTTAGATAACCAATACACCGACACTCAAACACATCTGGGAGTTTTACTCAGAAATTTAACCAATCAGGTCTATAATAATGAAATAAGTAAAGAGGAGATTAGCACTGAGTTTTTCTATACAATTGCTGAAAAAATCATTCAGGATCAAGCACCTGTTTTTAAACAGTTACACGCCATTCCCGGTCTGAAACCCGCTACCAAAAAAGACTTATACCGACGACTACAAAGAGGAAAAGAATTTATAGATATTTTTTTACAAGCCCACTATCCATCGATGCTATTGCCCGAGAAGCCTATATGTCAGAGTATCATTTTTTCAGACTTTTTAAACTGGTATTCGGCCTTTCTCCTAACCAGTATCTTATTCAGAAACGACTGGAACATGGCCGGAATATTTTATTACAAGACAGATATTCGGTCTCTATAGCCGCCATAGAATCCGGTTTTTCAGATATTCATACTTTCAGCAAGTCTTTCAAAAAGCATTTTGGCGTTTCTCCTTCTCATTTTGCTAAATAACAAAAAGCATAAAAAACAGCCGTGAATTAATATGCTATGGGTAGATGTAGTGAAATTAGCAGGATTTGACAAATCACTTCTCAAATCATCAGGTAATTTTGGTGCTAAAAAAAGTCGCCCATAGCGGCAATCGTATCAATGTTACATACAAACACTTTACAATTATGAAAAAACAGGAATTACAACAATTAAAAATGCTCAAGTTTATGGTGCCACTGGTAATTATTGCTGGTATTATTTCAATTTTTAAAGCCGGATATGTAACAGGTCAATGGCTATTTGCTATTCTACATTAATCATCACAACCATACCAATTGTATTAAACCTATATTAAGCACACATACCAATTATGTATAAAAAGCTATTACTTTTCTCATTACTTACAACTGTAGTCAAAGCACAAAACGGAATTATCAAAGGTGTTATCAAAGGCGATAAAAATGAGGCAGTTGTTGGCGCCACTGTTATTTTATCAAAAAGTCAGCAGGGGAATATCGTAAAATCTTCCTTTACAGATGCAGAAGGTAAATTTGAGTTTGAGAAATTAAAATACGATACGCTTGAACTTGCCGTGAGTTTTGTAGGAATGAATAAATATACTTCGGGCAGAATTATTCTGAATGCACAAAACCCCTCTGTTGATTTAGGAAACATTACACTTACGAATGGAGCAAATGAGTTGCAAGAGGTAGCTGTAAAAGCGCAAAAAGCATTTGTAGTTCAGAAAATAGACCGTACGGTTATTAATCCGGAGGCACTGATAAGTAATGCAGGAGTAACTTCATTAGAGGTATTAGAGAAAGCACCGGGTGTTACTGTAGATGTCAATGGGAATATTTCATTGCGTAGAAAGGGTGGGGTAGTGGTATTTGTTGATGATAAACCCACGTATTTGTCAGCAGCCGACTTAGCGAATTATCTGCGTACAATTCCGTCTTCAAGCATTGACTCTATTGAAATTATGACAAACCCACCTGCTAAATACGATGCAGCAGGTAATTCGGGAGTTATTAATATACGATTGAAGAAGAACATTGCCAAGGGTATGAATGGCGGCTTGAATCTATCTTATGGACAAGGACGCTATATGCGAACCAACAATAGTTTTAACTTCAATTTTCGCCTCAATAAATTCAACTTCTTCTCTAACCTGAGTATTAATAAAAACAGTAGTTATCAGGATTTAACCATTACCCGTAAGTATTTTACAGAGCAAGGACAGTTGAATTCAACTTTTGTTCAGAACTCATATATCAGACCTACGAACAGAAGTCAGAATCTGAAATTAGGGCTTGACTATTATGTAACCAAAAAAACAACGCTGGGTATTGCTCTGAGTGGTTTTATTAATCCATCGAGCAGAAATCTGACCAATAATGCCACTATCAGGAACGGACAGAATGAAATAACAGGATTGGTAGAGGCATATAATCCAACAGATATTCTCTTTAAAAATGGCAGTGTAAACCTGAATATGACCCACCAGTTTGACACTAAAGGCAAAGAAATATCGGCAAACTTTGATAATATTGTCTATCAGTCAACCGTTGAACAGCGTCTTGAAAATAGCAACCTGAACCCTGAAAGAGAGCTGATTAACAAGAGTATTCTGGTGTCTAATCTACCCTCTGATATTAGTATCAGGGCTGCCAAGGTTGATTATATCAATCCGCTTACTAAAGGTGGCAGGATTGAAGCAGGTGCTAAAACAAGTTTTGTAAAGACCAGTAACATTGCCGACTTTAATGATGTGGTTGATAACCAGCAAATACCTAATTATACTTTCTCTAACAATTTTCAATACAAAGAGAATATCAATGCGGCTTATCTGAATTACTCGAGAGATTTTAAGAAAATTTCTGTTCAGGCAGGCTTACGTATAGAAAATACCAATATAGTGGGTAATCAGTTAGGGAATGTAGTGGTGAAAGACTCTTCATTTAAACGGAATTATACTAATCTTTTCCCTACTTTTTACACGCAATACAGGGTTGATTCTGCATCGAAACACGTAATAGGATTCTCGGTAGGCAGACGCATCGACCGCCCTAATTACAGGGATATGAATCCGTTTACTTATCCGATGGATAGATTTACTTATTATGGTGGTAACCCCTTTTTACAACCCACATTTTCTTATAATGTAGATTTGTCCTATACCTATAACAATTTCCTGACAACCACTTTGCAATATAGCCGGGCAGATAATGTGATTTCGGAAACCAACGAGCAGAGAGGGAATATTTATTATAGCCGTCCGGGTAATTTTGCTAAACAGGTTTCTTATGGGATTGAAGTGAACGGCAATTTTAAGATACAAAAATGGTGGACACTTCAGCTCTATACTTCGTTTCTTAATAACACATTCCAAAGCCCTGTTTATACCGAAATACTTAATGATTCTCGCTGGTACTGGGTAGTAGTACCCACCAACCAGTTTGTAATTAATAAAAAATGGAGTGCAGAGTTAGCAGGGTCTTATCAGACTAAAGTTTTATCAGGGCAATTTCTTGTGATACCAATCGGCTCTATCCGTGCAGGGGTATCAACAAAAATCATGAAAGACAAAGGTACATTGAGACTGAATGTAAACGACATATTCTATACCAATCAGGTTGGCGGAGATATCAGGAATATCAAAAATGCAGCCGCCAGTTGGTATAGTTATCTGGATACCCGGGTAGTAACCCTTTCTTTTGCTTATAGATTCAATAAAGGCCAAAACCTGAGAGTACGCCAGAATGGCGGTTCGGAAAGTGAGCAGAAGCGAGTAAAGGCTTCCTGATGAATATACATTAAAAAGGCTGTTCAATCCGAACAGCCTTTTTAATAATTAAATCACCGATTTCCAACCGCCGCCCAAGGCTCTGTAAAGCCCGATAACGGCATTGTATTGGCTCTTTCTTAAATTAATCAGTTCCATTTGCGCTTGTAAGGCATTTTTCTGCGCTGTTACTACTTCGAGATAAGTGGCTCTGCCAAATCGGAATAACTCAACAGAGGTATTAATTGTGCCTTTCAGCACCTCTACTTCTTTTGATTTCAATTCGTGAATTTCGTTGGTATTCTCAATCAGATTCAGATAATTATATACCTCTGTAAAACTATTTACGATGGTTCTTTTATAATTAGTATAAGCAATTTTTTGCTCGGCCTCTTCTGCCATCAGGTCGGCAATAAGTTGTCGCCTGTTTAGCAATGGGGCAAATAACCCTCCGGCAACACTATAAGCAAATGAACCCGGATTAAATAATACTGCAGCCCTGAATGCCTGCAAACCCATTGAACCATTGATATTGAGCGATGGATAAAAGGCAGCTTTGGCCGCATAAATGTCAGCATCGGCGGCTATTAAATCAAATTCTGCCTGTTTAATGTCAGGACGGTTTTCTAATAAAGCTGATGGTACTCCCGTCGCTAATTTAGGCGGAACGATGTTTTCCCAAGCCACAGTTCTGCGTTCAATAGTTTGTGGAAATCTGCCTAATAGAAAATTAATCCTATTTTCGTTTTCAATTATTTTCTGCTTTACTTCAATTTTTAATGATTGCGAACTCAATAACTGCGCACTCATCAGTTCAACGCCTAACTGGTTGGCTTCGCCTGCCTGTTTCAAAGCATTTACAATATCTAAGGCTCTTTGTTGCAGTTGAATATTATCATCTAATATTTTTTGTTCATTGTCTAAAATCAATAGCTGAAAATAAGCATCAGCAATATCGGAAACTAACGAAGTAACTATCAGGTTGCGACCGTATTCGCTGGCAATGAATCTGGCAGCGGCGGCTTTCTTTTTACTCTTGAGTTTTCCCCACAAATCTACTTCCCACGAAGATTGCAGACCTACAAAAAAATCAGGCACGTGTGGAGACGGCAATTGTTGCTTCTTGTCTAAATTGGTAGAAAACTGGGTATCATAATTACCCACCCCATCAATGGTATAATTACCAAACTTGCGGCTTCCGACACTTAGTGCAGCCGATAAGTCGGGCATATCAATGCCTTGCGTAAAACGCACTCCTGCACGGGCCAATTCAATATTCTGCAGGGCTACCTGAAGGTCGAAATTGTTTTTTAAAGCGGTATCTATCAGCGCCACCAGCATAGGGTCTGCAAAGAAATCCTGCATACTGGCTAACTGGATAGTGGTTGAGTCGGTTCTGGCACTAAACTTTTGTGGGATAGCTACAGCTTTACGCTGTGGTACATTTTCCTTTAGCTTACAGCCACCCAAAAAAATTATACAGACAAAAATGCAAATATATTTAAGCTTCAACATAGACTTCTTCAGTAGTTTTTTTCGTTTTTTTCTTTCGTTTAAATTTGCCTGCAAAGATGACATACAGCCCCGGAATGATAATAACGCCAAAGATGGTTCCGAATAGCATACCTCCGGCAGCAGCAGTGCCGATGGTTTTATTACCGATGGCTCCGGCACCCGAAGCAAACATCAATGGAATCAAACCAGCTACGAAGGCAAAAGAGGTCATCAGGATAGGTCTGAAACGGGCTACTGCACCCCCTATGGCAGCTTTAAGCAGGGTTTTGCCTTCTTTTTGCTGCAATACCGCAAACTCAACAATAAGAATGGCATTCTTACCTAATAGCCCTATGAGCATAACCATAGCTACCTGTGCATAAATATTGTTTTCTAAACCAAACAGATAAAGAAAAAACAAAGAGCCAAATACCCCCACGGGTAATGAAAGGATAACAGGTAACGGAAGCATGAAACTCTCATACTGAGCCGCTAAAAGCAGGTAAACAAACAAGAGACAGATAATAAAAATATAGACTACCTGATTGCCCGAAAGCACCTCTTCACGGGTCATACCTGACCATTCGTAAGTATATCCGCGAGGAAGTTTTTCTTTAGCTACTTCTTCAATAGCTCTGATGGCATCACCACTACTATACCCTGCGGCTGCTTCTCCGTTAAGCATGGCAGATACATACATATTGTAGCGGGTTAGCTGCTCGGGGCCATACACACGTTCTATCCGGCTAAAGATAGCATAAGGTACCATTTCTCCGTTTTTATTCTTGATACGCAGTTTCATGATGTCTTCGGGCTGGGCACGGTATTTCGGGTCAGCCTGTATCATTACTTTATACATTTGCCCGAACAAAATGAAGTTGGTAGAATAATAACTACCTATCAACGACTGGAGGTTACTCATGGCAGCATCTACCGAAATTCCTTTCTTTGCTGCCATATCCTGGTCCACATGAATCAGGTATTGAGGAAAATTAGGATTGAAACTCGAAAATACCTCTTTTATTTCAGGGCGTTTTTTGAGTTCTTCCATAAACTCATCGGCTACCTTTGCTGTATTCTGCAAGTTACCCGAGCCTGTTTTATCAAGCAAACGAACCTCGAAACCGCTGGCATTTCCGAAGCCGGGTACTGCCGGAGGAGGGAAGAACTGTATTTCGGCATCTTTAATATGCTTGGTTTTTTCAACCATCTGTGCAATAATATCGTTGGCAGTAGCTTCACGGTCTTTCCATGCTTTCAGGTTTATGGTACTCATGCCAAACGAAGCTCCCACACCATCGGTCATCATACTGAAGCCTGACAAACTGGAAATAGATTCTACCTCGGGTAACTTCTGCGCAATCCTGTCGATTTCGTTCATTACTTCTTCCGTACGCTCAAGCGTTGCACCTACCGGTGTAGTTACATTAGCGTAGATAGTTCCCTGGTCTTCGGTAGGAATAAAACTGGTTGGTAATACTTTGCCTATGCCCCAGGTGCCTATACAGAAAGCCACTAATACGAGTACTGTTACCAAACGGCGGTTAGCAATCAAACTTAAAAGGCTTTTATATCGGTCAGATAGTTTATCGTAACCCTGGTTAAATTTATCAAAGAACCGGGTCAGAAAATTGTTTTTCTTGGCTTCTGTATGCGGGTTTTTGAGCATAATTGCACATAGGGCAGGGGTCAGAGTCAAGGCATTTACGCCGGAAATAACGATGGAAATGGCCATTGTAACCGAGAACTGCCGATAAAATACACCCACAGGACCTGATAAAAATGCTACAGGCACAAACACAGCCGACATTACTAATGTAATGGCAATGATGGCACTGCTGATTTCACCCATCGATTCTATGGTAGCTTCTTTCGGGCCTAAGTGTTTTTCTTCCATCTTGGCATGCACCCCTTCTACTACCACAATGGCGTTATCGACCACAATACCGATAGCCAATACTAATGCAAACAGAGTAAGCAGGTTAATAGAAAAGCCAAATAACTGCATAAAAGCAAAGGTACCTACTAAAGAAACAGGTACCGCCAGTACCGGAATAAGCGTAGAACGGAAGTCTTGCAGAAACAGGAATACCACAATAGCTACCAATATAAATGCCTCGATAAGGGTCTTAATAACTTCATGGATAGAAGCATCAAGGAATCTTGAAACGTCATAACTGATAGTATAAGTCATGCCGGGCGGAAAAGTCGTTTCTTTCAGGAAATTCAGACGGGACTTAATATTGGCAATTACCTCGCTGGCATTAGAGCCCGGTCGTTGTTTCAATACAATGGCGGCAGAAGGTTTACCGTTTTCTTTCGATAATACGTCATAATCTAAAGAACCAAACTCTAAATCAGCTACATCTTTCAGGCGAAGCATTTCGCCATTGTCAGATACCTTGATCACAATATTTTCATATTGCTCTTTGGTAGTCATTTTACCTGTGTAGCGCAATACATACTGGAGCGATTGAGGAGTACGACCTGAACTCTCACCAATTTTACCGGGAGCTGCTTCTACGTTCTGGGCTCTTAAGGCCTGAATAATATCTTCGGCCGATATTTCATAAGCATCCATACGGGCTGGTTTCAGCCATACGCGCATGGCATATTCACGAGAACCCATAATATCCACAAAACCTACGCCATCAATCCGTTTAAGCTCGGCTAATATGTTTATGTCAGCAAAGTTATAGATAAATTTTTCGTCTAAAGAGGTATCATCACTGATAAGGTTGATATACATCAGCATACTATTTACCTCTTTTTCGGTCGATACCCCGGCCTTGATGACTTCTTCGGGAAGTTCGTCCAATACCGTAGTAACCCTGTTCTGCACATTTACTGCGGCTACATCGGGGTCGGTACCTACTTCAAAATATACCTGTATAATACTGGTTCCGTCGTTACCTGAAACCGAAGTCATATAGGTCATTCCCGGCACCCCGTTAATGGCTCTTTCCAAGGGGGTAACTACCGCTTTGGCACATACTTCGGCATTGGCACCGGTATATTTGGTTATTACTGAAACGGCCGGAGGGGCAATGTCAGGATATTGTGTGATTGGCAGGCCAATCATGGCTAAAACCCCTAAGAGTACTATAAAGATGGATATAACCAACGATAGTACCGGTCGGTTGATAAAATTTGTAAACATACTAATGAGGATTATCTTGAGGCTTCGTTAGCCGCAAATTCTTTCGATATTTCGTTCATTTCCACAAATTGCGGGTCAACGGTCATGCCGTCTTTGATATTCTGAATGCCTTCGTAAATAATTTTATCGTCAGGTGATAAACCCGAGTCTATGATATAATAATGAGGCATACGGCTATTAGTAGTAATAGCTTTAGATTTAACCCTGTTGCTTTTGTCAATTACATACACATACATTTTATCCTGAATCTCAAAAGTGGCTTTCTGAGGGATAATCAAAGCGTTTTTGTATTTTCTCAAAAGACGTATCTTACCGCTGGCACCATGTTTCAGTATCTTTTCAGGATTGCTGAATCTGGCACGGAAAGCAATATTACCTGTGCTTGGCTCTATTTCACCCTCAGTGGTTTCAATCTTTCCTTTAAATGGATGTTCTTCACCATTGGCTAATATCAGTGTTACATTTTTCGATTGTTCAGCATCTGTTTTCAGATTAGAAGCATAGTTGAGATATTCTTTTTCTGAAACATCGAAATAAGCAAATACTTCATCATTTTTAGAGATACTGGTCAGTAGCGTACCGTCTTCCATCAGACTTCCGGTTTTGTTTGGAATACGATTGATAATGCCACTGAATGGCGCTTTAACCTGTGTGTAAGTCAATTGTATTTTGGCAAATGTTTCGTTGGCTTGGGCTTCTTCTACTTTTGCTTTGGCTAACTCAACTTTATTTTTTGCCATTTCAAGCTCAGTATTTGAAATAACATTTTTGTCTACCAGATGCTTTACATTTTTTAATGCCAGTTCTGCCGCTTTCAGTTCTGTAACCGTACTTTTCAGAATAGCGGTAGCTTTTACAATATTTTCATTCAACTCCTGGTTGTTAATGGTAAATAGTAGTTGTCCTTGTTTCACATATTTACCTTCATCTATATATATATGGTCTAAATACCCTTTGACCCTTGCTCTGATTTCGACATTCTGAACAGCATTGATTTCTGCTACATAGTCAATTGGCAATGTGGTATCAATTGCAATAGGAGACGTTACAGGAAATTTTTCCATTTCCTGTACTTGCTTCTCGTCTTTATCGGAGGAGCAGGAAGATGCCAGAATAAGCATCGAAAGTGTAAGTGTAAGATTTTTCATAAAATTTCTCTTTGGTATGATTCGTAAAAGACAGACTGTCAAGGACTTAGAATAAATTTATTGTTAATAAATTCTTAATCCAAGTAATTCTTTGAAAGTCAATTTCTTTTATTGGAATCGTACAATGAATAGATATAGCAGCAGCCCGACAAGGACTTTGCCTATTGAAAAAATAACATTTTTGTGAGAAGCTATAGCGTATTTGATAAAATGAACCTTCTATCCGCAAAGATTTCTTTGCAGAAAGAAAAATACATGATAAAATACACTTAAGCGAGCAAACGCATTTGCTCAGGAGGGGGAGTGTTGAGGCCTAAATATACTTCGTGTATATTAGAGGCGGAAAAAATAGCTTCTTTACTGTGAGTAAACTCAATCATGACGGGTCTGAACAAATTAGAGCCAACGCAGGCTTCTACTTCCTCAGCACCAAACACTTGTGTTTCCAAAGAACAATTATCCTCTAAGCTAATATCTAAACACTGTTCTGTATTATTTACAGCTAATTCATAAATCCGGATACCTTCGGATATAAACTGCCTGCAAATAAAACAGAACATTAGTATCAATAAAAAATACACTTTTAAAGCTATTTTTTTCTTAAGCACTAACATTGTGTTTTCTTTAGAAAAGGATATTAAGACAAATATATATATAAACAACTGAAGTTCAGCCATTGGTTCAACTAAATAGCGAATTTTCTCTATCAATCAGCGAATTTACTCGACCAAATTATTTTTCATGTATATACACGGCACAAAGATAAACACTTGTAAAAAAGCAAGAGGTTTTACGAAAAATATAGTCGTAAAACCTCTCAGTTACATTAAAATATTACAAATCAATACACTTTTTCGTAGTATTCTGTCGCCATTCGGTCTGAATCAAAAAAGGCATTTACATCGTTCATGCTTTGGAGAGCCATCTTCTGCCATTCTGCCTGGTTATCATAATACATAGGCAGAATCTTGTATTCGAGTATATCAAGTAAGTTGCTGATGTCGGTATTATCTCTTTCCCATTCAGGGTAGCTGGGGGCTACCGGAACTACAAAAGAGTTCTGGTCATTGGCAAACTCACATATCCAACCGTCAAATGTTGAGAAATTCAACGAGGCATTCATGGCAGCAGTCATACCGCTCGTACCTGATGCTTCACGGGTTACTATTGGGGTATTCAGCCACACATCAGACCCATCTTTAAGGGTTTTTGATAAAGCTAACTCATAACCTGTCAGCACTGCCATATTTGGGAACAGGTGGCTCAGGTAATATAACTGATTAAATATAGTGATAGCTCCGCCATCGAAAGGATAAGGCTTGCCCGCCCAGATAAACTGAATTGGGTAACGGGTATTACGCATAATTCTTTCAAAACGCTCACGGTCTCTTGTCAATAAGTCAGGTCTTTTATAAGCCGCAAAACGTCTGGCCCATACAATAGTCAGCACATTGGGGTCAAATAATTTCCCCGACTGGTCAGCTACTGTTTTAAATAGCGTTGCTTTAAGCTCTTTTTTACGGGTAGCTATTTTCTTGAGGTCTGATTTTTTGCGTGCTTTTTCTAATTCTTCATCTACCCAGTAAAGGCTGTTCTGTGCATTGGTTACATGAGTAATCGGAGCTACACCGCTATGCCCACTCCACATGGTTCTTGATACATCGCCGTGTAATTTTGAAACCGCATTTGCTTTTTTACTGAAACGAAGGGCTACCAATGAATGATTAAAGATATTGTCTTTGATACCTGTAATTTTTCGGATTTCAGTCAGAGGAATATCATTAAAGAAATTCATACTCGCCAGCAGGTTGATGTCGTGTTTGTCGTTACCCGCTTCCTCAGGGGTATGGGTAGTAAATACTACTTGTTTTTTGATGTCGGCTACCTTGCCCAGCTTCTTGTATAAATGAAAAACCCCTGAAACTGCGTGTGCTTCGTTGAAATGATAAATATCAGGCTGATAATTAAGTTCGTCTAAGAGTTTCATGCCTCCAAGACCCAATATCATACATTGAGCTACTTTGATTGACGAATCTACATCATATAAATGATAAGACAACGAGCGAGCCCAGCTATCGTTGCCCTCGGTATCGGTTGTCAGGAAAAACATAGGTACTGAGCCGAAGGTTTTTGGAGGAAGAAAATAAGCCGCAACCCAGACCGGGCGGTTCTGAATAGTAAGCTGAAAGCGGATACCTGTGTCTTTAATAAAGCTATACATTTTCTCCCGAAACTGTACTGCCATACTGTTATCGGCATTACGGGTCTGGTCATAATACCCGTATTTCCACAACATACCTATGCCTATCAGGTTTTGTTTTAATTCATAGGCGCTTCTCATATGAGAACCAGCCAGAAAACCAAGTCCACCCGAATACGTTTTTAATGATTGGTCTATGGCAAATTCCATAGAGAAGTAAACAACAGATTTTTTGAATTTTGAAGCGAAAGGGTAAGGATGAGCATACTGCTCAGGCAAATTCTTCATAAGCGATCATAGGTTTGTGTGGAACAAAAGTAAAACTTTCTATGGATTTATTTATGTATAACAACCCTTAGTCTGGTTTTGTCTTTATTTATGAAGAAATTTCTTTCATAATCTTACCATCTTACCTGCCCGCTACCTGTTACCACCCATTTTTCGGTTACTAATTTTTCTAAGGCAAAAGGCCCTCTGGCATGTAGTTTCTGCGTAGAAATGCCAATTTCAGCACCCAAACCAAACTGACCACCATCGGTAAAACGGGTAGAGGCGTTATGATAAACAGCCGCTGCATCAACCTCTGATAAAAACTGATTAGCTAATGCCTCATTCTCGGTCAGAATAGCTTCTGAATGTCGGGATGAGTATTGTTGAATATGCGTTAAGGCTTCGTCAATGCCATGCACGGTTTTAACAGATATTTTATAATCTAACCATTCTTTGCCAAAGTCTTCTGGTTGGGCTTCATGTAGTTTTTCATATCCGGCCTTTTCCAAAACAGCGTAGGCAGGGGCATCGGCATACACTTCTACATTCCATTTATGAAAGTCCTCAATCAGCATCGGTAAAAAATCATTGATGATGGCTTCATCAACAATGGCACAATCAAGCGAATTACATACTGACGGGCGGGATACACGGGCATTGACAATAATATCTTTTGCCATGGCTAAATCGGCAGTCTTTTCAATATAAGTATGTACTACACCTGCGCCTGTTTCAATGGTAGGAATCAGAGAGTTCTGACGGACATATTGTATCAAAGAATCAGAGCCTCTCGGAATAATAATATCTACAAAACGGGTGGCTTTCAGTAATTCTTCTGTAAACTTCCGGTCGGTAGGTAAGAGTAATACTACCTCTTTGGCTATGCCAGCTTCTTCTAAAGCCTGATGGATTAAACTCACCAGACATTGATTAGAGAAATAGGCTTCTTTGCCACCTTTTAATACACAGGCATTGCCTGAGCGTAGGCATAAGGAAGCCACATCAATGGTTACATTCGGACGAGATTCGTAAATTACTCCTACAACTCCCATTGGAACGGCTACTTTTTTAACAGTCAGCCCATTGTCAAGGTGTTTTTCAAGCAATAGCTGGCCTGTAGGGTCAGGTAGTAAAGCTACTTCTCTCAGCGAATCAGCTAAACTCTGAATCCGATTTTCATTCAATAGCAGACGGTCGTATTTGGGGTCGGCTTTATCCATCAGGTCTAAGTCTTTTTTGTTTTCAGCCATAATCAACGCTTTTGATTCTTCAATCAAAACTGCTAACTGATTCAATAACTGGCTTTTTTGTTCGCCCGATAAGTTTCTGATACCTGCCGATGCCTGTTGGGTAGCCTGAAGAAGAGAAAGAATGCTATTCATAATAAATCACCCCGAAGTATTGCCTTGATTCTAATTTTTTGTAAAATTACATCGCAATAATCACAATCAAAAGTATAAAAACAACAAGTGCTATGTTCATCGAAAAAGACCTTGACAAAATAAAGGTTCGTGGGGCAAACCTCGAAACTATTGAGCAGCAGATAGAAAACTTTAAAAAAGGTTTTCCGTATCTGAATGTAATCAAAGCTGCGACTATTGGCGATGGCATTATCGCACTCTCTGACTCACAGGCAGGTAAGTATGCCAAATACTTTGATGAAAGAGCCAAGAAACTGAAATTATTAAAATTTGTGCCCGCCTCAGGAGCAGCTACCCGCATGTTCAAATCCCTGTTTTCGGCAAAAGATGAGGGAAAACTGGATAAATCGGTCAATGAATTTCTGGAACGCCTGAAAGATTTTGCATTTTATGATAAGCTAATCAAATCTATCGGGTCAGAATCCGCAGATTACCAGACGGTTTTAGAGTACCTGCTTACTGATAAAGGATTAGACTATGGCAATTTACCTAAAGGCTTGTTGCATTTTCATCAGTATGGTAAAGCGGCTCGCACACCCGTAGAAGAGCATCTGGTAGAAGGAGCTAAATATGCCAATAGTAATGGCAAAGTGAAACTACATTTTACAGTTTCGCCCGAGCATAGAAAAAGATTTAAAGCATTGATTGATTCGGTTTTGCCTACCTATGAAGCCAAGCATAAGGTAAAGTATAGCATCAGTTTTTCTGAGCAAAAACCTTCTACCGATACTATTGCGGTAAATATGGATAATACCCCGTTCCGCACAGGTAGTGATGATTTACTTTTCCGTCCTGCCGGGCACGGGGCATTGCTGGAAAACCTGAATGAGCAGGAAGCAGATATTATCTTTATTAAAAATGTAGATAATGTAGTGCCTGACAGATTGAAGAAGAAAACCATTTTATACAAAAAGGCATTGGCAGGTTTGCTATTAGACTATCAGGAAAAGATATTTTCTTACTTGAGAAAATTGTATAATGATGAAGTAGATGAAAAACTACTGAAAGAGATACTGAATTTTCTTGAAACCAAACTCTGTACATTGCCGCCTGATGGGTTTGGCAGTTACTCGGTTGATGCGAAGATGGATTATTGTAAACGAAAGCTGAATCGTCCGATCCGCTTGTGTGGCATGGTAAAAAATGTAGGCGAACCGGGAGGGGGGCCTTTCTGGGCAAAAGACCCTGACAGTTCAGTGTCATTACAGGTGGTAGAGTCGGCGCAGATTGATTTGGGCAATCCGCAACAAAAAGAAATTTTCGATAAAGCCACTCACTTTAATCCGGTAGATTTGATATGTTCCGTAAAAGATTATAAGGGCAATAAATTCAATCTGTTGCATTATCGTGACCCACAGACAGGCTTTATTACGCAAAAATCACAAAGTGGCAAAGACCTGAAAGCACAGGAATTACCAGGGCTATGGAATGGTGCAATGTCAGACTGGAATACGCTTTTTGTAGAGGTACCGCTCATTACATTTAACCCTGTGAAAACGGTTAATGATTTATTGAGGAACGAGCACCAACCAGCGTAAGCAATGATTGCTATTAAAATAGATTCTCCTACTACTATCAGACAGGGTGAAGAAATTGACAGGGCAAAGCTGAATGATTTTATTAAGTCAGCTTTACCTGATTTTGAGTCTGTTATTGAAATTAGTCAGTTTCCTGGTGGATATTCTAACCTTACTTATCTACTAAAGACAGCCAATAAGGCTTATGTTTTGCGTAGACCACCTTTTGGCGCAAAAGACATTAAAGGTGGGCATGATATGGGTCGGGAATATAAGATACTAAGTGCGCTACAAACGAGTGGTTATCAAAAAATCCCTAAGCCTGTTATTTTTACTGAAGATGAAGCGGTGATGGGCTGCCCGTTTTATATCATGGAAAGAGTAGAGGGCATTATTCTACGGGCAAAAGATGCACCGAAGTTAATAGATAATGTCAGCCCTGAAATGATGCGAAAAATGTCAGAGGCTTTGTGTGATAATCTGGTTGAATTGCATGCCATTGCAATTGAAGTAACAGACGGGCAACAGCCTGCGCTAATCAGCATAGGCAAACCGGAAGGATATATTCAAAGGCAGGTAGAGGGCTGGCATAAACGTTATCTGGCTTCGCAGACAGATGAGATTCCGGCTTTGGATAATCTGGCGAACTGGCTAAAAACTCATTTGCCTGCTGAGGGTAAACCCACGCTGATTCATAATGATTATAAGTATGATAATATGGTGCTGAATGCCAATGATTGGTCTGATATATTAGCAGTGTTAGATTGGGAAATGACAACCGTAGGAGATCCACTAATGGATTTAGGTACTACGCTATCTTACTGGGCAGAGGCTAATGATGGTATGTTTGAAAAAGGATTTAATCTGTCATGGCTGCCGGGGAATCTTACCCGTCAGGAATTTGCTGAACGCTATGCCGAAAAGAGTGGGAGAGATGTATCGAACATTCTGTATTTCTATGTTTTCGGGCTTTTTAAAAACTCGGTAGTGATTCAGCAGATATATAGCCGATACAAAAAAGGATTAACGACAGACGAGCGTTTTGCTGATTTGATTTATGGCGTAAAAGCCTTATCGAAGAAGGGCGTTAATTCGGTGGATAAGGGAAAAATGTTATAGTATACTTTGTGGCAAAAATGATTCTATAAACAAATAGGGCTTTGAGATTTCTCAAAGCCCTGTTTTTATTTGTATTGCTCTATAATCCGGAAGAGTGCCTTTTGCGTATTCAGGTTCGGAAAGAAGTCATACACCTGCGTATGCGCATCGTAATTAAGTGTTAAACCCGATTCAAGATACTGATATGCTTCGTTGAAACTTCCGTCTAAAATCAGATATACGGCGGCTCGGTAATATAAATCTGCTTCTTCCGGTATTTCGGTAATGGCATCATACATAATCTCAAAGGCCTTGGTATATTCACCATTCTCGAAGAAAAGTAAAGACCAACTTAGCCAGATGTCGGGGTTTTTAGGGTCAAGTCTCATGGCATGGCTGTAAGCCTCATTGCTTGATAAGAAATTTCCCAATTTCGCTTCTGTATCAGCTAATAAAAGCCAGTAATCTGAATTGCCTTCGTTAAGTTTGATGGCTTTTTGTGAAAAATGTATGCTTTCGTACCAACGATTCAACTCATACAAAGCCGAACCCATACCAAACCAGGCTTCGTCCCAGGTTTCGTCTAAATTAACAGCTTCATTGTAGTATTTATAGGCTTCTTCATATTGTTCCAGTTTCTCACAGGCTACGCCAAGATGCGTATAAACCTCAGCCGTAGGTTTTTCATTCTTCAATACATTCAGGTAACATTCTTTGGCATCCAGATGGTTTTCCAGATTAATATAAGTATATGCCAGATTGAACCAACCCGAAGCAAATTTTTCATTGATAGTTACCGAATAATCGTAAGCATAAGCCGCATCTTTATGATTATTCAGCCTGCCGTGTACCATACCCAAAGCAAACCAGGCAAGGTATGAATAAGGGTTATTATCGACTAACTCCTGAAAGTAGGATACGTTTTCGTCTAATTTACTAAGTTGCTCTAGGCAAAAAACCAGTTCATAAAAAGCTATTTCTTCATTAAACTGATACTTGATAGCTTTTTTATAGAAATGGGCCGCCTCTTCAAATTTCTGCCAGTTCTGATACGTTTGTGCGAGTTGAAAATATACCGACTCTTTTTCTTCCGACATCAGCAAGGCTTCTCTTAAATGCTCAATGGCTTCTTCGTAACTACCCATGAGGTTACAGATAACCCCTCGCATATAAGTGATTTCGTTGTCAGACGGATTAAAAGTAGATGCTTTGTCGAGTACTTCCATCGCTTCGTCAAACTGTTCATAATTGGCATGAATCTGTGCTTGGTCCAGAAGGAGGTCAAGTGAGTAGGGATACTGTTGAAGTCCCATTTGACAGGCTTGCATAGCCATCTCCCATTTTCCGGTCAGAAGATAGTACTCAGATAGTTGTTCATAGGTTTCTTCATCGAAGAAGACCGTTTCTTGGCTTTTGAGCATTCCTTCAAAACGTTCAACAGTAGCTTTTACATCTGCGTCATCGAAGTTTTCGAATCGGTCGCTGAATTCGTGTTGCATGTAAGATTACCCAAAGTTTTTACGGCCCTACCATAGGACGGTAATTATATTATCTGCTCGGGGCGGTCTTAATTTTTTATAAACCGCTTTAAATAAAGATTTTAAAGTGTTTTCAATTAAAAGCACGCAATCCCACACAAATATTTCTCTTAATTATGATTCAATATAAGTATTTTTTAGCAAATGTCAAGGATTTCTTCCAATAAATTTCTGTAGGCTGTCAGTGCTGATAAGAGCGACTATTATACGTTATTCTACTAAAAAAAATCAATGATTCTTTAATAAAAACATACTTACGCGCCGAATGGTTTCGTCGAAATCGGTAAACTTAAACTGGAGAGATTGAAGAATTTTATCGTTTTTATAAATAAACTTCATCAATGAGTTTTTGGCTGTTTCTTTGGTAATAAGTGGTGCTTTTCCGGTAATAAAAGACCTGACGGCTTCAATGCGCCAGATAATTTCAGTTAATACAGGTGAAACCTTCTGTCTGGGAGGTTTTTTATTAAACAGTTTAGCAACTTTTTCAAAGAACTCCCTATAGCTTACAGTGCCACCGTTTAAGATAAATCTTTCACCTTCAATATCTGAAATCATTAGCTGATAAATGGCCTCAATGACATCTTTTACATCTACATAGTTCATATTGCCTTCGCTATAAAACCGATGCTCGTCATAGGCATATTTAAAAAGCTGGGTACTACTTTTAGTCCAGTCACTTTCTCCTAAAATAACCGACGGATTAACAATCACCACAGGTAGCCCTTCAGCTTTACCCCGCCAAACTTCTAATTCAGAAAGATACTTGGTTTTGGCGTAGTTTGAATTAACAGGAGAGTCTTCCCACTTCTGGTCTTCGTCAATAACGGTATCAACAGCAGATAATTTCAACGGTACATTGGGTTTGCCCAAAGCAGCAATAGAACTGATATGACAAAGTTTTTTTACTCCTTTCATCAAACACACATTTACTACATTGGCTGTACCTTCTACGTTGGTCTTGTACATCCGGTCTTTGTCTTTAGGGGCATAAGACACTACAGCAGCCGAATGAACTACCCAATCAACCCTATCTAATACCTGCTCTAAAGAAACAATGTCTAATATGTCTCCTTCAACGATGGTTATTTTTGAGGCAATATCTTTAAGTGCAGATAAGTCGCTTCCTGCACGGCACAAGGCCAGTACTTCAAATCCTGCCTCTACAAATCTTTTAGCAGTGGCGCTTCCCAGCAGTCCGTTAGCACCTGTAATAAGAATACGGTTCATAATTTCATTGTGGTGCGAATGTCCCGTTCGCATACTTTTACACAAAGGTAACAGCAAAACCACTAAAAAAAAGTGCTAAAGTTTTATAACAGGTAAATACAAGCACCTAAGCCTAAACAAAAAATCCCTGATTGAATGAGTTATCCAATCAGGGACTATATAAAGAGTCAGGTATTTCAGGCTTCTGCTTTTGTTTCTTCCGCTACTGGTTCAGTTGCTTCTTCTGCCGCAGGAGCAGTGAATACTTCCGGCATGTATTTTGACAGCACATTGTACCAGCCAATGATTTTCTTAATGTCTGATGGATATACCTTCTGACGGTCAAAATCAGGCATTATCTGTGCAAAGAAATCAAAGAACTGATTGTTTGAAAAGTTTTTATAACCATCTTCCACCGTTTCGCCGTGTAATTCACGGATTTTCAGGAAAATATCTGAAAGCGGGATAGATTTGTTCTGGTCTTCGGTATAAATCGAAATATCTTTTAAAACAGAAACACGTGCATTGGCACTTACCATTTCACGTTGTTTCTTATCGTCAAGCGTTTCTACGATTACGCCACCACGACCAGGCTTTAAAATTTTATACAATCCACTTTTTCCCGAGATATGGGCAATGTCTCTTAATAATTCCATCTGATAAATAAAGTAAGCTTTATGAGTGGCAATGGTCTTGCCAGTTTGGTAAATTGTTGGATAAATTTAGAAACGGTTTAAGTTAAATTTTTAGAATCAAAATGAGCTATTTTTTGCAAAGACAAGGAACTAAAACCGCAGTTTAGCAGAGCTAAATGAGGATTTTAGTAACGCAGTATTTGTGAAAAATAGACATTTTGAACTAAATTAAGATTGACTTAAACCGTTTCTTACACTGATAGCTTTGCTAATCAACGATTCATACAAGTGCAAAATTATAAATTATTTTTTAAAAGACTGATTTAAGTCATCTATTGCTTTCAATAATTCTTCACGGCCTATTCTTTTTTCAGAAGAAGTAACAAAATAAGGAGGAACCTTGCTCCAGGTCATTAGCATTGTTTTTTTAAATAAATCAATGTTTTGCTCTGCTGTAACTTTGCCTACTTTATCAGCTTTGGTAAATATAAGATAGAAAGGAATGCCTTTTTCGCCCAACGCATCAATAAAGTTCAAATCAACTGTCTGTGGTTCAATGCGTATATCAATCAGCACAAATACGCACATCAGGTTTTCTCTGTTTGCGAGATAATCCCATATCATCTTATCCCATTTTTCACGCTCGGCTTTGGGTGCTTTGGCAAAACCGTAGCCGGGCAAATCTACCAAGAACCAGTTATTATTGATTATGAAGTGGTTAATCAACTGTGTTTTACCGGGGGTCTGAGAGGTTTTGGCTAAGTTTTTATTAGCTGTGAGCATATTAATCAAAGACGATTTGCCCACATTTGACCGGCCGATAAAGGCATATTCAGGCAACAAAGGCTTAGGGCTTTTGCGGTAATCAGAGGCGCTTTGAACAAATTTTGCTTCGGTGAGTTTCATACTGTTTTCTAATTCAGACAATCATAATTGATTGTATTTTTTCTCTTTTGTAAGCAACAGCTACAAAAAAAGAAGAGAGAATAAAGCGCAAAGGTAGCACTTTTTTCTCTCTTCTTGTGGTTTTATTGTCTGGGCTTATGCTTGGCCCATCTCTGTATAATTATTTTATCTCCAATTCAAACGGCATTCTGGCCTGTAGTTTATCCATGCTTTGAAGCGTTTTTATTTGCTTGGCAAATGGGGCAAGGCTACCTAAATATGCCCTTACTTTTTCTTCTTCCTGGTCTTTACCAAACTTATCGAATATTGCTGCAAAACCTGATTTCTGAATCGGATAATATTTTACTCGATACTCATCATCTTTTAGTTTAGCTTTTTTGGCCGCAATCTTAATGGCATCGTCTAAACCACCCAGTACATCAACTAAGCCATTGGCTTTGGCCTGCGTGCCTGTCCATACTCTACCACCTGCAAGAGATTTTAATTGCTCTACACTCATGCGGCGGCCTTTGGCTGCTTTGGCTGTAAACGTTTCGTAGCCATGATTGACACTGTTCTGAATCTTCATTTTTTCGGCATCGCTCATGGTACGTGTAGCCGATGGGAAATCAGAGAATTTATGTGAACCCACAGCATCGAAAGTAATGCCTAATTTCTGGTTCATCAGGGTTTCAACATTGAAAATCATTCCGAAAATACCGATAGAACCGGTAATAGTAGTCGGACGAGCCACAATCGTATCGCACGACATGGCCATATAATAACCACCCGAAGCCGCATAATCACCCATAGAGGCAATCACAGGTTTTACTTTCTTGGTTAGTTCAACTTCTCTCCACATCACATCAGATGCCAGTGAGCTACCACCACCCGAGTTGATTCTTAATACAATGGCTTTTACTTTTGAATCGTTACGTGCCTTTTGTAATTCTTTTACGATTTTATCAGAGCCGATACTCCCTTCTTCGCCTTCGCCTGTTACAATATCACCTTCGCCTACAATCACGGCAATTCTTTTAGAAAGACTGCCTTCTTTTACATATTTTTCAGCTTTCAGATATTTATTTAGCGTAACATAGTCAATTTTCTTGTCTTTCTCTAAACCTATCTCATGGCGGAGTGCCTGCTCAAACTCATCCCAGTAGCCTGTGTTTGTAATCAGTTTATATTTTACAGCATCACCGGGTTCTTGAATTAAAGCGCCATTCAGTATATTGTTCAGGTCTGTCATCGGGATATTTCTTGCCTGTGAAATATCACCATAGAAGCGTGCTGCAATGTCGTTGATAAACGATTGAGTCTGCTCACGGTTGGCATCGCTCATATTGGTTCTGAAAAATGGCTCAACGGCACTTTTATATTCACCTACTCTGAAAATCTCAGGTTTTACGCCAATTTTTTCAAACAAGCCTTTCATAAAAGTATATTTGGCGTTCAAACCATTAAAATCTAATCCGCCACTTGGGGTTAAATAACTTTTATCCGCTACTGAAGATAGATAAACCGAGCCTTCAGACATGATTTCAGCATACGAATACACAAACTTTTTAGATTTCTTGAAATCAATCAGATAACTTCTGATTTCTTCTAAAGTAGCAAAACCTGCAGCCGGATACTCGGCGTGTAGGTAAATACCCTTGATATTCGGGTCGAGCTTGGCATTCGCAATGGCTTCTTTGATTTGAGGTAAGCCCAATCGACCGGGACCACGACCACCTGACAGCAGTTCAGTGAATGGGTCTTTCTGAGGAATGTTTTCTGTAATTACTTGATTAAGGTCTATTTTTAGAACAGAGTTTTTTGACACAAAAGTTTTTTCATCAGCACTCGACATGATAGAGCCAATACCTACTAAAATGAAGAAACAAACCACGAAAAACAAGAATAGCCCAACGATTGTCGCAAAGACGTATTTCAAAAATTGTAACATAAGTTATAAAACGGTATAGTTAATTAGAGTTCAAAGCTGATAAAATGGGTTCAGGATATAAAATAAACAGCAGTTTGACGCTTAGGTTTAAATATAATAGTACCCAAATTGTTCTAATAGACAAAAGTATGTGTATATGCAGTAATATGTATCAATATTTCGATAAACGGTAGAAGTTTTAGCTAAGAGGAAATTTGAGAGGATAAGAAAAAGGCACTTATACAAAAGAAGAGTATAGGTGCCTTATTTTTAATAAGAAGAAACCAGGTCGGACGTAGGTAAATGCTGCTTGATGGCACCTATACCGCCCTCGACATTCACTACATTATCGAAACCTCTTGATTTTAAGATTGAGGCTGCAATCATAGAGCGATAGCCTCCTGCACAATGAATATAATTAGTAGCTTTCTTTGAGAATCCGGCCATATTTTCACTGATGTATGCTAAAGGTATGTTTTCGGCATTTACTAAATGTTCGGCCTCAAATTCTGTATTTTTACGAACATCTATTACTGTAACATCTCCCTCAATGTAGATTTTACGAAATTCTTGCGGAGAGATAGATTCAATACTATCTGTCTCTTTTCCTGCCGCTTTCCATGCTTCTATTCCTCCGGCTAAATATCCTAAGATATTATCATAACCTACTCTTGATAAACGGGTAATTACTTCTGTTTCCAGACCTGCATCTGCTACAAAGAGAATAGGTTGCTGAATATCTGTAATAAGCGTACCGACCCAGGGAGCAAAATCACCTTTAATACCAATATTGATGCTATTAGGTATAAAGCCATCTTTAAAGTCAGAAGCCGGACGTGTATCTAAAATGATGGCTCCGGTTTCATTGGCTGCTACTTCAAAAGCCTCTGGTGAAAGTGCCTGAAGACCAGACTCCATCACACTCTCTAAACTGGCAGAGCCTGTTTTGTTCAGTTGTACGTTTTTCGGAAAATAATAGGGTGGGGGTGTTAACCCATCAGTTACGGCTTTGATAAAATCTTCTTTGCTTTGTTCCTGCAACGCATAGTTTACCTCTTTCTGATGCCCTAACGAATCGAAAGTTTCTTTACTCATATTCTTGCCACAAGCCGAACCTGCGCCATGAGCCGGATAGACAATGATATGGTTGGGTAGAGGCAGAATTTTACTTCTTAAAGAGTCATACAAATAGCCTGCTAAATCCTGCACGGTCAGATTTGATTTCTGTGCAAGGTCAGGGCGGCCTACATCGCCAATGAACAACGTATCGCCTGTGAAAATACAGTATTCTTTTCCATTCTCATCAAACAATAAATAGCAGGAAGATTCCATTGTATGCCCGGGCGTATGCAGAACTTTTATTTTGATTTTGCCTACTTCAAACACCTGTTCATCAGTTGCAATAATACTCTCAAAGGCAGGGTTAGCATGAGGACCATATACGATAGGGGCATTGGTTTTTTGCGAAAGCTCGACATGACCAGAAACAAAATCTGCATGAAAATGGGTCTCAAAAATGTATTTGACAGTAGCCCCGTTTTTCTTTGCTTTATTGATATAAGTATTTACTTCTCGTAACGGGTCAATAATGGCAGCTTCTCCGTCTGATTCAATATAATAGGCGCCTTGTGCCAGACAGCCCGTGTAGATTTGTTCGACTTTCATGTTTGTTGATGCAATGTTCGTTGATTTTCCAACGTGAAATTATGAAAAAATGTTCATGAAATTCTTACCACGGAGTAACACGGAGTCTGGCACTGAGTTCAAAAGAGTAGTAAACTATAACTCCGTGCACCTCCTTGATGGACTCCGGGTTACTTCGTGGTTAAAAAAACTATAAACACATCTTACCCAATTCATCTGCAATTTTCCGGTCATTTGATAAACGAGGTACTTTGTTTTGCCCACCAAGTTTTCCTTGCGAACGCATATAGTTGATAAAAGCATCTCTTTTCAAGGATGTAATGACTAATCGTCTGAGAATGCTACCCGTGATGAGGTCGTCATAATAGACATTGAGTTCAGTCATTTTTTTGTCTAAATCTTCGGCAAATTGCTCTATATCTTTTGGAGGTGTCGCAAACTCAACCAGCCATTCATGATAAGGTAATCCTTCGGCTGCTGTTACCATAGGCGCTACCGTAAATTCTACTACCTCTACTTCCGGATGGCGTTCGCAGGCATATTTCATGGCTTTTTCTACTTCTTCCCCAATCACATGTTCGCCAAAAGCTGAAATAAAATGTTTAATTCTGCCTGATACAATAACCTTGTAAGGGTCAAGCGAAACAAACTTCACAGTATCGCCAATTGAATAGCTCCACAAGCCTGCATTATTATTAATAATCAATGCATAATTTTTCCCCAGTTCTACCTGCTCAATACTCAATCGGGTAGGTTTTTCGCTGAAATACTCTTCTGCAGGAATAAATTCATAGAAGATTCCTGTATTTAATAACAATAGCATACCCGAATCGTCCTGCTCATTCTGATAGGCAAAGAAACCTTCTGACGCAGGATATAATTCTATTGAATTGACAGATTTGCCGATTGATTCAAATAATTTAGCCCTATAAGGTTCAAAGTTCACACCGCCATAAACAAATAACTCAAATGTCGGGAATACATCTTTTATTTTTTTGTCTGTGCGTGCCTGAATTCTATCAAAATACATCTGTACCCACGGTGGAATTCCCGAAATAAGACTCATGGGTTGATTAATGGTTTCGTCAATGATTTTTTCCAGTTTTTCTTCCCAGTCTTCTATGCAATTGGTCTCATAAGAAGGTAGTCGGTTACTTTGCAGATAAGCAGGTACATGGTGCATAGAAATACCGGATAGGCGTCCGATATTGATTCCATGTTTTTGCTTGAGTTCGGGGCTACCGGATAGGAAAATCATTTTATGGTCTAAAAAACCTGATTTACCTGTTTCGTGCACATAGTTGAGCAAGGCATTCCTGGCCGAATCAATATGGTTATGAATAGAGTCTTTAGAGATAGGAATGTATTTTGTGCCTGAAGTGGTGCCTGAAGTTTTGGCAAAATATAAAGGCTTACCCGGCCATAACACATCTTCTTTGCCATCTAAAATCTGTTCGATGTAGTTTTTGACGTCTTCATAATCACGCACAGGAATAGCCTGTTTGTAATCTTCATAAGACCGGATATCTTTAAAATGATGGTCTTTGCCAAAGGTAGTATTGCCTGCCTGTTCAACGAGTTTTTGTCGCCATTCAGCTTGTACTTGTGCCGGGCGGGCGATCCATTTTTTTTGTTGAGCCACTATATAAGCAGCCAATGGTTTACTTAAAATTGAACGAATTCCCATAATGAGGCAAATATAGGATTTTACAACAAACTTTGTTTAAAAGCATGAATAGTTTGTTGATGAACCTGTTTAAACTTTTTGTTTAGTAACGAGAATGAGCGGACGCCGCGCGGCAATTTTTTAATCAGATAAGATTATTTGTTGAGTCCGCAGTGGAACTGGCGTAGCAGCGCTACGGACGAAATAAATAAGCGAAATATGATCGGCTGCCACGCAGTGAAAAATAGCCATTCGTAGTCTAAAGAAATAAGTTTAAACAGGTTCGATATAACCAATAAAAACCGTCGCATTTGCCATGCCTTTAAACAAATGAAAAGGTATTTTGTTATAACATTTGTGCAAAATTACAATCATAACCAAAGTATAGTTTAAGAGGCAAAACTATTTGCAAATTTTAATTTCTTATAAAAATTCAAAAAAAACCTCCCAAAGTAAAATAGGGCAAGATTTCAATGAATTTATTTATACTATTCGGCCAATTAAAAAGTAAAAAATTTATTTTTCACAAAACTTTGCAAATAATAATTGTAAATTTGCGGGCAAATTTAAAAAACTCATTAACTCATAAAGCTCGATATGGCTGGATTGTTTAACTTTCTCACGAGTGACATCGCGATTGACTTGGGTACGGCAAATACCCTTATTATCTACAAGGACCAGATTGTGGTAGATGAACCTTCTATTATTGCTTTGGACAAAATTACCGGAAAAGTGTTGGCGATAGGACACAAAGCAATGCAAATGCATGAAAAAACGAATGAAAATATAAAAACTATCCGCCCTCTTAAAGATGGTGTAATTGCCGACTTTACCGCTGCCGAATTAATGATTCGTGGGATGATTAAAATGATTGAAACCGGTCGTAACTGGTTTTTCTCACCATCGCACCGCATGGTAGTTTGTATTCCTTCTGGTATTACCGAGGTAGAAAAACGTGCAGTAAAAGATTCGTGTGAGCACGCAGGTGCAAAAGAGGTATATATGGTGCATGAGCCTATTGCAGCAGCCATCGGAATTGGCATTGATATTGAGCAACCAAATGGGTCTATGATTGCTGATATTGGCGGTGGTACTACAGAGATTGCCGTTATTGCGCTTTCGGGTATTGTGTGTGAGGCCTCTATTCGTATTGCAGGAGACTTGTTTACAAGAGATATAGTGGACTATATGCGTCGTGAACATAACTTGTTGATTGGTGAGCGTTCGGCAGAGTTTATCAAGATTCAGGTAGGTGCGGCATTACCTGATTTAGATAATCCTCCGGCTGATATTGAAATCCGTGGCCGTGACTTGATGACTGGTATTCCGAAAGAAATTAAAGTTACTTATAGCGAAATTGCCTACGCATTAGATAAGTCTATTTCTAAGATTGAAGAGGCTATCATGCGTGCACTTGAAATGTCTCCACCGGAGCTTTCAGCCGATATTTACGAGAATGGTATTTACCTGACAGGTGGTGGAGCTTTATTACATGGCTTAGACAAGCGTTTGGCTATTAAAACAAAACTGCCGATTCACGTAGCTGATGATCCACTTCGTGCAGTGGTGCGTGGAACCGGAGAGGTTTTGAAAAATATAGAAAAATATAGAGCTGTTATTGTTCAGTAGATTTAATAAGCTTCAAACTACAAGTAACAAGTTGTATTCTTATAACTTGTTACTTGTAGTTTCAATCCATAAAGACTTATGTCGCAACTCTTCCGTTTAATATTTCGGATACGAAATTTCCTATTGTTTGTGATTTTAGAATTGATTAGTTTCTGGTTAATAGTTAAAAACGACTATTACTGGGAGGTGTCGTTTTTTAATACTTCAAACTACTACGCTGCCAAAACCCTCGAAGCCTCTAATTATGTAAAGAGTTACATGAACTTAGGCAATGTAAACGAACAGTTGGTAAAGGAAAATGCTGAATTGAAAAAAGCAGTAACAGCTATGCAACAACTGAAGGGCCGTGAAGGAGATTACTATAAGGTAGATTCGGCTTTTGCTCAGCGATTTGAATTTAAGGTTGCTAAAGTAGTGAACAATACGGTTAATCTGTCGAAAAACTACCTGACAATTGATAAAGGTAAATTAGATGGCATTGAGCCCGGTATGGGTGTTATTTGTCCGCAAGGAGTAGTAGGACAAGTGATGCAGTGTTCAGACCATTTTTCACGGGTGTATTCAATTCTTCATGCCGACTTCAATGTTTCAAGTGAAGTTAAGAATAAAGCATTGCGAGACAAAAGCGATAAGGCTTTAGGAATTGCCAAATGGGGTGGACTAAACCCAAGAGTAATTGACCTGACCACTATTGATAGATTTAAACCTATCAAGCAAGGCGACTCGGTAATGACCTCTGAACAGAACGTTATTTTTCCGTCAGGAACAATGGTTGGAAAAATACGTAAACTAAGCGCCAAGCAAGACCAGGCCTTTTTTGATATTGAAGTGGAGTTAGCAACCGATTTTCAGAATATTTCTTATGTATATGTGGTTAACAATAAGTTGAAAAACGAACAGGAGAAATTGGAAGAAAGTACTAAAGTTGAAGTTAAAAAATAAGATTCAGACAATCATAGAATAGGCAGACATTGCATATTCTATGTTAATCATACCCCGGACTATAAATGAATTCACAGACGGTCATACGGTTAGTAGTTACCTTTTTTATTTATTTGTTGTTGCAAATTGTGGTGCTTCGCAATTTTGTATTTTTTGATGTGGCTTTTTGCTTCGTTTATATTGCCTGTATCTTATTATTGCCTGACGAGATTCCGCCTGTATGGGTTATACTCATAAGTTTCCTTACCGGATTGTTAGTTGATATTTTCTATAATACTGCGGGAGTACATGCGTCAGCAAGTGTGCTTGTGGGTTATCTGAGAGGATACATTATAAAATTCCTTTTTCCGACAAAAGGTATTGAAAACGAAATCGTTATATCTCTGAAAGATATGGGTGCCGAACGCTTTGTTCGTTATGTAGCAATTCTGACTTTAATTCATCACTCAACTTTGTTTTTTGTAGAAGCAGGTGGTTTTGCTTTTTTCCTTATTACGATTCTGAAAATCATTTGTAGTGTAGTTTTCACTTCTTTTATGATTATCATCTTGCAGTACGTAAGAGGGAATTAACGTTGGTAGAGAACGATTTTTTAAATCGTATATTAATCTTATTTACTGGGTTCTTAAAAATGCGTTTGTCTCTATATATTTTTGCTTTCTTCTGTGTTATTCTCAATTTTTCATGCCAAAACAAAACTGCTGACTCAGCCGAGTCATCTGTTGCGGTAGTAGATAGTGCCGAATTGAAAAGAAAGGAGGAAAGAATCAGAAAAGACATTAAGGCTGATATTAAAGCAGCTTTGATTGACGAGGTAATGCAAAAGAAATTAGCGCAAGGATTCAACGGCAATGTGCTGATTGCACAGAAAGATGTGATTGTGTATGAAAAAGCCTTTGGTTATGCCAATTTTAAAGACACCATCCGCAATGGTTTGCAGTCAAAATTTCAGTTAGCTTCATTATCTAAAACCTTTACGGCAGTGGCAGTGATGAAACTGACCGAACAAGGCAAATTAGGCTTAGACAATACTGTAAAAGATTATTTCCCTGATTTTCCTTACGATGGTGTAACCATACGCAGTTTGCTTTGCCACCGTTCGGGTTTGCCGTTTTACCAATACACTTTTGATAAAATGGTAAGAGGTGAGAAAATCTACCCGACCAACCAGAACATGATGCAATGGTTTGCCAAAGCACAACCTGTACCACCTATATTTAATTTACCCGACCACTTCTTCAGCTATAACAATACCAATTTCGCTATTCTGGCCGCTTTGGTAGAGAAAGTTTCAGGTAAATCGTTTGATGAATACATGCGTGAAAATATTTTCTTACCCATCGGTATGAAAAATTCGTTCATTGCTACTACTAAAAATGATTCTATCAATATCAATCGTACCTATGGTTATCAGTTCGGACAACGCCTGCCGAAAGATTATTACGATGATATAACAGGCGATAAAGGGGTATATTCAACAGTTGAAGATTTGTTGAAATATTATACCGCTTTAAAGAATAATACACTCATTACCAAAGAGTCGTTCAAAGAAATGGTTTTGCCGCGTAGCTTTGAACATCCGGGCTTGCGAAACTACGGTTACGGATTCAGGCTATGGGTAAATGCCAAACAGCAGACCGACTATATTTACCACACAGGCTGGTGGAAAGGTTATAATACCATCATGTTTTTTGACTTGCGTGAAGATTTCGTTATTATCCTTCTGAGTAATCGCTATAATCGTTCGGTTTATAATATCAAAGAAATAGTAGATATTATGCACGGGGGCAAACAATCTTCGGTAGAAGAAAATATTCTTGATGAGTAGAACTTTTTTGGTTAGTAGGAAGTATTACTTTAATAAGACTTGTATAGTATTTTAATTTGACTCCTTAAGTATCAGCGAATGAATTCGCCGTCTAAGATAACAAAGGTATTTTTTCTTACATAAGCGGACTTAAGTCCGCTTTACACTTATAAAATTATTCCTTTGTTATTTTAGCCACCGAATTCATTCGGTGAAAGCTCATAGAGACAACCCTCAAAAACAAAATTATGAGCTATCAGCGTATTGCAGGCGATGCTACCGCATTTATAACAAAAAACAAATCCATTGCTAATCTTATTTCTTACTTACGGCTGTTTTTAGCTATCGTTGAGGCATATATTCTCTTTATTATTATCAGAGACGGGTCTTCTGCCTTGCTTCTCAGTAGTGCTTTAGTAGTTTTAGCCACTTTCTTCTTTTTTGTTAATTACCACCAGCGGATTATCGAAAAGATTCAATACCATGAATCGATGTTGCAGGTTTGTGAGAAAGAAGTTTTAGCGGCAGATGGCGTTTACGACCAATTTGGGAATGGAAAAGCGTATGAAGATAAAACCCATTTTTTTTCTCATGATTTAGATATTTTCGGTAATTATTCCATTTTTCAGTTATTAAACAGAAGCATTACCCAATCAGGTAGCGACACCTTGGCGCAGCAATTGAAATTCCCTTTTCTGACTAAAGAGATGATTGAGGCCAGACAAGAGGCTATCTTAGAATTAAGTCATAAAATTGACTGGCGGGTAGATTTTTTAGCCACAGGAAATTTGTTAGAAAAAGATGAAACCAAATATCGGGAACTACTCAAATGGCTGAAAAGTGAAGACGTAGATTTAATGGGAAAACTTAAATTCCTGTTGTGGTTAGTACCCGGTATCAATGCCGTCATTTTAGGGCTCTGGATTTTCGATGTCATTAACTTCAGAATATGGTTATTGACCTTAATTCTACAATCGGTCTTCTCTTTTGTTAACCGCAAGAAATTAAATGCCTTATACCTGAATATCAGTAAGAATACGCCTAACCTGCAAAGATATAGCCAGCTATTTCAGTTGATAGAAAAAGAGGCGTTTAAAGCACCTATATTGAAAAGCCGGAAAGATACCTTAACTAATCCTTCGTATATTTCTACTGCCATTCAGAAATTAGCTACTATTTCGGCTTATTTTGCTATCAGAAATAGCTTTTTTGCCCCTGTTCTCAATGCTTTTTTCTTATGGGATTACCAATGTGCTCACCGTTTTGAGGTTTGGAAAAGACAATACAGCGAAGCACTATTACAGGCATTTACCATCTTACATGAGTGGGAAGTATTGGTAGGTATTGCCTGCTATGACTTTGCCAATCAATCTTATACTGTTCCCCAGGTTTCAGATACGGTTATTTTAGATACCACGCAATTAGGGCATCCATTGCTGAAAAAAGGCAAAAGTGTCAACAACGATTTTAAGATAAATAAAGGCGAGCAGCTATTTATTGTAACAGGAGCTAATATGGCAGGTAAAAGTACTTTTCTGCGTGCTGTTGGTTCAAACTTTATATTGGCTATGCTCGGAGCAAGGGTGCGTGCAGAACAATTTATCTTTAAACCGATTCAGGTCTATACCTGTATGCGCATTACCGATTCAATAGATGAAGGAGAATCATATTTTCATGCCGAACTATTGCGTTTGCAACATGTGGTAAAACTACTTGAAACAGGCAAAGAAATATTTGTGATTTTAGATGAGCTGTTGAAAGGAACCAACTCAAAAGACAAACTACAAGGTTCAGAATTGTTTTTAGAGAAACTAATTCACTATAAAACAGCTTTTGGTCTGATTGCTACCCATGACTTAGACCTGACGAATATGGCAGCAAAATATCCTGAAAAGATGAAGAATATCTGCTTTGAAATTATTATTAAAGGCGATAAAATGACTTTTGATTATAAATTACGACCAGGGGTTACTCAAAACATGAATGCGCTGTTTCTGATGAAGCAAATGGGAATTGTGTAGTGTTTTATCTTTTAAAACTCTTGAACCAACTCCAGATTTTCATCATCACTACACCAAAAACGGCTTCTCTGAAAATCTTGGTCGACATTTTGGATACACCTTTGGTGCGGTCAGTAAAAATAATAGGTACTTCGGTTATAGTAAATTTATAAAGAAACGCATTGAATTTCATTTCTATCTGAAAGGCATAGCCCACAAAAACAATTTTGTCGAGCGGAATAGTTTTTAATACCTCTCTACGGTAGCAGATAAATCCGGCAGTAGGATCCATAATTTTCATGCCTGTAATAAACCTTACATAAACTCCGGCAAAATAAGACATCAGCACACGTCCCATAGGCCAGTTTACTACATTTACTCCCTTAATGTATCTCGAACCCACAGCCACATCAAAACCATCTATTTTGCAGGCTTTATACAAACGTATCAGATCTTCAGGATTATGCGAAAAATCGGCATCCATTTCATAGATAAACTCATAACCTTGCTCTATTGCCCACTTAAAACCATGAATATAGGCCGTACCTAACCCTAATTTACCACTGCGCTCTATCAGATGTAGTTCATTCGGATATTCTTCCTGAATTTCTTTTACTTTAAGGGCAGTTCCATCGGGCGAGCCATCATCAATAATCAGTACATCAAACCTTTCGTCCAGATGCATCACTTTTCTGATAATAGCTTCAATATTCTCAATTTCGTTGTAGGTCGGGATAATAACAAGGTTTTCTTTTGGCATCTACTTGTGGTTGTTTACGGTTATCAATCCGTTTTAATTTGTTTGTTCTTTTTCTTCTCGTCCAGAATATTCAGCGTCTCTTCATATACTTTTACCATCAGTTCGGGGTTCTGTACATAGAATCTGTAACTCGCTTTATAGTTAGCAGTATCTACTTTGTATTTAGCCATAATTCTACGTTCAAATTCTAAATAAACCACACGGGTAGAATCATAAGCCTGAAAACTCAAACGATTGACTTTAGCCTCTGTCAAATGAATATCTGCTAAAATTTTTGCCATTGTGTTTACATCAATCACACCATCGGGAGGAGTGGGGTCTCCTATGCACGAAATAAGTGTTGAAATAATGGCTAAATGCAAGAATATTTTTTTTGTCAGTATTTTCACTTTATCTTCGTTTTAGAGTATGTTTAAATTTTATTTTTCTGACCGAAAAGTACAGATTTTTTAGATAGACAAGCGGACGCCGCGCGGGCGCACTTTGCAGATGTAGCCATCGGACCGCCGAAGCGGCAGCTACATCGAAAAAGTGCAACGAAGTATAGCTAAAAAAGATGACTTTGGAGGTCGAATCATAATTTTTAAGCATACTCTTAGATTAAAGAACAAATTACGGAAAAAAATAAGAGATTGAATACGTTAAAGTTTGTTAATCTCCCTAAAAATTCAGCGAATTAAGGTGGTAGAAGATATAATTTCTAAACTCAACAAGTACGAAATAAAAATCCGTAAGGCTGTAGATTCACAGATGCACGGCAACTTTCGTTCGGTTTTCAAAGGCTCCGGTCTGGAGTTTAGCGACTTACGTACCTATCAGTATGGCGATGATGTAAGAACTATCGACTGGATTACTACTGCCAAAGGTCATGGAGCTTATGTGAAGATTTTTAAGGAAGAAAAAGAGCAAACAGTCTTTTTTATGCTTGATGTAAGTGCCTCGCAGGAGGTAGGAAACAATGGCCGACTAAAGTTAGACACAGCTAAAGAGATTTGTGGAGTACTGTCTCTTTCAGCCATTAAAGAGGCCGGGCATGTGGGCTTATATTGCTTCTCCGACCAGAAAGAACTGTATTTTAAACCTGCCAATGGCTTAAAACACGGCTATGAAATTATATTGAGCTTGTTTAAAATGAAGCCATTATCGCAGCTAACCAATATTCCTGCTGCCATAGGCTTTGCGCTTAATATTCTGAAACGCCGAAGTGTCGTGTTTTTAATTTCCGATTTTTTAGATAAAGACTACGAACATAATCTGAAAGCCTTGGCTCGTAAGCATGATTTAGTAGTAATACATATCTACGACCAAAGAGAAATAAAACTCCCGAGCCTGGGTATTATTCCGGTACTGGATAAAGAGAGTAAGCGGACAGTCTGGCTCAACACCTCTTCGCCTACTTTTAAAAAAGAGATGAAAGAGATGTTTGAAGATAATCAGATACGACTGGAAAAGCTATGTAAACAGCACAATGCTAATTATCTGGCTATTGATTCAAGAGAAGATTATGTGTTAAAACTTATACAATTGTTTAGAGTAAGAAAATAAAACAATGCCTTATTGCGTATCTTATAAAATCAGTTTTACCGCTGCTATTCGTATAGTCTGTAGTGGAATACTGATTTTTGTCGGATTGACGTTCAATAAGGCCTATGCCCAGAAGCCAATCGGGCGATTTCTGACCGATAGTGTTGAGTTAGGCCGACCATTTGATTACGCATTAAGTTACTATCATTCTCCCTCTGACGAAGTGTTTTTTCCGGATACTGCCTATAATTTTTATCCTTTTGAACTGATAAGAAGAAACTATTTTACCACCAATACTACCAATAACCGAAGCCTTGACAGCGTGGTTTATACCTTAGTTACTTTTGACATTAATAAAACCCAGAAATTCAATTTGCCTGTTTACATCTTAGGTAAACGGGATTGTACAGCTGTATTTGCGCCATTGGATTCAGTTTTTCTGAGAGAACTGATAAGGACAAGTACAGATTCGCTGATGCTCAAGACTGATACAAAATTGATGCCCTTACAGCAACAAGTGAATTATCCGAAGATATTGGGGTATTTATTAGGACTATTAGGGATTTTAGGAATTATCTATGCTTTTTTTGGTAAATGGATTGAAAAACAATACAGGCTGTTTGTATTTGCGCGTAAGCATAAAGATTTTGTGAGCAATTACAAAAAGGTAATTCGTGGTACATTGGATAGTGGCAATATAGGCAAGGCTCTCGTGATGTGGAAAGAACACTTAGAATGGTTAGAAAACCGACCTTATACTTCATATACCAGTAAAGAAATCATTAACCGACTACCGAGTGAATCTTTGGAAGAGTCATTGAGAGATGTCGATACTGCTATTTACGGAGGTATTCTTTCTACACATATGCCTGCTGCAATGAACGTTTTGTTAAATAAGGCTGTTGAATTATATCGGAAACGCCGGGAAGAGTTAGCCATTAACTCATAGATAAATACCTCATCACATAGGTAAACACAATTATTTTTAAAAAGAAAATTCATAGATGCAGAACCCCGTATTGATTTTTGGAGCAGGTACACTTGGTAAAATAGCCTTAGATATTTTTAATCGTAATAATGTATTGGTATATGGTTTTTTAGATGATGATAAAAAACTGCATAATACCGAAATAGGAGAGATTGTAGTATTAGGAGAAACAGACGATGATGGTTTTCTGAAAATTGTCGGACAAAAAACCGAGGCTTTTGTGGCAGTTGGTAATACGAAGGTAAAAAAGAAAGTAGTAGAGATTCTGAACGAACGTCGCCATGTAATGCCGGTAAATGCAATACACGACCGGGCAGCTGTTTCGGAAAATGCGATTATTGGTCATGGGAATTTAGTAATGGCTAATGCCACTATTAATCCTTTTGCCAAAATCGGCAACCATTGTATTCTACATTCAGGTGCGGTAGTTGATACCGAAGCCAAAGTAGCCGACTATGTAAATATAGGTACAGGTGCTATGATAAATACCGGGTCAGAAATAGCCGAAGGCGCATTTATTGGTTCGGGTGCTATTGTGGTAACAGGGATTAAAGTCGGAAAAAATGCACGTGTAGGCGCAGGTTCGGTAGTTATTGAAGATGTACCTGATAACGCTACCGTTTTCGGTAATCCGGCAAAGAAAGTTTAGACACAGGTTTTTTAGTGTTCTTTAGCATAGTTCTGCTCTCCGGCTTCAATAGCTACCTGTAAATGATTTTCTCGTGGAGGGATTGGACAACTGTAACCCGCACCAAAGGCGCAATAAGGGTTATAGGCCTTATTAAAGTCCAGAACTATTTTATCATTTTCTATTTGTTTCATACGTACATCAATGTAACGGCCACCACCGTAGGTTTCTTTACCGTTAGTTAGGTCTTTAAACGGAACAAAAAGATAATCACGGTATTGAGGTATGCGTTGCAAATCAGGCGACCTATATACGGCTAATTGATAGGTTTGCCCGTCTATCTGGAAAGTCAGTACTCCGAATTTGGTGTAAGTTCTGGTCTCGCCTGTGGTAGTAGGAATCTGAAAAGGCTTGCCTCCTGTAGTGGCTGTAAACTGACATTCTACTTTGAATTTCTCGTTAGGCGCATAAAAGCGCAGGTACTGAAAATCTTCTTCTTTGAGCGGAGAAAACTTTGATTTAAGAAATTCGGCTTTATATTCTTCTCTGAATTTCTCTATCTCTGTTTTAAAATCTTGGGCAAAAGTATTTATTGAGCATAGTATAAATACATACGTGAGTAAGGGTTTTATCTGAAGCATAGTATAAAAGATTTATTTACGGAACATTCACAGGGCTTTCATTAGTAACGATTGACTGAGGAATTGATTTTACTGTACGGGCTATAAAAATGCTTGCCAGTATCATAATAATAGCAAAATAACCTACCCAGTTATAGTTTTCAATATAACCTGATGCTGTTTTATGAATAACAAAACCACCGATATTAGCAGCAATAGCTTGTGCAAAAAGCTGTAAAGATGAGTTGATGGCCATAAAACTGCCTCTTTGTTGCGGGCTTACTACATTAGAAATCATGGCCTGCGTAGGAATCATACGGCCATTTGAAAAAATAAAGAATATACCTGACACAAATAAAACCGCCCATACAGCCCCCGAAAACATATTGGTAATCAGATAAATAGGAATGAGTGATAAGAGTGCAAATATGACAAAAACAGGATATTTTCCCTTTTTGTCTGCCAGTCTGCCAACAATAGGGGCAGAAAAAATGGTTAGTAATCCACCTACCAGATAAATAAGAAAAATGTTATTCTGACTAAAACCTACATTGGCAACCAACGTAGGAGAGATGTAAGGAATAATGCTGAAATGCCCTAACATAATAGTAGTAGATAGCCACAAAGCCCGTAACTGATTGTTGTTTTTCAGAATATTGGTAATAACAGCCAAAGGGCTTGATTTTTCCTGACGGTTTTTCAGGTGCTTATCTATCGGTGGAATGTATTTGATAATCAGAAAAGTTACAATAATTCCTAAGCTACCTATCACCAGGAACGGTGTGTGCCAACCTGATTTATCTGCTAAAAATAAACCTGCCGGAATACCCACTACCGAAGCTATAGAAAAGGCTGTAGTAATAAAACCCATAGCAGTAGCTCTGCGTTGGTAATCAAATGTATCGGCTACTATCGACATTACCTGTGCACCAATCAGGCCGCCAAATGTACCCGCTATTACACGTGCCACAATCAGAAACTGGTGCGTAGGCGCAAAAGCACACGCAAATGTACCTGCTACAAAACCTATATAAGCAAATAAGACTACTTTCTTGCGGTCGTAATTATCTACAAAAAAAGCAGCTAAAAAACCCGAAATTCCGGCGCTCAAACCATAGGCTGAAACAATAAAGCCAAAATGTCGGGGAGAAATATTAAAAATCTGCATGAGTTGAGGCCCGAGGGGCATCATAATCATAAAATCAACAATATGTGTAAAGTTGATACAGGCAAGTATAAAAAGGAGTAGTTTTTCTTTTGAACTCATCACGCAATATCTTCGGGGTATATATTCCCAACGAAAATATTTCTGGTGTAGTTCATTATTTATTACTGTTTGCCAATTGGCTATCCATGCTATTCACCGGAATTTTGCCTTGCACACTCCAGGCACCATCCACAAAAAATAGTTGTCCTGATACGTAGCTTGAATCATCAGATGCAAGAAATACTGCCGGACCCACCATTTCTTCGGGTTCGCCTGTTCGTCCGAGAGGTACAACACCGCCCCAGTTAGTCCGGTAGTTAGGGTCTTCTCTCAGGTTACGTTCTACATTGATAGGCCCCGGGCCAAATGTATTGACACGGATATTGTAAGGTGCTAATTCTACTGCCATCTGTTCGGCCATTGCGTGGATACCCCCTTTGCTGGTAGAATAAGTAATCAGGTTTTTTACGCTCAGTGCTGCGCAGATGGTTGAGATATTAATGATGCTTCCACCGCCATTAACTCGCATAATTTTAGCGGCCTCAATGGAACAAAACAAAGTGCCTTTCAGGTTTACACCCATCACCGTATCAAAAACAGTTTCATCGGTTTCAAAGAAATCACTCCAGCCTGTGATACCTGCATTATTAACCAATACATCCAGTTTATGATATTTTTCTGTAATTTTTGCAAACATCTCTCTGATTGCTGAAACCTTTGAAATATCGGCATATATCACCTCCGACTGCCTGCCCATTGCTCTGATTTTGGCGGCTACTTCTTCGGCATAATCTGCGCCTGCTACTTCGTTGATAATGACATCGGCTCCCTCACGGGCAAATCCTAAAGCAATGGCTTCCCCAATCCCACGTCCGGCTCCAGTAATAAGAGCAATTTTATTTTTTAATCGCATGGTTGAATAGAATATTGAAAGCCAAAAGTAATAAAATTTGAGGAATAAAAAATTGTGGGGCGAACGTCTCGTTCGCCATGGATTCTAAAAAAACTTTTATTGCCACAGCGAACGAGACGTTCGCCCCACAATAGCACATCTCCAAATCTTACAAACCTTTCCCGGTAGCTGCCCAATAAATAGCCCCATACAAATGGTCAAGGAAAAGTGGGTCACTGAAATTTTGTGGCACGTGTCCCATAGCTGTATAGAAAGCTCTGCCGCCATCATACGTATGATACCAGGATATAGGGTGGAAGCCCATACCTTTGCCCTCATTAGGTCCCCACTTTACATTCGGATTATAGGTTTTTTCATCAATTGATAACAGGAAATGTAAGTCTTTCGATACGGCAGGGCTGAATTCATACCATTCATCAGTCCATAAGAATTTAGCAGGGAAACGCTCCATACCCGGAAAATTTTTGTCTTCTACTTTCAGATAGGCTGTCTGAATAGTCGGGTGAATTTTAAACATCATACCCACCATTTTGGTGTACCATTCCCAGTCATACTCGGTATCGCTGGCACTATGAATGCCTACAAAGCCTTTGCCCGATTGAATAAATTTCTCAAAGGCTGTTTGCTGTTCAGGGGTTAAAATATTACCTGTTGTATTCAGAAAAATGACTGCTTCATAATTGGCTAATTCTTTTTCATTGAAAACCGAAGCATTTTCCTGCCAGTTTACTGAAAAGAATTGTCTTTCAGCCATAGCCTTAATGGCTGTTACCCCTTCGTTGATTGATTCATGGTGGAAACCATCAGTCTTACTGAATAAAAGTACCCTGAACTGTTTTCTTTGGGCAAACGAACTGGCGGAGAAACAAAGGGTTAAAACCAGCATGAATAATGCTTTAGGAGTGAGTAGTAGTTTCATTGTTTTATAATTAAGGTAGAATAAATATTTCGTGTCAAATAAACACTTATTAATTTAACAAATGTATTATTTTGCTCGATAGTAATCAATAAAAAAGGGAGATTAAAAACTATCTTCTGATAATTTTAATCTCCCCTGAAAAAATTATATCTATCTAAATCCTAAGTATTTGATTAGTTTAGAAACTCATAGATACCTGCCACACCTTGTCCGCCACCTACACAGGCAGTTACCATGCCGTATTTTTTATTCTGGCGACGAAGTTCGTTCAATACCTGAACAGATAATCTGCCTCCGGTTGAGCCTAAAGCATGACCTAATGCTATGGCACCACCATTAGGATTGATTTTATTGGCATCTAAACCTAATTCCTTGATAACGGCTAATGCCTGCGCCGCAAAGGCTTCGTTCAATTCAATGACATCAATATCGTCCTGCTTCAAACCTGCCTGTTTCAGTGCTACCGGAATAGCCGCAACGGGGCCAATACCCATAATACGTGGTTCAACCCCTGCCGAAGCATAGGCCATCATACGGGCAATAGGTTTCAAACCTAATTCATTTACCATTTTCTCAGACATTACAATCACAAAAGCGGCACCATCAGACGTTTGCGAAGAGTTTCCGGCGGTTACGCTTCCACCCATTGTAAATACTGGTTTTAACTTAGCCAAAGCCTCTATACTTGTATCTGCCCGTGGGCCTTCGTCTTTGGTTACTGTATATTCTTTGGTTTTCTTTTTACCAGAAGCTGGGTCAAAGAATGTTTCCTGTACTTTTATTGGCACAATTTCGCCATCAAATTTTCCTTCTGCCTGTGCGGCTAAGGCTTTTTTATGAGAGTTATAAGAAAATAAATCCTGCTCTTCACGGCTGATACCGAATTGCTGGGCTACCTGTTCGGCAGTTAAACCCATGCCAATATAATAATCAGGATGAGTAGAAGCGAGGTTATAATTCAAAGCTGTTTTCCAACCCATTGTTGGCACTAATGACATCGATTCTGTGCCACCGGCCACAATACAATCGGCCATTCCGGCATGTATTTTAGCGGCTGCCATTGCAATAGTTTCTACGCCCGAGCCACAATAACGGTTCACGGTTACGCCCGGCACACTTTTGCCCAATGCCAGTAATGAAATATAGCGTGCCATTTGCATACCTTGCTCGGCTTCCGGCACGGCATTGCCTACAATCACATCTTCCACACGGGCAGGGTCTAAATTAGGTACACTTGCCATCAGATGTTTGATAACCTCTGCCGCTAAATCGTCGGGGCGGGTAAAGCGGAATACTCCTTTGGGTGCTTTGCCGACTGCACTACGGTAGCCGGCGACTATATATGCATTCATGTTGTTTGTCTTTTTATCTATGCTCTCAGCCCATTTTGCCTATAGCTAAGAGTAAATGAGTTTTAATACTATAACAATCTTAGTTTCTTGGAGGTTTCCCGCCACTCAATAGTCCTTGCATACGCTCCATTGTTTTCTTTTCACCTGTCAACGAAAGGAATGCTTCTCTTTCAAGGTCTAAAAGATATTGCTCTGAAACAAGCTGCGGATAACTTAAATCGCCCCCACAGATCACATAAGCTAATTTATCGGCAATTTTAGCATCATGCTCAGTAATGTATCTGCCCATCAGCATACCTGTAATTCCGGCTTTAAAAAGTGCGATTCCGGTTTTACCCTGTACTTTTATATCGGTACGTTGTTTCGGTTGCGTGTACCCATCTTCTGCCAGTTTGATAGCTTCTTCTTTGGCCTCTGCAATGAGACGACTGCGATTCAACACGATTCTGTCCTTATCTGTTTTGAGGTAATTCATATCAAAAGCCTCTTGTGCTGAAGTTGAAACTTTAGCCTGAGCAATGTTCATGAAAGCAGATTGAAGAATGTTCAATTCAGTATCGCCTGTATGATACATATCCGAGCAACGAACCGCCATTTCTTTAGTGCCCCCTCCGGCAGGAATCAGACCTACGCCTAATTCTACCAGACCCATATAAGTTTCTGCATGAGCTAAAACTCTATCTGCATGAAGATTCAACTCACAACCACCACCTAAAGCCAGACTATGAACAGCCGTTACCACAGGTACAGATGAGTATCTGGCACGCATCATAGTTTGCTGAAACTGGGCAATCATCATGTTGATTTCGTCATATTCCTGCTCAATGGCAAACATGAATAGCATGGCTAAGTTTGCCCCTGCTGAAAACGCTTCGTTTGAGTCGTTTCCTACTACCAGGCCTCTGAAATCCTTCTCTGCAATGGCATAAGCCTTATTCAAGCCTTCTACTACTTCTGCACCAAAGGTGTTCATTTTTGAGTGAAACTCAACTCCTGCAATACCATCGCCTAAGTCGAATATAGTAGAACCTGCATTTTTCCAGATAACATTGGTCTGACGAAGATTATCTAAAATAATAAACGACTCAGTGCCCGGGATTACTTTATAAGACTTCGTTGGAATATCATAGTATTTTTTCTTGCCACCTTCTACTTTGTAGAAAGTTTCATTGCCTGCTTCCACCATTTCATACACCCATGCGGCAGGTTTCAGATTCAGGTCTTCCATGATTTTCAGCATTGGTTTTACACCAATGGCATCCCATGTTTCAAAAAGACCTAATTCCCAACCAAAGCCTGCACAGATAGCTGAATCTATTCTATATAGTTCGTCAGAAATTTCAGGAATACGATTGGTAGCATAGCGGAAGAAATCAGCAAACGTGCGTCTATAAAATTCACCTGCATTGTCTTTGCCTGCTAAAAGCACCGGAAAGCGTTTCTTCAAATTATCAATACTCTTGGTACCTTCAAGCGTAGCAAATTTTACTTTTTGTGAAGGTTTATACTCAAACGTTTTCAGGTCTAAAGCCAGAATAACTGTCTGACCTTTTTCGTCTTTGGTTTTTTTGTAGAATCCCTGTCCGGTTTTATCTCCGAGCCATTGGTTTTCCATTAGTTTAGCCATCACTGGCGGCAGTTGGAAAGCATCTTTCGACTCGTCGTTAACCAATACTTTTGATAAGTTATTGCATACATTTACAGTTGTATCCAACCCTACTACATCAGACAAACGGAAGGTACCCGATTTAGGACGACCCGCTACCGGGCCTGTGAGTTTATCTACTTCTTCTACCGTTAAACCCATTTCTTCGGCTACTCTGATAGTTTGCACCATCGCATATATTCCCAAGCGATTGGCAATAAAAGCAGGAGTGTCTTTACACAATACGGTTGTTTTGCCTAAATATAAATCGCCATAGTGCATCAGGAAGTCAACAATAGCAGGGTCTGTCTGAGGTGTTGGAATAATCTCTAATAAGCGCAGATAACGCGGCGGGTTAAAGAAGTGAGTACCGCAGAAATGCTTCTGAAAATCTTCTGAACGTCCTTCTGCCATCAGGTGGATAGGAATACCCGAAGTGTTGGAGGTAATGAGTGTACCCGGTTTGCGGAATTGCTCTACTTTCTCGTAAATCAGTTTTTTGATGTCCAGACGCTCAACTACTACTTCTATAATCCAGTCGCAATCTTTGATTTTAGTCATATCATCATCGAAATTGCCCAATTTTACACGGGTAACCGACTGCGGACTAAAAACAGGTGATGGGCTGGCTTTTACAGCCGCCTGAAACAATTCATTAACGATTCTATTGCGTACTGCCGGATGCGTAGTATCAAGGCCTTTGGCTTTTTCGGCATCATTCGGTTCTTTGGGTACCATGTCGAGTAGCAGTACTTCTACTCCAATATTAGCAAAGTGCAAGGCAATACGACTACCCATAATACCCGCACCTAAAACAGTTACTTTTTTTATACTACGATTCATGCTGATTGAATATGATTTTTATAGCAAATAGATAAATTATTTTACCACGGAGTATCACTGTGTTAGGTACGGAGTTTCACAGAGGATTCAAGCTCAACTTCGTGAAACTCCGTGATTTCAACTCTGTGTCACTCCGTGGTTTAAATTTTTTAATTTATAGACTTATAAACTTTATTCAGGACTTCAAATAAGTTGAGTTACTTATTATTCTTGCTACAAACTGGAAGTTCGCGCCACAAAAAAATCTACTTCTTCAATACCCACGCCCAATTCATCTCCGCCACAATAACTTCTTCTTCCGTTTCGTCTGTAATTTTTACGGCTACGCTTACATCGCCTTTATCTGTTTCACGAATCTGACTAATTTGCTGCTCAGTTAAAGTGGCTACTGCTTTTTGTTGTCCCTGGCTCCGCTTGATGAATTTTACGGAGAGATTTTTCATCAAAGGTAATTTGTTGTCGGGGATATTCATACCCACTACCATACCCGTAGCCGTTTCAGCTAACAGCGTGGTAGCAGCAGCATGTATCTGCCCGATGTGGTTCTGAACTTTAGTTTTGTTTGGAAGTGTAATTACGACCTCGTGGCAGGTCATTTTTTCAAAATGAATACCAGCAGTACCAACAAATTTAACGAATTTCCCAATGGAGTAATCACGCAACCAATTTTGCAGAAAAGCTGGCATTTTCTGCACCTTTGCAAGGTTTCGGTTAAGGGTGTTGTTATATTCCATTAGGATTGAGAGAAAGATTTAGTATCTTTAAATGATTTTTAACAATCATTTCATGCCTGAATAATAGTATGCAAGCATATTATCGGACAAAGATACAGTAAAGAAAATATTATGCAAGCATACTAATATAAAATTTATTTGTAATCAATTACTGGTAAATCCGGCAATAAAAATTTTAGTTGGTAGGGGGTTTTTATGAAACCATTTTTTTGTGGCATTGGTTTTTATTAGTAACACTCAGATATAACACTCTACCATTATTATTATTTTTTATTGATTTGATATTATTCGATAAAAATTAAAATCACTATTTTGTTTGTATGAAACTGATACCCATTGAAAGACGCAGCAACTTGAGTCGAGAAGAGTTCATAGAAAATTATCTAAAGCCTAAAAAACCGGTTATTTTTACCGACCTTGTGAAAGATTGGCCTGCTTTGGATAAATGGACATTTGACTGGCTTCGTGAGAATCATGGACACATTGAAGTGCCTCTTTATGATAACCATGTACACGATGCAAAAAATTATTACAAGGCAGCTAAAACTATGCCTTTTGGCGATTATCTGAGTCTGATAGAACAGGGCCCCACCGACTTACGTATTTTCTTATTCGATATTTTTAAGAAGGTGCCTGAACTGGCTAATGATATTCGTTTTCCGACTATTATGGACGGATTTCTAAAAAGCTACAAATTTATGTTTTTTGGAGGTCAGAATTCAGAGGTAAACCTGCATTATGACATGGATTGCTCACACGTATTTCTGACACAGTTTCAGACCCGTAAGCAAATCGTTCTTTTTCCGCAGGAAGAAAGCGTGAACTTATATCATCATCCGTTCACGGTACAAAGCCATGTTCACCCACTAAAACCTGATTTCAAGAGGTTTCCTGCTTTTGAAAAAGCAGTAGGCTACGAAGCCACATTCGGGCATGGTGAAACAGCCTTTATTCCATCATTATGGTGGCACTATATCAAGTATGTAGATGGCGGTTTCAGTCTGGCTTTAAGAGCCAATGACTCTATATTTACTACCGTAAGAGGCGGCTGGAATCTGGTACGTCATACTTTTGTAGATAAAGGAATGGCTAAGATGTGGGGGCCTCAGTGGAAAGAATGGAAAGAAAATAAAGCCCAGGAAAAAGCAAATCAATCGTTACAGGAAGCTTAATTTATGAGGAAAGCAGCATTAAGGAAGGAGTATCTTCAAAAAAGGAATGACTTGCCGAATTCAGATATCCGGGGATATTCAAAGAAAATTCACGACTGGATTTTCAAGAGTTTCCCGATTCATACCTATGCTGTGATTCATACATTTTTGCCCATCAGACGAAAGAACGAAGTAGATACGCATCTGGTAATTGATACTTTGAAAAAAGACTTCAAGGCTGATATTGTCATACCTAAAAGCCATGATGATGGGAGCATGACCCATTATCCGCTGAAAGATGATACTATTTTATTAGAAAATAAATTCGGCGTACCTGAACCATTGAATGGCTCACCACTAAAGGTAGACCCTAAAGAGGTTGATTTAGTGATACTGCCTTTATTGGCTTTTGATAAACAAGGGTATCGGGTAGGGTATGGTAAGGGATATTACGATCGTTTTTTAGCCCAATGCAGACCAGATGTAGTAAAGATTGGTGTTTCTTTTTTTGAACCTGTGGATGCCATTGAAGATATAAACAATGAAGATGTAAAGCTCAATTATTGCGTTACACCCAACGGAATCTGGAGCTTTTAGTACCTAATTAAACAGGCTCATAAAATATTTTGTATTATTCCAAGAAAAACAAACAAAAATTTCTATTATTTTTGCACTCCCAAGCCCCTTTGAAAATTGGGGCTTTCTTGTAAATATATGTCTAACTAAAATTTGCCCATGTAAAGCATGGGGTTTTAATCATGAAAATCGCAGTTGTAGGTGCTACCGGACTGGTAGGCACTGAAATCTTGAAAGTCTTGGCGGAACGCAATTTCCCCGTTACCGAAATCATTCCTGTTGCTTCTGAAAAATCAATTGGTAAGCAGGTTGAATTTAAAGGTAAGCAGTTTACGGTAGTAGGCTACGAAGACGCAATCAAGATGAAGCCTGCGGTGGCAATATTTTCGGCTGGTGGAAGTACTTCGTTGGCGTTGGCTCCGAAATTTGCAGAAGCAGGCATCCCGGTTATTGACAATTCATCAGCCTGGAGAATGGACCCTACCAAGAAACTGGTAGTGCCGGAAGTAAATGCTGATACACTAACAGCAGAAGACAAAATTATTGCAAATCCGAATTGCTCAACTATCCAGATGGTAGTTGTGATGAAACCATTGCACGATAAGTACAAGATTAAACGTGTGGTTGTTTCTACCTATCAGTCGGTTACAGGTACTGGTAAAGCAGCAGTTGACCAGCTTTTTGCAGAAAGAAGCGGAGACGATGATGCAAAGAAAGTATATCCGCACAAAATAGATTTGAATGTATTGCCTCATATTGATGTTTTTCTTGACAATGGTTATACCAAAGAGGAAATGAAAATGACCAACGAAACCAAGAAAATTATGGGCGATGAAAGTATTGCAGTTACGGCTACTACTGTTCGTATCCCGACTATCGGTGGACACTCTGAGGCAGTCAATATAGAGTTTGAAAATGAGTTTGATTTGGCAGAAGTAACTCAACTATTGAGCGAAACCGAGGGAGTAATTGTACAAGATGACCCTAAGAATTTTGTATACCCGATGCCAATCAATGCCCATGGTAAAGATGAAGTTTTTGTGGGCCGTATCCGTCGTGATGAGTCTCAGGCAAAAACATTGAATTTGTGGATTGTGGCGGATAATCTTCGCAAAGGTGCTGCTACCAATGCAGTACAAATTGCAGAATATTTACTGGGCAAAGGTTTATTAGCTTAATAATATCCACAATAAGAAAAGCGAAAGGGTATCCTCAAGGATACCCTTTCTTGTTTGTTTGAAGATGAAGTGTTTGCGACTCATTTAGCGATATTTAACCCCATTCCCAACCCTTCCCCAACAATGGGGAAGGGAGCAAAGCCCCTCTCCCTACTGTTGGGGAGAGGGGTTGGGGTGTGGGGTTAAAACTCTAATTATCAGATTGCCGGGTCGTTCGGCGTATTAGTATTGTTGTCTTTCTCTGTCGTTGGGTAAGGATACCAGTTACGGGTGCGTTCTGCATCGGCAGTACCCGGCCCCGGGCGGCCAAAGCGACGACTATCTTCCAGGCGGAAGCCTTGCAGAAACAACTCAATACTACGTTGTTTATAAATTTCTGTCAGAATAGCGGCTGCCGATTTATCTCCGGCATAAGCAGGTAAGCCTGCGCCAATACCCCAGGCATCCGTAGTTTTGGTTAAAACATTGTTTAACTCTGTTATTGCGGCATCTAAGTTGCCTTTGCGTGCATGGGCTTCTGCTTTAATCAGCATAATTTCTCCAGGTAAATACACAGGAATAGCAGAATTATTAGCTGTATAGAAGCTCGCTCTGCCTAAGTTGTTGGTGGCGCTTGAGGTCTGGAAAAAGAAAGCAATTCTTTTGTCAGCGGCATCTGGTTTTAGGGTAGCAGGAAGGCCGAAATCAGTATTAGTAGGCTCAGTAACGTTACGGTTGCTGAATACTACATCAAACATCGGGTTACGAGAAGTATCATCAAAGTTAAAGGCCGATTTTTTGGTTAAATCTACCTTTGCAGCAGCAGCCAAAGCTTTATCATAATCACCCAACATAATACTATAGCGAGCAATAAGCGCCTGAATAGTATTCGCTAAATCAATGCCCGGCACAATACGACTGGTAAAATTAGCTGAAACAGGAGTAGCTAAGGCTGTAGCTGCACTTTCAAGCGTGGTTATAGCAGATTTCAGCACATCTGCACGAGGAACAAATGCAGCATTGGTACCTACCGCTAATGGTGCCTGTTCCCAACCTGTAGCCAAATTGCCTAAGGCTAATGCCTTGAAAATAGAAGCATAAGCTATCAGGCCGCTTTTGGTGCCTGCATCCTGTACATTATTTACATTAGCTAATATGGTTTCAGCATTGGCTTTAACTAAATGGCTTTGATTCCATAGATTCGAGATAACCGAGTTAGGGTTTTGTACACTCGTCGCTCCGGTTTCCAGAAACGCCTCATCGCCATTACCTGCGTTGAGTACTTTCAATTCTTTGGTGGTCAGACCAATTGCTGTTGGAAGTGCGTAGCCCGGGCTTGCACGTCCGATGGTTAAGCGATATTGCAAACCGTTAGCTAAGGCAATCAGACCGTTCACGTCGTTGACTACCTGTTGTTCGCTGGCAGCACTCGGGTTTAGGAACTCCTGATTACAAGAAGTTGCCAACAGAGTAGTAGCCGTCAGAACTGAATATATGAATGTTTTTTTCATCTTTTTTAAATCCCCTGTCAAATGTTTCTCATGCTTCGGGGTAAATTTTAAGCATGAAATCTGTTTTTTTGAAATGAACCAATTGTAAGCTCTATCAGAAAGTAGCTGTTAGCTGAATCTGATAAGTTTTCGGAATCGGTACGTTACCGAAATCAACATTGCGTAATAAATCGTTGTTTCCACCGGCATTAGTTTCAGGGTCATAGCCATTGTATTTATCCCACGATACCAGGTTACGACCTACCAATGTCAAGTTGATATTGCTGATACCCTTAATAAGATTAGGCAATTGGTAGCCAAACGAAAGTTCGCGTAGTTTCACGAATGAGCCATTATCCACACGGTATTCACTGATATTAGCCAATGAGAATACATACCCACGAGGTAATTCTCCGGTCATTTCTTTTTCGGCTATATCACCTATCCCTACATTGTTTCTTGTACGTTTATCAGCATTAAATACGCTTACCCCTTGCACGGCATCTAATAAGAATCTGAAACTGAAGTTTTTCCAGCCAAGCGAGTTGACGAATGAACCTGTCCAATCCGGATTAGGGTTTCCAATAATGGTTCTTACAAAAGTAGTTCCTGCCTCGTAAGATGGTTGCCCAGCGGCATCACGTTTTGGCTCATATACGATGGAGTTAGGAACTTGTGTACCTCTTTCACGCTGTGGTAAACCTTGTGAGGTCAATAATAAACTTCCATCAGGGTTTCTTGCATAAGGGAACTCATAGAATACAGAAGCAGGCTGGCCTTGAATCAAGAATACAGGTGCACCTGCGGCATTGGCAATAGCTACTGTAGGGCTACCCAAGCTGATAACTTTATTCCGGTTACGGTTATAAATAATGGTGAAGTCCCAGTTGAAATCTTTTGTTTTAACAGGCGTTACATTCAAAGCTATTTCAAGTCCTTTGTTCTCCATAGTACCCACGTTGTTCACGATACTTGTACCACCTGTAGTAGCTGCTAAAACACGGTTTACCACGAGGTCGGAGATTTTTTGTTTGTAAACAGTTACGCCTAAATTGATTTTATTTTTCCAGAACGAAAGGTCTGCGCCACCCTCTGTCTCTGTCATACGTTCAGGACGCACACTTGGGTTTGCCAGCGTAGAACTCGGAACAATGGTATTACGCCCTAACAACGGTACAGGCAGGAATTGCCAGAAACGGTCGTAAGAACCAATCCCTGTCAGGTTTCCGGCCTCGCCCCACGACGCACGAAGTTTTAAACCACTTACAATATCATTTATTTTACTATTCTTCCAGAAATCTAAATCAGATGGTACGAAACTGCCGCTTAACTTAGGGTATAACTGTTTGGTTTCGCTTGGAGAGAATTTAGACGAGCGGTCCTGACGGATAGCACCTGTAATAAAGGCAAGATTTTTATAGCCGAAAGTAGCCTGTCCGAAAAAACCGCTCAGATTGTATTGGTCTACACCAAAACCTGCGGTTACAGTTGTGCTGGCCGCACCACTTACTGTTTCAATAAACGGAGCAAGGTTTTCGCCACTTGCTCTGGCAAATTCTACTTTGCTCGACTGATAGTTGCCGCCCGCAATCAGATTCATGGTGAAATCTTTGCTTAATTCACGTTGATAGGAGATGTTTAAATCAGTATTGAAAAGCAAAGAGTTATTGTTGGCATTAGCTGCATAACCATTCGGATAACGTTCTGCCGGAAGACCCGCCGCTGCCTGATACGGATAGGCAGGAATATAGTTTTTACCTAAGGCGGCATACGCATCGACACCCACAATCCAGTCAATGGCAAAGCCTTTGAATGGGGTTAAATTCAACTGAAAATCGTTTACGGTACGGTTAACAGCCTGTGTAAATTTCATGGCTTCAATAGTAGTCAATGGGTTTACACGGGTTGGCTCTACGGCTTGTAAGTTTCCGGCAGCATCACGCACAGTAATATCATAAATATTATTAGTGATATTAATTGAGTTGATAGGGCTATAGAACACATTACCATTAGCTTTTTCGTTAGAGAAGCTATTGGTATAGCTTAAACCTACCGACATTTTTGCCCAGTTAGCCAGACGTTGGTCAACTCTTGCCCTTACACCATAACGGTTGAAATCTGTACCTTTAACAATCCCTTCGTTTTTCATGTACGACAACGAAGCAAAATATTGTGTTCTGTCGTTACCGCCACTGATAGACACATTGTTGTCTGTACCCATACCTGTCTGAAATATCTGGTCCTGATAGTCGTAACGTTTTACGTCAACCAGGTTATTAGCCAGATTATTGTTGGTTCCGTCACGCTGAATATTGACAACAGTAGTTCCCGGATTGGCTGCTATCTGTGCCGGTGAGATAACACCGATGGTATGTAAGCGAAGACCTGCAAAACCAAATTGCTTACCATAAGTTGAGATAAATACTTTTTTGCGTAGCTCATTAGCATTTACACTGGTAGTAAACGTAACACGAGGCGTACCTGTTTTACCACGTTTGGTAGTAATTAAAACCACACCATTGGCCGCACGTGAACCATATTGTGCAGCGGCCGCTGCACCATTAATTACGTTAATGCTCTCAATATCAGCAGGATTAATATCTGCCAGACGGTTAGTGCCGATAGTAGCCGCACCTACCTGATTTCCTAAAGCTGTTTGCGAAACGTTAGCAGAAGAGTTGCTCACAATAACCCCATCAATTACATATAGAGGGTCAGAACTACCCTGAATTGATTTTACCCCACGTAAACGAACCGTGATTCCACCGGCAGGGTCTCCTGAGTTCTGGGTAATCTGTGCACCGGGTACTTTACCTTGTAAGGCGCTTACCAGGTTTGATGAACCGGTTTCTTTTAACTGGTCGGCATTTACGGCACTGATGGCATTCCCTAACTCACGACGAGAGGTGCGGATAGTAGAACCTGTTACCACTACCTCGTCAAGATTCATTACATCGTCTGCAAGGGTTACATCTAATGTGATTACCGTCTGGTTATCTAAATTTACATCCTGTACTTTAGTGGCATAGCCAACCGAACTCACCGAAATTTTGTATTTTCCGGAGTTAAGACTGGCATTCAATGTGTATGACCCTTCTATATCGGTCATTGTTCCAAAGGCTGTTCCGTCAATTTTAACAGTTGCCCCGGGTACACTTCCTGAAGCATCTGAAACTTTGCCCTTAATTACATAGGCTGTCCGTTGCGCCCATACGCTCAGCGAGCAGAGCAGCATTACAGCTAAGTAACTAAAAGACCTTAATTTTAACTGGTAATTTTTCATCATAAGAATAAGAGTTTAATATGATTAAGTAAATAGCTGTTAAAAAACGCATAAAGCCGCATTTCTGAATAGCAGAATGATTTGCATATTTACTACTAAAAAATTGATTGTAAAACACTTATTTAAAATATTTATTTGTTTTTTTTTACCTTTGAAAAATAATATATAACTTAGTTTATATAAAATTGCATAAAACCGCAAAATAATAATGCACAAAGTCGCAACGCCTCTGCTATTGAAAAAAGAACGACAGGATTTCATTATCAAAGAACTGAATTTACATAATAAAGTACTGTCGTCAGACCTTTGCAGTCAGCTCAATGTATCAGAAGATACCATCAGAAGAGACCTGAACGAGCTGGCAGAAAACGGTAAATTAGTAAAAGTTCACGGCGGAGCGTTATCGGTTTCTTATTCGGGTAATAGTAGTGAAGATGTCATTTATGCCCGTGAACAAAAACTCACCATTGCCAGAAAAGCAGTCAGCCTGATTCAGGATGGTATGCTTATTCTGACCAGTGGGGGTACTACTTTAAGAGAGGTAATTAAATTGCTACCCAAAGACCTGAATGCCACTTTTTGCACGGTAAGTTTAATGACAGCCGAAGAACTATTGAAACACCCGAACATTGAGGTAATTTTTATTGGAGGGAAACTCTCAAAAGATGCCAAGATATGTGTAGGCGGAGACTCTATTCTGAAATTGGGTGAGATGTCGTTCGATTTATGTATGATTGGTACAAACGGTATTGATGCCAGATTTGGCGTAACCGACTCTGACCTGGAAGTAGTACAGGTAAAAAAAGCGATGCTCAGGGCCTCAAAGAAATTAGTGGTACTCTCAATTTCTGAAAAACTGAATACAGTTTGCAGAGGAGGTATATGCAAGCCTAACGAAATAGATTACCTGATTACTGAATTAGATGAGCATGCAAAGGAATTGGAAAGCTATCATCAGGCAGGGATAAAACTGTTGTAATTTTTTATACTACTGTATAGATTTGCCACAATGTACACAATGGAATCACAATGTTACACAATTCTGTTGCGGCAATTACGATTTACACTATTGTGAAACATTGACTTGGCGTCCCCGACTGGGCGTCCCCGACTGGGCGTCCCCATGTTTTAGTGTACATTGTGGCAACCTAATTGAAGCAAAGAATCATATTTTATAAATGTGGCTTTATTGATAAATACTTGTAATTAAGCCTGTTAATCTTCCGAAGTTTTTTATTCTCCTGTTCTTTTCCGAACTTTGCAGGATGAATAGCCGTTAGTCTATTCTATGTTTGTCAAATTCCAATTAATACAAAGTTGAAAACAAAAGGGTCTGTTAAAAATAAAGTAAATATAGTTACGCTTGGTTGTTCGAAGAATCTGGTCGATTCTGAAGTGATTTATACGCAGTTGAAGGGCAACGGACTGAACGTAACACATGAGTCAAAAAAAGACGATGCCAATATTGTCATCATTAATACCTGTGGGTTTATTGACAATGCCAAACAGGAGTCAATTGATACCATTCTTCGTTATGCTGACGCCAAAGATGCAGGCGTAGTAGATAAAGTATATGTAACGGGCTGCTTGTCACATCGCTACAAAGATGAATTAGAGGTAGAAATCCCAACTGTTGATGCCTGGTTTGGTACCAACGAATTACCTCGTTTATTAAAGACTTTAAAAGCTGACTATAAACAGGAACTGGTAGGAGAGCGCTTACTGACTACCCCGGCACATTATGCTTATATGAAAATATCGGAGGGTTGCGACCGCCCTTGTAGTTTCTGTGCTATTCCATTGATGCGCGGTAAACACTTTTCAAAACCGATTGAACAATTGGTGTTGGAAGCTAAAAACCTGGTAAAGAAAGGTACAAAAGAGTTAATCCTATTAGCACAGGATTTAACTTATTATGGTTTAGACTTGTACAAGAAACGGGAATTAGCTAATTTACTCGACCAATTATCAGATGTAGAAGGGCTTGACTGGATTCGACTGCAATATGCCTACCCGTCAGGCTTTCCGTTAGAGGTTTTAGAGGTGATGAAAAACCGTTCGAATATCTGTAAATACCTCGATATGCCCTTGCAACATGGTTCTACAGAAATGCTGAAAATCATGCGCCGAGGTATTACCAGAGAAAAAACAGAAGACCTTATCAAAACCATTCGTGATACTGTACCTGATATTGCTCTGCGTACTACGCTGATTACCGGACATCCGGGCGAGACCGAAGAGCATTTTGAAGAAATGTATCGGTTTGTAGAAGAAACCAGATTTGAACGTTTAGGGGTTTTTCAGTATTCGCACGAAGAAAATACACACGCCTATTCAATGCCCGATGATGTGCCTGCAGAAGTAAAACAGGAGCGTAACGATTTGATTATGGAGTTACAACAGGGCATATCACAAGAATTGAATCAGGAGAAAATAGGTAAAACGTTTAAGGTATTATTTGATAGAAAAGAAGGCGGACACTTCATAGGCCGTACAGAGTTTGACTCTCCTGAAGTAGATAACGAAGTTTTAGTGCCTGCTTCTCAGTATGTTCGCATGGGCGATTTTGCTAATATCAGAATTACTGATGCCACCGAATTTGATTTATATGGTGAAGTAATTTAGTGAATGAGTGATTTCGTGAATGAGTGATTAAAATGCTGAGTTTATGACAAATAATTTCGATTAATTTTGCACTATTAATTAAGCAATACGGTAGGAGTAGCTGACATTGGTTATTAAACCACTAATGGTTCTTAATCACTCATTCACACAATCACTAAATTACTCAATAATTTATTATATAGCTTTCCCTTTACATGAGCCAGATATAAGCCTTTCACTAATTCATTAAAACATCAGGTTTTAGAGGTTTATTAAAATTTTTGAAAATTCTAATAATACAGGCAGACCTGACGTTATTTATTCGATGTTCATGTCAAGAAAAGTGATGAGATTGTATTTGTTTTCGTGTGTATCTGTACTTATTTCAGTCGAGCTACTGGCGCAACAACCTGTGTTTCGGTCTCAGAGTACAACTGTGAGTGTTTTTTCGTCAAACACTACGCACACTACCAAGCCTAATTCTTTTATTTCGGAAACTGAAAAAAAGAACACAAAAAAACATTTCGCTCCTGCCGGAATCAATATCCATTTAATGCCTCTCTTTGGCGGATATGATAAAACCGACAGTCAGAAAGCTATTGATGCCGAATTTCTGAAAGTGTGCGATGTGAACTTCAAAAACCGCAAAGAAGCAAGTGAATTCTTCGCTATAAGGGCATGGGAGTATTTAAGTGAAGGACAAAAAGATACTGCTACTTACCGTTTCAATTTAGCTTATCTGCTTGATGATGAAAATGTAGATGTTTACTGGGGTTTGGGTGTCATTAACTATCAGAATGAAAAGTATGAAGATGCTGTTAATCTGATGGAGCATGGGCTGGTATTAGACGATGAAGACAATGTAACGCTGATGGTTGATTTATCTACCGTATATCTGAAATGGTTTATGGTTGATAAAAAGAGCGAGCATATAGATAAAACATTTGAGCTTCTGACCAGTGCACTCAGAAAATCCCCTGAATGTGCCAATGCGTATATGCAACTCTCGTTGGCAAAACTTACCAACAATCAGCTTGATGAAGCGTGGGAAAACTTCCATAAAGGTTATGCGATTGACCCACAGAATGCCAATGCTGAAATTCTGCAAGCCTTGTTAGAAAAGAAAGAAGACCCTAAGGGGGTTTTTAAGAAAGCACAATGAGCGGAGGATTTGTGGGGCGAACTTCCAGTTCGCCGTAATTATAGAAAAGGAGAAGACTATTTTGAGGTGTTTTAACTATTAGTGATAATTATTGGTCTGATAGCGCTGTATTACCTGTAGTAAATGGTGCATTAAAAGAATTTATACCAGCGGCGAACTGGAAGTTCACCCCAAAAATGATTTATTCATCCAAATCTTCTACGATATACCATCGGTGTAACACCTGTCTGAGCCTTGAAAATCCGGTGGAAGTGCGAAAGATTCTGAAAACCACATTCAATACATATCTGGCTTATATCTAACTGGTTATCCATTAACATTTTACGGGCATTACTCAACCGTATTTCGTTCAGAAAATATACATAGGTTTTGCGGGTACGTGATTTAAAGTACCGACAAAACGACGGAACGGTAAGATTGGCTACCTCGGCAATCGTATCTAATGGAATGTCTTCTTTAAAGTTTTCCAAGGTAAATTCTATTATCTTTCTCATCCGCTCATTTTCAGTTTCATCAGGTTTGATATTGAATCCTTTACTGGCTAAAAGTTCGAACTCTTCACTTTCAGCCAATTGTTGTAAGGCGCTTATGAGAGCTACTAAACGGTGTACGCCTGTTGTTTCAAATACTTTCCATATAAATGGCGCAAGTTTTTCAGAAAATCTGATACCAGACCGGGCATTATTCAAAAGTGTAATGATAGTTGCACATTCGGGTAGATTGGCTAAAATATGGTTTACAAAATCTGTAGAGAACTGAAGAACGATAGCTTCATGTAATTCTCCGGTATTTTTTGAATTTATATCACTCCGCCAGAAATGGGGGAGATTCGAGCCTAAGAGCACTAAATCACCTGCTTCAAAATTGGCTACATGGTCTCCTACAAATCTTTTGCCTTGTCCGCATACAATCAATGTCAGTTCAAACTCAGGATGATAGTGCAAAGGGGCATCAAATTGTGGCAGCGCAACATATCGTGTCAGAAATGACGAACCTTCATCAGCAGATATTTTTTCAAAAAGAGCTTTCATGTAAGGGTAAATAGGCTTACTTCAGTTGAATATAATATAAGAATTAACATTCTTTCTGTATTATCGAACAAATTTATGTTAAAATACTATATAAAAATGAAAATAATAAAGATTTTTCTTAGAAAAATTCTATCGTACTTTGTGGCACTCTATTCAACCTTAATATGATTAAGCAATGACTGCTCATTCAGAGAAAACGTCGCTTTTGCACCAACTCAACGAACCTTTTTATTTGTCAGACGAAGCCATCGCTTTTTATCGGGAAAATGGTTATGTAAAACTTAAAAATGTACTTTCTGCTGAAGTATTGAGTTATTACGGCGAAATCATCACAGATTGGGTTTTCAAACTGAATAAACTCACGAAACCGATGGAAGAACGTACGACTTATGAAAGGGCTTTTCTGCAAATCATGAATATGTGGCGGGAAAATGAGGAGGTAAAAGAGTTTGTTTTTTCTAAACGTCTGGCCCGAATTGCTACGGAATTGATGGGAGTCTCCGGTGTGAGACTCTATCATGACCAAGCCCTTTACAAAGAACCAACCGGGGGCATTACTCCCTGGCATGCCGACCAGTTTTACTGGCCCTTGTCGAACCCGAATACGATTACAGTGTGGATACCTTTACAGGATACACCGATGGAAATGGGACCACTGGCATTTGCTGAAAAAAGCCAGACCGTAGAGATTGGTCGTGATGTGGAAATATCTGACGAGTCGGAAGCATTACTGGCAGAGACCCTGAAACAGTTCAGCATGAATGATACGCCTTTTGAATTGGGTGAAGTAAGCTATCATGCCGGGTGGACTTATCATAGAGCAGGAGCAAACAAATCGGGCAAAGCCCGGAAAGTAATGACCATGATTTACATGGATAAGGATATTAAAGTGATTGAACCTACTAACGAATATCGTGTAGCAGACTGGCAGACATGGCTTGACAGCAAGCCGGTAGGAAGCACCGCAGACGGAAAACTGAACCCTATACTATACTAACTTTCAAGAGGCGGAGCTTCAGGCTAATTTTTTGCCTAAAGCTCCAAATCCTAAAGTCGCTACTAAACCCAAAGCCCCTAATATATACCAGAGTGCATCGAAGCCAAACATGGCAATGGTCTGGGTACCTATGAGTGGAGCAGAAATCTGCGCAATTGACCAACTCATGGCATATAGGGCCGAATACTGACCTCTGTTATGCGGCTTTGCCCGCTCAATACTAAAGGCATTCATAAAAGGCATAGCAAACATTTCGGAGAAAGTAGCAAAGAGAATCCCTACAATTAACCAGAGGTAGTTATGCGTAAACAGGAAAATAATATAGTTGGGAATCACTAAAAAAGCACCAAAACTGATAAGCCATAACCGCTTGAATCTTCCCTCGATTTTATAAATAAAAATCATCTCAAATAAGGCTACTACCAGCCCATTTAAACCCAACAGATACCCAATCTGAACTTCGGTCAGTTGACAGGCTTGTTTATAAAACAAAGGACCGATGGTAAATAGCTGCGAAAAAGCAATGGCATATAAGGAGGCTAATACGATAAATATCATATAAGTACGGTCTCTTAAAGCCGAGTCTTTTTTGTCGATTACTACTTCTGTGGTTACCACTTCTTTTACCTTTTTTGTGCTTCTCAGAAAAATCCATACAAATATTCCTGCACCCACATTGGTTAGTCCATCTGCCCAGAAAAGTAAATCATAGTCTCGTGCCGCTAAAAAACCGCCGATAGCAGGGCCGATAGACCACCCTACATTAATAGCTAAACGTATCAATGAAACCGAGCGGGTGAAAGTTTCGGGCGTACTGAAATCGGCTATGGAAGCAGAGTTGGCCGGACGATACGCTTCGCCGAAGGCACTCAGCAGAAAAGCATAAATACACAAGAAATAAAAATTGTGCGTATGAACCATTACAATAAACATGATTCCACCTAAAAACAGGCTCCAGAATTGCACCGGGTAGTAGCCTATCTTGTCTGTCAGTTTTCCACCCATCCAGGTACCAAAGATAGAACCTACACCAAATAGTGTCATTACTATCCCGGCTTCTTGTACACTGAAATGAAGATTTTGTGTCAGGTAAACCGTCAGAAAGGCAATGACCATCGTCCCGCTCCGGTTGATGAACATCACAATTGCCAATAACCACACTTGCCGGGAGAGTCCACCGAAAGCATTACGAAATAAGGAAACCATGTGAGGATAAAAGAAGATAATAGCTGTCAGAGCCTGTTTAAATATTGTCTTTCTGACCGAAAAAACTGCCTTTGCAGGTCGAATTATAATGTTTAAACAGGCTATAGCAAAGGTAATATTTTCTGTGCTTGCATCAAATTAAACTATTGCGTAGTTTTGTCAGAGGAGGTATGCAAGCATACCAATTAGGGTCTAAAAACATACTATTCAACTAATGGAAGCATATATATACGATGCCATGCGGACTCCCCGGGGGCGTGGCAAATCAGATGGTGCCTTACACGATGTACAGCCTGTGCAATTACTCTCAACCGTTTTAAAATCTTTAAAAGAACGTAACAATTTAGATACCAGTCTTATCGACGATGTAATTGTGGGTTGTGTATCACCAATAGGTGAGCAAGGGGGCGATATTGCCCGTGCCGCAGTATTAGATTCGGGCTATGCCCAGACTGTGGCAGGGGTTCAGGTCAATCGTTTCTGTTCATCAGGTTTAGAGGCTATTAATATGGCAGCAGCCTATGTAATGTCTGGGCAGGTAGATTTATTGGTAGCGGGCGGAGTAGAATCTATGTCACGAGTACCTATGGGTTCAGACGGAGGCGCTTTGATGATGAATCCGCAACTGATAGCACAGCATAAACTTGTACCACAGGGTATTTCCGCCGATCTGATTGCCACCAAATATGGCTATTCAAGAAATAATGTAGATACTTATGCCGCCGAATCTGTTCGCCGGGCAGTAGAAGCGCAAAAGAATGGCTTTTATAAATCAATGGTAGCAGTAAAAGACGAAATAGGACTAACAGTGCTGGATAGAGATGAGGGTATCAGACCAGAAACTACGGTTGAATCTCTAAGCAAACTCAAACCTGCGTTTGAAATGTTGGGCAGTATGGGACTCGATGCTCTGGCTTTGATGAAATATAATCATCTGGTAAGTATCAACCACGTTCATCATGCCGGAAATTCCTCACAAATTAGCGACGGAGCAGGGGCTTTGTTGATAGGTAATAAAGAGATGGGGCAAAAATTAGGCTTAAAACCACGAGCCAGAATCAAGGCTTTTGCTATAGTAGGGTCAGAGCCTACTATTATGCTGACAGGCCCGATTCCTGCTACACAAAAGGTATTGAAAAAAGCCGGAATGAGCTTGAGTGATATTGATATTTTTGAAATAAATGAAGCCTTTGCCGCCATACCGATGCTGTTTATGGATAAATTAGGTGCAGACCATAGCAAAGTAAATGTGAATGGGGGAGCTATTGCTTTAGGGCATCCGCTTGGCGCAACCGGAGCTATTCTTTCTACAGCATTGATTGATGAAATGGAACGCGCTGATAAAGGTGTTGGTCTGGTAAGTCTTTGTATTGGCGGAGGCATGGGAATTGCTACGATTTTTGAAAGAATGTAACCAATATGAATGAAGCATTACTCAAATACATGGATAAATTCGACTCTTTGAGTAAGCAGGAGAAGCAAGATATTACTGATAATTTGTTAGTTCAGACTTTTAAAAAGCATACCATTTTACTGCATGAAGGCGAAATTGCCAATAAGTGTTATTTTATTCTGCAAGGCTGTGTCAGACAATATTATCTGACTGATGGCGAAGAGAAAACTACTGCCTTTTTTACCGAAGAACAGGCAGTAGTAACTTTCAGCAGTTATAGCCAACAAATACCAGCTAATCACTATTGGGTGTGTGAAGAAGATACTACCGCACTGGTAGGACATCTTGACAAAGAACAGGAAATGTATCAGAAATTTCCGAAACTTACTGCCATTACAAGAGAAATTATGGAGCAGGATTATGGCAAAACCCAGGAAGCATTTGCTACTTTTATCGCTTCATCTGCTGAAGAACGTTATCTATTACTGCTGAAAAATCGCCCGGATTTACTACAACGTGTCCCTCAACATCAGATAGCGAGTTATCTGGGTATCAAACCCGAATCATTGAGCCGCATCAGAAAAAGAATGAGCCTTAAAAAGTAGGCTCCATATCTGCTAATTTTCTGCCCTTTATTAAGAGCCATATAGCAAAACCCACTTCTCCGATAATAGATGGTATAGCCACAAGTATAGTCAGTAAAGTTTTATAAGAAGAATAATCGGCTAAAAGTAATTTTGCCAGATTATCTGTCAGATACGCTATTGATGCCAGGAACAAAAATATACCTATTACTTTAGGCGCAAACCTTGCATTGAAAATAAGATAGGCTAATAGCCATAAATGAATACTAAAGAATAATAATCCGATAGCCCAGCCATCATCAAAGGCATTAAACAACGTAAGCGTCTGTTTGTTAACAGCACTCGTATAGTGTATGTCTGTCAATAACCGGAAACCTGTCATTAAATTCAATAAAGATACACCAAAAATAGCAGTGTAAACCAGTCGGAACAAGGCTGCAAGTAATGATAGGCTTTTGTTGACAGGACTCAGGAAAATATATAAGGCCCAACTTACCAATACATCACAAATAAGCACGATTATAAACCCCAGCATACCCATACGAAATGAGAGTGGGTACTGGATAATATTACTGGCAGTAAGATTAGCATGAGCAGAAACAATTAAACGCTGGCGACCATAAAACTCAGCGAGCATAGCCGCAAAAAACATAACCACAGAAGAAACGCCTGCTATTACTGCTGCCTTACGAATAGAAATATCGGAATGGGTATTCATTGGATTTGTCTTGGTTAATGAGACAAAAGTACCTTACCTGATATTGCCGTGCATTGACAAAAGTTAAGAAATGACAGATTATAAAAACAAAAATCCCCAATACTGTAAGTATCAGGGATTTTCGGTATATTCTTTAAAACAGGGTTATCGTAAGTCAACTACTTCTACACCCGGGTACAATTTTTTGTCGAATGTAAAGATTTTATCGTCAGCAGGGGCATTAGGCATAAATCTGTCAACACGGAAAACCGTGCGTTTGCCACTTTTGTCCCACACTTTCCATGACTTCACCGACTTGTCGCTCTTATTCACTTTGATTTGAACCTTGGCAATTTTGCTTGATTTGTCTTCCGGCGAAAGTTCTACTACCTCATAAAACTGGCTGCCTTCTTTTACTTCTTCCAGAAACACATATTTATAGCCCTTTTTATAGATAGTATAAATCTTGGTAGGAGAGAGTTCTTCCTGCATGGCCGGGTCAAACTCCGTAATATTTACTTCATTGGTTTCTTTTACATAAGTATAAAGGTCTTTGCCATTGGCAAAAACTTCCTGACCTGCCATTTTTAAATGAAATTTAGCACCTTTTACGGTTACATCACCTTTGTAGCTTTCGGTCATTTTGGCGTTATTACCCTCTGTACCATAAGTAAATGAGGCACTGAACGACTTCATATTCTGATATTTTTTACTCATCTCGTCCAGAATCGCAGTGGCTTTCTGGTCTTTCTGGGCAAATACTAAACTGCTGACTAACACCAGATTAGTAATTATTAAAAATACTTTCTTCATCATGAGATTAGTTAATTTGGGATACTGAAACACTATAATCATTTAGAGTATGTTTAAAAATTATTGTTCGACCTACAAGAATATCTTTTTTAGCTATACTACGTTACATTTTTTCGATGTAGCTGCCGCTTCGGCGGTCCGATGGCTACATCTGCAAAATGCGCCTTGTCTATCTAAAAAATCTTATTCTTTCGGTCAGAAAAACAAAATTTAAACATACTCTTAGACTAAAAAAACAGACCAAAGATTAATACTATCGCAAATTTCGTAAAATTTCTTCTAAATGGGTAATATCTTTCACTAAAACCTCACGGGCTTTGCTTCCTTCAAATGGCCCTACAATGCCTGCCCCCTCTAATTGGTCAATGATTCTCCCTGCCCGGTTATAGCCTAACTTCATTTTTCTCTGTATCAAAGAAGTACTTCCTTGCTGGTGAGTAACCAACAGTCGGGCGGCTTCTTCAAACATGGGATCTAACTCTGACGGGTCAAAATCTAATGTTTCACCTTCTTCTTCACCGTAGAACTCAGGTAGCATATAAGCAGAATCGTAGGCTCTCTGGCTGCCGATAAATTCGCAGATTTCTTCTACTTCAGGTGTATCTACAAACGGACATTGGAGACGTATCATATCTGAACCCATCGAAAGCAGCATATCACCATTACCTACCAATTGCTCTGAACCTCCTGTATCTAAAATGGTTCTTGAGTCAATTTTAGACGTAACTTTAAATGACAGACGAGCCGGGAAGTTGGCTTTGATAAGACCCGTAATAACGTTTACCGATGGACGCTGGGTAGCTACAATCAGGTGGATACCAATGGCACGGGCCAACTGTGCCAGACGGGCAATGGGTTGTTCAACCTCTTTTCCGGCCGTCATCATCAGGTCGGCCAACTCATCTATTACCAACACAATATAAGGCAGATATTTATGCCCTTTTTCAGGATTCAGACGACGCTGAATAAACTTGGCATTATACTCTTTAATGTTCCTTACCCCTGCATCTTTCAGCAAGTTATATCGGCTATCCATTTCGATACAAAGAGAGTTAAGCGTATAAATTACTTTCTTGGTATCGGTAATAATGGCTTCTTCCGAATTAGGTAACATGGCCAGAAAGTGTCGCTCAATTTTATTATAGAGCGTTAGCTCCACTTTCTTGGGGTCAACCAATACAAACTTTATCTGAGAAGGATGTTTCTTATAGAGCAAAGAGGTCAGAATCACGTTCAAACCTACTGATTTACCTTGTCCCGTAGCCCCTGCCATAAGTAAGTGTGGCATTTTGGCAAGGTCAGTAATAAATGCTTCGTTAGAGATGGTTTTTCCTAAAATAATAGGCAGTTCAAAATTACTTTTCTGAAATTTCTCGTTTGAAATCACCGACTTCATCGTTACCATCTCACGGTTTTTGTTGGGTACTTCAATACCCACTGTACCTTTACCCGGCATTGGTGCAATGATACGAATACCCAAAGCAGCCAGATTTAAGGCAATATCATCTTCCAGATTCTTGATTTTTGAGATTCTGATACCTGCGTCAGGCACAATTTCATAGAGTGTTACAGTAGGCCCAATGGTAGCTTTAATGCTTGCAATCCCAATCTGGAAATTGCGCATGGTTTCTACAATCTTGTTTTTATTGGCCTCCAATTCCTCTTCAGTTACCTTACCTCCGGCATTATTGTATTCGCTTAATAGTGTAACTGGTGGATACTGGTAGTTGTCTAATTCAAGCGTTGGGTCATATAAACCAAAGTCTTTCAGTACTTTTTCGTTTACATCATCATCGTCAAGGTCTCCATCATAATCCTCATCGTCTGATGTATCGTTGCTTGTCGTATCTTCTATAATAAAGGTCGGGTCGCTTTTAACCGGCTCATTCCTGACCGGAGCAGGTCTGTCAACTTCTAATTTAACCCCGTTATTGGCAACCGAAGTTGGCACAATTTTCTCAACAAAAGGCTTTTCTTCAAAAGGTTTCGGTACTTCAATTTCTTCTTCGTAGCGTGGGGCTTTGTAGAGGTCATTTACCGTTACAGGCACTGGCACAGGCTCCTGTCTTTTTACAGGTTGTTCTCTGAAAGCCGTCTCGTTATCTTCTATATCATATTGTACAGCTTTGCGGATACGCTCGGTAGATATATCTTCTTTGGGCGGACGGTTGAAGTATTTAGCCAGAAACCAGTCGTCAATATCAGTATAGCCATGAAAGAAAATAACCCATGCAGCTAAAGCTAACAAGATAATTAAGATACCTCCCGAACCGAGGGTATGAGATAAAAACTTATTAACCGAATACCCGATGCCACCGCAGAAAGTACCCGCATTGAGTTCGAGTAACCCAGCAAAATAACCTATACATATGCTTGTCCAGAATATATAGAAAATACTGGCAAGCGTAAAACGATTAAGGCTTTGAGGGAGTAAATCTCTTTTGAATACTAAACGGTAGCCAGCCCAGAAAATAACAGGCAACCATCCGAAGGCAGCTATGCCAAACCATTGAAAGATAAAATAATGCGAAAGATAGGCGCCCATTAACCCCATCATGTTGCGTGGCTTGCGGTCTATTTGTTCAAGAGCCGCACTAAAATTACGTTGAACAATATCCTGATCGGCATCTCCTACTATTAGGTGCGATATGAACGAAACGAGAAGAATTACTGACAGAATCAGTAAGAAGATACCAAACGCTAACAGGTAGCTGTCTGTACTCACATTGAACTCAATAGGTACCTGAGTTCCGCTGCTACTTGGGCCTTTCGAAGGGGTACGCGGGGTATTCTTCGGCGGCTGTTTTTTGCGAAATGTATTACTGGACATCTTATAATTTTATAGGAAAGCAATGAATTTTAAAACAAATATATAAATATTACAACAAAAACACGTAAAATCTGATAAATTAGTATCGTATGGATACACAATCGGTTTATATCCAATAAAATACAAAAAACTACCAATTACAAACTTTCCCTGTCCGCTTACAAATTGTCGCTTCTATCAAAAGCATTGGTATCCGATATTTGTTTTACCAATTAAACCAAGATAGCCATGAGCGAAAATACGATATACCGGATGAGTTTCTTCTCTGCATTTTATGCCCTTTGTTTTGTTGGTATGTATTTCTATGGCAGAAAAGGGTCTCCTGTATTAGCTCCTGTTTTGTGTGCAGGTTTATGGTTGTTTTTTACGGTTTCTACCTATTATGTAGGCGGAGCCGCCATGAGTTGTTTTGCGCTTCTTACCGTACTTATTCTGTTGTTTACGCTTAAACCTCCTCCCGATAATAGTATGCAGCTATTCTATAGCGAAAACAAAATCTATAAATCAGAAAAAAAGCCCAAGGCTATTATGGATGTATTGGGCGACAGAAAATGGTCATTAGCTGAGGGTAAGCTATTTACTCGTTCTAACGAATGGGTTAACTATTTGTTTTGGCAAGGCAACACTTCTTTTAGCTACTACAACGGAAAAAACTATGTAACTAACCGGAGATATTATGTAGCTTTTATTTTTGAGCCTAATACTGTAAGCGAGAATTTCAAGAAAAAGGCAGAGGTACTGATGGACAAATCGCATTATACATTCAAAGAAAAATGGAAATACTTCTTTACCATTAATACAGATAAACCTTATCTGGTAACTACTACCGAAGATGGGGGCTTTGTGATAGCTTTTGACACTTTTGTAGATGCAAAAATATACGCCAGAAATCTGGCATGGATAAAGGCTAATATTGAGTTGGCTCCTAAAACTAATCAACGAACCGCTACCTATCAATCGTCATGGCAATCAAGAGCTTCTTCTTAAGTCTATTACTGACTATTTTTTTTGGATACACTTTTACGGTAGGTCTTACTACCAAAGACTCGTTTCTTCATAAAATACCTGATTGGGGTGGTTTTATAATGATGATAGCGGGAGGGATACTCTATCTGTTGGCATTCTGGTGGGGAGTAAAGGGTTTTCCGCAACATAAATTTTTAAGCCTGTTATCATTGGGTATGAGTGGTTTTGGTATTGCTTGCTATGCGCTGGTTATTTCGATGGAAATGAACAGAGGCAAACCTTCTCCCGGACAATTTGATTATGATTTGGCTAAAATTCCGGCGCAGGAACAGGCAGCAATCCGCTCGCTTGCCAAACAGACAGGCACACCGGAGAAAGAAATACATCTGACTGAGTACTGGAAACTGAGGGACTTCCCGATGGCGGTTTGTCTTCAGAAAGGGCATGTGTTGGGAGTTGGCGTAACCGATAAAACCATTACTGATATATCCGTACTATCTGTTTTGCCTGAATTAAGCGGACTATATCTGAGAGGAACACACCTGAAAGATTTAAGCGATTTACAATCACCTAAATTATATCGGTTAGAATTGCAGAACAACGAATTTACCGATTTGACAAGTTTTTCGGGCATACCTAATGTTGAGTGGCTTTTGATGGAGGGCAACCAACTGAAAACCCTGACAGGTATTGAGCAGATGCCTAAGTTAAAAGAAAAGAATTTTAGCGGTAATCCTGACTTAAAGGAAAATTAAACATGAAAAAGGGCATGCTATATGTAGTCATTGGTTTGGTTGTCTTATTCATTATTCAGGTGTTTCGTAATTTACCTGTAACTGATGTAAAAGACGACTCTGACAGCCCTATGTATGGCCTTAAAAGAGATACTACTAAGGTAGTGATTTCTCCAATAATGGTAAGAGATGAGGGTACCAGTGTAAAAGACCCTATAGAAGCTATTAAAGAAAAACTCTTTGCCTATAAGTACCTCTGGTTTGCCAATCAGGTAGAATATATGGTAAAAGACAGTGATTTTGTAAATCCGATTATAGATGCAGTAATTGCTGAAGAAAATGACGGCAAATTGCCAGAGAATACCGGAGGAGTAGAAGAAATAGCCACACGGGTCATTTATAAATACAGAACTAAAATGAATGAGCCTGCAGGTTTAGAAAGATTAGAAAACCTGATACAGAAACGCTATGATAATCCACACATAAGCATTGAGAAAAATGGTGACTATATTTCTAAAACTGTTGATTTAGGGGTGTTGCCTACTAAACTGGCTGTATCAGTCAGACATGGTATTGTCAGAACAAGTAATACGGGTGTTACAGATGAAAGCGGGCGTTGGATTTCGAAAGAAATAGCCCGTCAGATTCTGAAGTATAGTGATGATTTTCCCGACAGGATTATATTCAGAGTATGGTTTTCGCCTGATTATGGAGGGTTAGAGAAGAGTTTTTTATTTACTTTTATGCCTAAAAATCCTCAGTCTCCTTTTCCTCCATTGATTATTGTAAGACCTGAAAATTATTACAGCACAGGTTCCAGAACCAGCTTGTTAAAAACATTTTACCTATTTCATAAAATTGAAGAATATGCTGCCGATAGCTATTCGGTTTATGAAATAGATGATTATAAGTACAGACAAATTTCTGCGCAGAAGTCTGACAGAAATAGATATTAATAGCCATGCGTTTACTAAACTTTCTTTTATTAATGGGTTTGTTTTCATTTTTAGCGGCTTGTTGGGCAGAAAAAGACCGTCATCCTGAAATGCCTTTTTTACCGGGAGCCACCAATAGCCGGATAAAAATAGATTCTGCAGAATATGCTGGTATCGACAGGTTTATTTTTTCTGCCGATAGAAAGAAAATCTATGCCCTTGTTGCGCAAACAGCCGGAGGAGGGACATATAATCATTATTTAATTGAATTAGATGAGAACGGAAAAAAACTTCGTGAACTCTATTTGGGCGACATGGGCAGAGTACCAACCACCTTATCTTTACTGGATAGCAATACACTTATCTGGGATTACTCAAATGTATTTTACATTGTTAACCTTCCGAGTTTCAAGGTAATAGATGAAGTATTTACCTATTATCAGTACGATTATCCAAAATCAAAAGAAAATGAAAAACTGATAAATGAGAAAGTGGGGCAAGAATTTGAAGCCAGGCGTGTGAAAATAGCTGAAAAATACGATATTCAGAAAATAGATTCAGTGAGTCTTGAAATTGTTGAGGGTAATAAAAAGAATGCAGAGGCCTATTGGACAGAATTCAGAGCAGCTAAAAAGGAATCGGACAGTATGATATATACGCTCAGACAGAAGTACTATGAGGAATATGCGAATAATGAGATAAAAACCGGAACATGGTTTTTGGGTTATAAACTACCTGAAAGCGACACAGAATATTTATTTACCAAAGTTGCCAGTGGAAAAGTAGTAGCTTTTCAGTTAGACAAAGGTATCAGTCGGAATGGATATGATTTTGCCCGTTTAAACCTTAACCCTGATTCGGAAGTTAATAGGAATTTTAGCAGTATGTATTCATACCCTACCAGAGGAATTAAAGATAAAGATTGCAGTCTGAGAATAACAGAACAGATTACAACTGAGTATAATCAGTATAAATTGAAAGGGCCTGATAAAAAACTGTTTTATTATGAAATGCAGGTAGGAGATGAAAAAACAGCATTTAAATGGGAGTTTCCGGTGATGGTTTCCAACGACTTTTATCTGCGTTCGGCTAACGGAAATACGTATATAGTAGCTAATAGTAAATTATATCGCTTTAGTCTTCAATAAATTAACATTGCTTTTATGAACCGTTCACAAATTTTATTAACCATCGCTATTATTGTAGTTTTTCCCATCTTTTTTGGAGGTATATGGAGTGGAGTATGTTACCTTATTGGTGCAATGGGTGGCTGGCAAACCTTAGCCAAAAAATATGAAACAGCGAAAGATACTGTAATAGACCAGAAATTTACCAATGAATACGGAAAGTTCGGCGTATCAAGATATAAGTTTACGCTTACTGTTGGCTTTTCAAAAGCAGGGATTTTCTTTGCCAATAACCCGTTTTTCAGAATTGGTCACCCACCTATGCTTATCCCTTGGAGTGCCATTAAAATCGTTTCAAACGACGGCTTTTTTTTACACATACAGGCCGACGATACGCATATATGGCTGAGTAAGAAATTTCTGAGTAATATTCAACCTTATGTACGATAAACTATTTAATTCATAAAGCCATGAGTATTACTGCTTTTTTCCTTATTTTTTTTGGTTCTTTAGCCTATTACTATTTCGTTTTAAGGAAATATAATTCTTTAGGTTTCAGAATGTTTTCTCTTTTTACATTTATTACCTTATGCTTTGTGTATTGGTGGTATAGTGGTTATAAGGAGTTGGAAGATTTAAAAAAGAATGGTATTCATACCGAAGCAACGGTTATTAAAAAAAGTATTGAAGGAAAACCCGATAGCAATGTGCCGGATAATGTAGTAACTGTAGGCTATGTTACAAAAGAAGGTAAAGCAATCACAGCAGAAGCCCGTGAAATGACTTCTAAAGAAGAATATGACGAAGTATCGGTTGGGCAAAAAGTGCAGATAATATATACTAACAATGTAAAAAATACACAACTACAAACTACATTCAATAGGTCAGTAAAAGACTATAACTGGATTCTTATTATGCCTGCACTTTTCTTTTTAATAGGGATGGGTTGTCTGGTATTTTTAGGAAGATTTAAAATACATGCACACGAAGGTACCGTATATGAATACCTGACTGATGAAAACGGAAAAGTGCTTTTTGACGACAAACAATCAGCTACTACCCGTACTATCAGGAAAATAAATCTTCTGTCAAAAATGATGCAAGCGTTTGGAAAGTAGTTTTAGTTAATTCTGGACTTTAGTAACCCAGAAACGTTCTCCTCTGAACTGACACCAGGCTTTATTTACTGCCCCCGACTCATTTTTTACAAATAGAATATTCATATTCATTGATGAAAAATAATCAGGGGCATCTTTATAGAGATGAAAGAAATTTCGGGTATCCCGGCCATTCCAGATAAAATACAGAATATTATCTTTCTGGCTTATTTCTAATTTCTTGCCCGTTGCGTCCTCATAAATGCCCTCATAGGCGGCATATTCTGCACTCCGGTCTTTCATTGTTGGTAAAGCACAGGTAGATACGCTGTCTATTTCTTTCATTAGTTCACTGGCAAAAGAAGCCATGTTTTTATGCCCTTTTTCTTTAGTACCCAATGCCGCATAGCCATTAATACCACTGGTATTCAGGTTTCCTGTTTCAATCATCACAGGGGTCATATTACCACTTTTACCTTTCATGCTCGAATCGTTCACTGCCTTGCTCATATTTACCAAGTCAGGTCTGATACTTAGCACATTCGAGGTCTCTATTTCATCTGCATGGCCGCTATAGGTTTTGGTTCTGAAACGTGCCTCGGCTTTATCAAATGCTGGGCGGCTATACTGGCTGTAATACAGCAGAATACCCTCTTCTGCTAATGTTTTTGCGGCTGTTTCGAGGGTAGGCGTAGTGCTGACACCTACATTAATGATATAAAATCTTCTGGGGCCATAGCCTGCCAGGCTTCTCACAATCTCAACCACCATATTGGTAGCTGTAGCAAAGGTAGTACTGGTTGAACCGGAATATTTCAAAAAAGCAGGATAAAACCCATAACTGACTACTGGGGTAATGACTACTTTTTTCTCTAAAGCTACTCTTTTGGCTAATCCTTCGGCTTGAAGAAAATCTGTCGCAAGGGGTAGGTGTGGGCCATGTTCTTTAGCGGCTGCTCCCAATGGAATCACAACAACTGTTTCACTATTCAATATTTTTTGCGCTTCTGTCCAACTGATGTCTTCTAAATAAATGGCTTTGTTAGCTGGGTTTCTTTGTTGGGCTACGCAGGAAAAGGAAATACCTGTTATAAGAAGTAGGAAGATTTTTTTCATGATTGATGTGTTTAATCAGTACTTGTAAATTCAGACAGAGCAATGCTCTGTCTCTACCTGTTTTTATGTTTGTAGGGGTTCAGAATTTTAAACCTTGTTGTCCTACTTATTAGTAAAAATCTATTTCAGGCTATTTGTAAAACCATTCACCAATGCAGGAACATTACTTTTTAGTAACGATTCATTCACCAATAAATTAAATCCATTGGTTTCATTCGGGCGGGCAATAATGCCGTTTTTCTTCAGGTTTTTAGCAAATATTTTTGGTTCTATGCCTTTTACCTTCATCTTAAAAATATTCGTTCCGTTCGGGATACGTTGTATTTCAAAACTATCGTGGCTATCTAATTTTTTCATCAACTCTTCTCCCATAGTTACTGCTTTGCTGTATCTGTCCGTAAAACCGTCTAAATAGTGCAGAGCTACTGCAGCGTATGTCCATACCTGATGTAGGCCTCCGCCAAACATCCGTCGGGCATGATACATCGGTGCAATCAATTCTTTTGGTCCTGCCAGAATAGCACCCGAAGCAGCATTGAAATATTTATAAAGAGAAATATACACCGTATCAAACAAAGCAGCATAAGTAGCTGGACTAATACCTGTATAACCCGAAGCTAAAAAAAGCCTTGCGCCATCTAAGTGCATCTTAATATCGTTGGTTTTTGCCAGAGCTGAAATCTGTTTCATTTGCTCATACTCAAACATTTCCCCGGTTTTTCTCCGCACGGGCGATTCAATAGAGATAACGCCTACTTTAGCGGCTACCCGGCCTCCAGCAGTGCGTTTCAGTACTTCATTCACTTCATCGACCGTAAAGGTGGCTTTATCGAACCCTAAAGGAATCAGGTTCAGGTTACTTAATGTCTGTGCGCAATCACCCGTATCATTATACACATGACTTTCGTGTTGCAGAATCACCCGATTGTTTTTGCCTGCTAAGGTTCTGATGGCTAAATGATTGGCCAGCGTACCCGTAGGCATAAATACAGCCGCTTCTTTGCCCAGCATATTAGCCATTTTTTTCTCCAACTCTTCTACACAGCCATTCAATGAATAATAATCAGCTACTAAATCGTCTTTTCTGGTGAGGCTACTTAATAACTGGCTATAAGCCATTGGCGAGAGAATCAATCCATCAGATACAAAATTGACAGGAGTAACAGGCGTATCTTTAGTTGCATTTGCAGGTTCAAATGCCTGAGCAGATAAGGCAGGTGCTAACGAAAGCGCAGAAGATAATTTCAGGAATTTCCTGCGTTGAAGGTGATTCATGGGTTTGTGCTTGTTAATGAGGAATGATTAAAATTAATGAGAAATATTAAGGATTAGAAACCGTACGCATTTTTTGTTATTAATTATTCTGAAAATCAGATAGTCTTAATGGGGATACTGGCGTATTTAAGAAAACCCTAATATTTCAGCTACTTTAACGTTTCATATAAACTCTCAGAACGTTATAAGTTTTTAGACAGTAGAGTATTTCAGCTACTTTAACGTTTCATATAAACCCCTATAAAAAATCTCCATTTTTTTACATAGATTTGTTAGAAACTCGTCTATACAAGTACTTATAATATGAGTTTTTAAAAAATTTTAATAATGTTTAAAAATGTTTTATTTTTTCTAAAAAAAGTGCTAGTTTTGTCTCGTAGGAAATCTCTATTCAATTACCCTGAATGAAAACTTTAACCGTAAAAATTAAATATTTTTTTCTCCTTTGCCTCGTTACGGTAGGCATCGCTTCTGTTGTCTGGAACTGTACGAGCGCTTCTGCTGAAACGGCAGCCATCCCTGACGAGATAGATTATAATTTTCATATCCGCCCTATTCTATCTGACCGTTGTTTCAAATGTCACGGCCCTGATGCTAATACAAGAGAAGCCAATTTACGTCTGGATACCCCTGAAGGAGCTTTTGCCGCTTTGAAAGATAATCCGAAGGCACATGCCATTGTAGCGGGTAATCCTGATATGTCAGCGGTGTTTTTAAGAATTACATCTAAAGACTCTACTCAACTCATGCCTCCGGTTGAGTCTAACCTGAAACTGACGCAACACGAAATAGACCTGATTGAAAAGTGGATAAAACAGGGTGCTAAATACAAGGCACACTGGGCATTTATTGAGCCTAAAAAAACAAATGTACCGAAGGCAGACGAAGATTGGGTGGTAAACGAAATTGACAATTTTGTGTATGACAAAATGCGTGAAAAAGGTCTTAAACCCAATGAAGAAGCAGAGAAAGAACAATTGTTAAAGAGAGTAAGTCTTGACCTGACAGGATTACCACCTACTGTTGAAATGCAGGAAAGATTCCTGAAAGATACTTCGCCTGATGCGTATGAAAAAATTGTAGATGAATTGTTGAAAAATAAGCACTACGGAGAAAAAATGGCTACCTACTGGTTAGATGTAGCCCGTTATGCTGACTCACATGGGTATCAGGACGATGGCTTGCGTACCATGTGGCCCTGGAGAGACTGGGTAATTCATGCCTATAACGAAAACTATCCCTATAGTAAATTTCTAAGCTGGCAATTGGCCGGAGACTTACTGCCCAATCCTGACGGTAGTGGAAAGCCCTCTAAAGAAATGTTACTGGCAACAGGTTTTAACCGTAATCATAAAATTACACAAGAGGGTGGGGTAATAGATGAGGAATACAGGGTTGAATATGTAACCGACCGTACCAATACCTTTGGTAAATCTTTTCTGTCGCTGACCTTTGAATGTGCCAAGTGCCACGACCATAAGTATGACCCTATTTCTCAGAAAGATTATTACAGTACTTTTGCGTTCTTTAATCAGGTGCCTGAAAAGGGCTTATTCGGAACGATTGATGCTTCTTATGCTGACCCGCCGAATATGGCTATTACAGATGCCGATGTGAAGTCTTTACTGAAGTTTATCAATAAGAAAGATACGGCTAAAGTAATGGTAATGGTGATGAAAGATACCACAAAGGTACGTACGACATATGTACTGAACAGAGGGAACTATGATGCACATGGAGATTCGGTAACTTTTGGATTACCAAAGAGTATTCTGAGTTATGATACTACCAGATATGGCAGAGGTCGTTTAGGATTAGTTAAGTGGCTTCTGGATGCTAAAAATCCACTAACCTCAAGAGTGTATGTGAATCGGATATGGGCACAGTTCTTTGGGAGAGGTATTGTAAAAACATTGGGCGATTTTGGCATGCAGGGCGAACTCCCTTCACATCCTCAGTTATTAGATTGGTTAGCAGTAGATTTCAGAGAAAAAGGCTGGAATATAAGACGCCTGGTAAAACAGATAGTAATGTCTGCTACTTACAGACAATCATCAACCATTACTGATAAACACCTGAAAACTGACCCTGATAATATCTTTCTTGCCCGTGCTTCACGCATTCGCTTACTTGCCGAAAACGTACGTGATTATGTTTTATCGAGTAGTGGTATTATGAACGATGAAATAGGTGGCCCAAGCATTAAACCTTATCAGCCTAAAGGCTTGTGGGAGGTAGCTACTTCGGGTAGAGGTAGTTTGTCGAGATATGTGCAAGACCATGAGTCTGACCTGTATCGTAGGGGAATGTATGTATTTATCAAGCGTACGGTTCCACCTCCGACCATGCTTATTTTTGATGCCAGTAACCGTGACCAGTGCGAGGTACAACGGGTACGAACCAATACCCCTTTACAGGCATTAGTGATGATGAACGACCCGCAGATGATTGAGGGCTCAAGGGTATTGGCCGAGAACCTGACTCTTGAAAAAGGCTCGATTGATGAGAAACTGGAAAAGGCATTCAGAATGGTGCTTTGCCGTAAGCCTAAAGAAAAAGAAATGGAGGTTATCAGGCAGTATTTTGCCCATGAATCAGGCTTGCTGAAAAAAGACCCTAAAAGAGCCGAAAAACTTTTGAATATAGGCGAATACAAGCACGAGCCTATAAAAGATAAAGCGTCAGCAGCAGCCTTGATGCAAACAATTCAGTTATTGTATAACATGGAAGAAGCCATTATGAGGGTTTAAGAAACTGTTTGAGTTAAATTTTATGAATCAAAATGAATTATTTTTTGCAAATACAAGACAACAAAACCGGAGTTTAGCAGAGCTAAATGAGCGGACGCCGCGCGGGATTTTGATGGCGTAGGATTTGTAAAAAAGAATCATTTTGAACAGAACAAGATTAACTCAAACAGTTTCTAAGCTCTCAGGCTTTTTCAACAGCATAAATATTTCCGATGGAAAACGAATTTTTCAAAAACAGGTTAAATATTACCCGCAGACATTTTCTGAGTAAGTCAGCTGTAGGTTTGGGTAGTATGGCATTAGGTTCGTTATTGATGCCTAATTTATTTACTGGCGAAGAAGAAAACCTTGCGCAATTGCCATTAGGTCTGCCACATTTTGCGCCTAAAGCCAAACGCATTATTTATCTGTTTCAGAATGGTGCGCCTTCGCAGTTAGAAACTTTCGATTATAAGCCATTATTGAATAAAATGGCAGGTGAAGACCTGCCGGAGTCAATCAGAGGTACACAAAGATTGACGGGTATGACTGCCAATCAAACCAAGTTTCCTTTGATAGGCTCTTATTTTGGTTTTAAACAATATGGGCAATCAGGAGCCTGGGTAAGCGATATGCTGCCCAATATGGCTAAGATTGTAGATGAACTCTGTATTATTAAAACCATGAATACCGAGGCCATCAACCATGACCCTGCCCTGACCTTTATCCAGACCGGAGCGCAGGTAGGCAATCGGCCGAGTATGGGTGCATGGATGAGTTATGGTTTAGGAAGTGAAAACAAAAACCTGCCTGCTTTCTGTGTATTGCTTTCTCGGGGTCGTGGCAATGGACAAGGAGTATATTCTAAACTCTGGACAAACGGTTTTCTGGATTCTACCCATCAGGGCGTAGTATTCAGTAGTGGCGAAGACCCGATTTTGTATCTGAAGGATAGTGATGGGATAGACAAAGATTCTCGTAGGAGAATGTTAGATAAACTGGCAGAATTGAATCATCTGGGTTTTGAAACAAGTGGCGACCCCGAAGTACAGGCCAAAGTACAACAGTATGAAATGGCCTACCGTATGCAAACGGCTGTGCCTGAATTAACAGACTTATCAAAAGAACCTGACCATATCGTAAAAATGTATGGCCCCGAGTGTCTGGTACCGGGTACTTATGCGGCTAATGTGTTACTGGCAAGAAAACTATCAGAGTCAGGCGTGCGTTTTGTGCAGTTATACCATCAGGGTTGGGACCAACATGGGAATCTGCCTAACGAAATGCCACTACAAGCCGAAGATGTTGACCGTTCGTCTGCCGCTTTGATTATGGATTTAAAACAAAGAGGTTTATTAGACGAAACCCTCGTTATATGGGGTGGCGAATTTGGCAGAACCAACTATTGTCAGGGTACTTTTACCAAAGATAATTACGGTAGAGACCATCATCCGAGAGCCTATACTATCTGGATGGCAGGTGGTGGGGTAAAACCCGGCATTGTGTATGGAGAGACTGATGAGTTTGGTTATAACGTTATCAAAGACCCTGTGCATATCAACGATTTTCATGCTACTGTTATGCACCTGATGGGCTTGAATCACGAACAACTGACTTATAAACACTTAGGCAGAAGATACAGACTGACTGACGTAGCAGGCAAATTAGTGCCGGGCATTATTGCATAGCCTTGCCTCGTCGTAAACCACCTATTGCACCCTGAACACATCAATGAATCGTTTTTTCAAAGCTTGCTCGTATCTTTTACTGGTAGGTAATATCCTCTTATTATTCTTACTCTTTTTTGAAGAGCGTGTAAGGATTCCTGTCTGGATTAGTCCGTTTGGCAGATTACACCCTGCGCTTCTGCACCTTCCTATCGGGTTTTCGGTCATTCTGGTAATTGTATTATTATTCAAAAAAGAGTTTGAGCCTAAAAGCTATACATTTTTTGTAAAACTACTCTTGATTATCACAGCCCTCACTTCTTGCATTACTGCGCTGATGGGCTTTTTCTTATCAAAAGAAGGAGGTTACGATGCCAGACTTTTGCAATGGCATAAATGGACAGGCGTAGGTGTCAGCTTGTTTACCTATGCTCTGACATGGTTCAATGAAGAACTATCGCAGAAAGCAAGAGCTATGCAGGTATCGTCAGTAGGTGGCATGATACTTTTTATTGTAGCCGGACATTTTGGTGCCGCCATCACACATGGAGAAAACTATGTTTTTGAAGCCTTTGAAACGAAAGAAAAGACACCGGTATTCTCGCAGGATAGTAGTATGTATCAAGCAGCCATTGTGCCTATTTTAGAAAAGAAGTGTATGAGTTGCCATAACGACCAGAAAGTGAAAGGCGAACTGAATATGAGTAGCGTTGCCAAAATTCTGAAAGGAGGTAAACATGGCGCTTTGTGGAAAGCAGGCGATACCTTGAATAGTATTTTATTGAAAAGAGTATATCTGCCCATAGAACAAAAAGAACACATGCCGCCCAAAGGCAAAGAACAACTGACCTTTGATGAAATTGCCTTGCTGACTGCCTGGATTAAAGAAGGCGCTGATGTGAAAAAAGCAGTAAAGAATTATGTGCCTTTGTCAAAAGCTAAAGCATTAGCTTTTAAAATATCAGGCAGTAGCGGAACAGAAAAAGTATATAGTTTTTCAGAAGCCTCTGAAAGTACCATAGCAGAAGTGAATACACCTTTTTGTGTGGTGGCACCTTTAGCTAACGGTTCTCCAGCCTTAGAAGCAGAGTTTTTTGTGAGCAGGAAATTCGACCGTAAATCTTTAGAAAATCTTTCAAAAATACAACAGCAGTTAGTAGAGCTAAGTCTGGCGAAAATGCCTGTCAAAGACGCTGATATTGCCTTAATAGCCAAATTCCCTAACCTTGAAAAACTAAACCTTAGTCAGACCGATATTACAGGTGCTACTTTAGACCAACTGGCACAATGCAAGCATTTAAGCTCGGTGGCTTTGTCGGGCACTAAAGTAAGTAAGGCTCAGGTGCAGAAGCTGATGGCTTTACCCGCTTTGGCAGAGGTTTTTGTATGGAATACTCCACTCGACTCATTGGCTATACAGGAACTTGCTAAAAAGTATCCAAAAGTGGTAATAGACGCAGGATATAGAGAAAATCCAAATGAAATTCTGAAACTCAATCCACCAATTCTGGTGAATGAAGATTTTATTCTGAAAAAGAATGCCCCGATTGAATTGAAGCATACCCTTAAAAACGTGCAGATTCATTATACTTTAGACGGCAAAGACCCTGATTCAACTACTGAGGCTATTTATACCAAACCTTTAATGGTAGATAAATATACACGCATAAAAGCAATGGCTACCAAAGACGGCTGGCGTGCCAGCGGTAAGGTAGATTATACTTTCTTTCAATCAAGTTTCAGTGCCGATACAGCTATTTTACTGACTGAACCAAAACCTCAATACAGAGGTAAAGGCGCTAAAAACTTAATAGATTTAAAGAAAGGACCCAATGATAATCATGGCGATGCTGCATGGTTAGGTTATCAGGAGAAAGATTTTGTAAGCTTAATTGAATTCAATAATCCCACGCCAATTACTACTGTAACCATTGCATATCTACAAAGGATAGGCTCGCATATCATGCCTCCGGCCTCTGTTGAGGTATGGGGGGGAAATAGCGAAGCAGATTTGAAGAAATTACAACGGGTAATTCCGGAACAACCTTCTAAGATGGAAGATAAAGCCAATCTGGGTATTAACGTACCCATAAAATCGGGTAATTATAAGGTTTTAAAGGTAATTGTAAAACCCTTGCCAAAACTTCCTAAATGGCACTCAGATAAAGGCAAACCGGGCTGGTTTTTTGTAGATGAGATATTGTTTAATTGAATTGGTGATTGAGCAATTTAGTGAATGAGTGATTAAAATATTCAATAATTTTAATTGATTTTGCATCATTATTAAAGTAGATAGATAGATTTCTATAGAAATAGTAAGTAATTTATAATCACTCAATCACTAATTCACTCAATCACTCAATTTTATGAATCTCTCCCGCCGCTCTTTCTTTCTGTCTATCATCGGCTCATTGGCTTTTACGGCGAAAAAGCCGCAGGTAATGACTATTAACGGTTGGATAGATGCCTCAAAAATGGGCAAAACGCTCATACATGAACATTTTCTGGTAGATTTTATTGGCGCAGATAAAACTAATACAAGCCGTTGGGATAAAGAGAAAGTAATTGCTAAAGTACTGCCTTATTTATCAGAAATAAAAGAATTTGGTGTTAAAACTGTTTTTGATTGTACACCCAACTTTTTAGGAAGAGATGTTGAACTACTCAAATTAATAGCCAAAAAAAGTGGCTTGCTGATACTCACAAACACAGGATATTATGGGGCTGTGAAAAATAAGTATCTACCTCAATGGGCATTTTCAGAAACTGCAGAACAATTGGCTGAGAGGTGGATTGACGAATTTAAAAATGGGATTGACGGTACTGTTATAAAACCCGGATTTATTAAAATAGGCGTAGATAGCGGAAGTAATCTGACTGAAATTCATCAGAAATTAGTAAAAGCTGCCGGACTTACACATTTAGCTACAGGATTAACCATCTGCTCACATACAGGCCCTGCTCATATCGCATTTGAAGAAATAGAAATACTCAAAAGTATAGGTGTAAGTCCTTCTGCTTTCGTATGGGTACATGCGCAGGGAGAAAATAACAAAGCCGGACATACCAAAGCCGCCCGCATGGGTACATGGGTTAGTTTAGATGGCATTGGCTGGGGAGATTTCCAGACCTATGCCGACTCTATTGATTTAATGAAATCGAATGGAGTATTGAATCGTTTACTGATTTCGCATGATGCCGGATGGTATAAACCCGATGAACCTGAAGGTGGAGACTTTAAAGGCTATACCAATATCTTCAAAGAACTAACACCCTTATTGAAACAAAAAGGTTTTACAGACGCAGATTTCGAACAGATTTTAGTGCGTAATCCGGCAGAAGCTTTTGCTATCAGAGTCCGGAAAATTTAACTCGAACAGTTTCTCAAAAACTTACTGCTTTATCTTTCTTAAATGGCTTTCCAGACCAGGCTTTTTGTTGTGTCCATTCCGCATCGGCATCTGCCCAGAAAGGGTCAGTAGCAGGTAGTCCCAAGGGCAAGAAACCCAATGTAGTAAGGTACATGCTACCTGCATTGGAATAAGAATCGGCAATGCCTGGTTGATGCCCTGCAAAACCTAAACTCAGCCAACCGGCTTTATCAAAAACACCGTCTTGCGAAAACATTCGTTTCATAACCGCAGTCAGAGCACATCTGACCTGAGCAGGACTTACTCCTTCAGGTAGTTGATGCAACAAAGCCGTATGTGTCAATGCCTGAAAAGCCCCTGTGCGATAGGTAATACTGCGCCCAAAAGGAGGGAAGCTACCCTCAGGAGAGATTAATCGCTCCAGAAAATCAGCCTGTCGCTGCATTCTTTTTACTGCTTTGGTATATTGGTCTTCCAGGTTCTGGTTTTTCTTGTCAGGTGATTGTTTGCGTTGTACTTTCAGCATAGTATCCAATACGTCAACAATCATCGGATGAATGACAAATGAGTTGTAGTAGTCCATGTGAAAAACCTCTCCATCTTTAAACCAGCCATCACCTACATAAAAATCCTCAATTTTTCGCAGACCAAATTCAATTCTGAAACGGTCGGCTTCTTCTCCGATAAATAGTAGAAATACCTCTATAATAGACGCAAACAAGAGCCAGTTATTATTGCCGGGCACTACTCTTCTCAATAACCGGAATTCTTCAACGACATGTTTTTTAGTAGTATCGTCCAACGGTTTCCATAGTGCCTCAGGTGCTTTCAAAAAACTTTGGGCTAAAAAGGCTGCATCAACTAAAGTCTGGCTTTCTTTACGCCAGAGCATATAATCAGCATGAGCAGGGTCAACACTATTCTGAATACTCCTGATAGCATAGTTTCTTAGTTGCTTGAGTAATTTACCTTCTTCTGTAGTATCGTCAGGTAAAGCCAACCACGGAGCAATACCTACCATTGTTCGGGCAAAGCCTTCCAGATAAGCTACTTTTGCGTTTCGGTTATCCCAGGCAGGACTAAATTCTACCTGCCAGTTTTTTTGTAAAGTACCTTCGCTCAGGTTTTTTAAAACAGGTTCGGCAATTTTATAGAGGAGTTTTGACCAGTAAAGTCGGGTATCGTCTTGTGGGGAGATTGGTGCGGCATGTGCATTAGCCTGAGCAGTAACAACAGCAAGCCCTGCCAATGTGTTTTTTTGAATAAAGTCTCTACGATTCATAGTTAAGGCATAATTTCCCGGCAAGTTAGACCGAAAATCCCTTGCAAGCAATTGAAATACTACATAAAAACCGGGAAATTATGCGAAAGAAGCTATGAGGTTATCTCAATTTCATCTCCATGTTTATTCAGGAAATGAAACTCAGTAATACCAATAGAAGAATCTTTAGTGAGTGTTACCCAGGTACGATACTTAAAGAACCATCTCATTTGTTTAGAGATAAGCCCTTCACGATAGTAAGCATACACAAACGGGTGCAGAATGATGCTGATACCGCTCTCATTTTGCTTAGAGAGGATATAATCTAAATTGTTTTCAATCAAATCGGTAATCACGATACTTGCCTGAATCGTTCCGGTACCACCGCAAGTCGGGCAGGTTTCACGGGTTACGATATTCATTTCAGGACGTACACGCTGGCGGGTAATCTGTAATAATCCGAATTTAGAAATAGGCAGAATCGTATATTTCGATCGGTCGCCCTTCATTTCTTCTTTCATTGCTTCCTGAATCAAACGACGGTTCTCGTTTTTCTTCATATCAATGAAATCGATTACAATAATACCACCCATATCACGCATGCGTAACTGACGGGCAATCTCTTTAGCTGCTTCGAGGTTAACGGTCAAAGCAGTTGATTCCTGGTCTCCCTCCTGTGTTGATTTGTTGCCACTATTGACATCAATTACATGGAGTGCTTCGGTATGCTCAATAATCAGGTAACCACCGCCAGACAAGCTAACCGAACGACCAAAAAGCGATTTGATTTGTTTTTCTATGCCATACTGTTCAAAAAGCTTGTTTTTGCCTGTATGGAGTTTCAGAATCTTTTCTTTATCAGGGGCAATGGTATGTAAGAAACTCTTGACTCCGTCATAATTTTCTTTTGAATCAACGTAGATATTGTCGAAATCATCATTCAACATATCTCGTAGAATCGAAGAAGCTCTATCCATTTCACTGATGATGCGGTCACGAGGTTTAGCATCACGCAGGGTTTTCATACCTGATTCCCACTTATCAACGCAGAAATCAATGTCTCTTCTTAATTCGTCTAAGTCTTTACCCTCAGCAACGGTTCTTACAATCACGCCAAAGTTTTCAGGCTTGATAGAAGACACTAACTTATGTAAACGCTGACGTTCCTGTTTATTGGTAATTTTCTTAGAGATGTTCACAGAGGTACCAAAAGGAACTAACACAATGTTACGACCCGCAATAGATATATCGCAGGATAACCGTGGACCTTTGGTAGAAATAGGCTCTTTCACAACCTGTACCAGAATAGGAGTATTCTTGGTAACAACGTCGTTTATCTTACCTAATTTATCGATATCTTTTTCTAACTGAAAACCTTTTAAACGAAGATTGACCGGACGTTTAGCAATAACGTCTTTCACAAACTTGCTGAGAGAATTGTAAGAAATGATTTCGTTGTAGTGCAGAAATCCGTCTTTGTCGTAGCCTACGTCTACAAAGGCAGCGTTATTCCCTTGTACGACTTTCTTGACTACACCCAAATAGATATCTCCGACGGAAAACTGGTGCTCCGTCTCGTCAAAGTGATACTCAATGAGCCTTTTGTCTTGTACGAGGGCTATTCTATCACCTTTCTGTGTGGTACTGATATATAATTCGTTGCTCAAACCTGAGGTAGAATCAAGAGGTTAGATATTGTTTTGGCTAAATTGATGGTATAAAGATAGCCATAAGTGCAAGAGCATTGGAACTTATGGCTATCCTAAGAAAGATTATTTTTTCTTATGACGATTTTTTCTAAGACGTTTCTTTCTTTTGTGAGTTGACATCTTGTGTCTTTTTCTTTTCTTTCCGCAAGGCATATTTGTAAATGATTATAAACTCCTGAAGGAGTATTTAATAAAAAAATGTTCTATATATTTTCCCTCTTCAATGAAAGAGGCAACCGTCAAACGGTGTTTTTTATCGAACCGCAAAGATAATGAATTATTTTATACTCTCCAAAGTCTTGTTGAGTTCTTCTAATAAAGTCGGTTCTTTTACTTTTTGTTTCAAATCAAGCAATAATTTTTTTGCCTGTTCTTTTTCACCCAATTCCAGTAAACTATACCCTAAACCAAACTGTGCGTTTACATTATTCGGGTTGATTCTCAGTACTTGTCTGAATCGGTCAGCCGCTTTGGCATACTGGTTCGACTGCATAGATAATACCCCCATATTCATCAAAGCAGGCTCAAAGTTTGGCTCTTCTGCCAGTACCTCTCTCAGCATGGCAATCGCTTGCATGGGCGAGTCAGTCTGTACATAGGTCATGGCTAAGTTAGTTTTGGCCTGTAACTGTCTCGGACTCTTCTCTAATACCTTATTATAGGCGGCACGGGTTTTGCCTGCCAGATACTCTACATTCTCAGGTTTTAGTGCTAAAGTAAACGCTTGATAGTAAGCGTCTCCGGCTCTCATCCAGTGTTCGGTAGTAGGTTGTGCTACGGCTATTTTTTCTACATATACCGCCGCACTGTCAAAGCGATTTCCTTTGGCAAAAACTTCGGCTATCTCATTAAACACCACTACTTTATCGGTAGCGGTAGCTAATTTCTGTTTCAGGTCGCCTATCTCTTTTTCTTCTTCTGCCGAGAGCTTAGGGGCCTGAGTAGTGATGTCGGGTTTGCTATTGTCGGAAGCAGCAGGTTTATTATCAGATACTTTATCCCTATTTGCTTTGGCTTCATTTTTTACAACTACTTTGGGGCGATAATAAAGAAAGCCCGTAAGGGCTATCGCTATTACAATTAATATTAATGAGTGTCGTTTCATAGTGTGATTTTTAATCATGGATAGTTCAACACTATCCATGATTGGGCAATTTACCCCGTGGGGCAATGAGATTATTTCACGTTTGCTTTTACCTGTTCTGTAAATTCTTTGGCTGGTTTAAAGCCCGGAACAGAGTGAGCAGGAACGGTTACCGTAGTTTTAGCAGAAATGTTACGAGCTTTTTTAGCAGCTCTTCTTTTGTTTACAAAACTTCCGAAACCTCTAACATAGACCGCATCGCCTTGTGCCAATGTGTCTTTTACTGTGTCAAAAAATGCCTCAAGTGTAGATGATACACTTGCTTTGTCCACGCCAGTCTTGTCGGCAATAGCTGAAATTACTTCTGCTTTAGTCACGATCGTAACGTTTTTTTTAAAGTGATAATATTGATTTTTACCAAGATAAATATTGAATTGAAAGGACGTAAAAAACTAATTCAGAAGCTCTCAAGTTTTATTAATTCAACATCCCAAAACTCTTTGGTTTTATTTTGGGTTTGCAAAGATATGAGTTTTAAAAACATTTTGCCAAACAGATTTTAATATTTTTTTCGTAATAGCTTAATAATTAATGAGTTATGCTTTCTGCTATGGCAATTTACTATTTTCGGAAAAGAAAAAATAAGAGAATATTAAGAAAACTTCGATAAAAATTGGAAAGACAAACGTTTTCCGAAGTACTGCAGAACTGGTATGAGCGGAATAAAAGAGAGTTACCCTGGCGGAATACCAGAGACCCTTATAAAATATGGCTGTCGGAGATAATTCTACAACAAACCCGTGTAGTGCAGGGCATGCCTTACTATCATAAATTTGTTGACAAATATCCTACCATTATAGATTTGGCTAATGCCGACGAAAAGGAGGTTCTACGCCTGTGGCAGGGTCTGGGCTATTATTCAAGAGCCAGAAATATGCACCAGACGGCTAAAATTATTGCCAATGACCTGAATGGCAAGTTTCCTGAGAACTATGCCGGATTAGTAAAACTTAAAGGTATAGGCCCCTATACAGCCGCTGCCATTGCTTCTTTTGCTTTTGACGAAAAAGTGGCTGTAGTTGATGGAAATGTGTATAGAGTGCTGGCAAGGCTGTTTGGCATAGAAACAGATATTGCCAGCCATGAAGCCAAAAAAGTATTTGGCGATTTGGCTAATGAATTAATTTCGGCTAAAAATCCGGCTACACATAACCAGGCTATGATGGAGTTTGGCGCAACTTATTGCACCCCTGCCAACCCCGGCTGTATGTTTTGCATTTTTCATTACGACTGTGAAGCCAATGCGAAGGGTAAACAGGCTGTTTTGCCTGTGAAATCGAAGAAAGTAAAAGTTAAAAAACGTTATTTTGATTATTTTGTAATTGAAAGAGATGGCAAATTGCTTATGACCAAACGAGGTGCCAAAGATATATGGGAGGGGCTCTACCATTTTTATCTGGTTGAGAGTAAATATAAGCTACTACAAATAGAAGAGATTGATAACGATTTTCTGCAAGAGCTTTTACCTGTCTCAATTATTAAAAATAGTTCAGAAGTTTATAAACATGTATTGACTCATCAGACCATAGAGGTACGGTTCTGGCACATTGTATTAAGCGAAGACCAAAGCCTCACATTGCCACTGGATTATGAGTTTTATACATGGGAAGCAATAGAAGATTTACCCAAGCCTATTCTGATTGAAAAATACCTGAAAAAACATCAGAAAGTCTTTAAAATTTAAGTAGACTTACTGAGAAAAATGCCTGAACAAGCGTCTGTCAAAGAGTACTTTTTCTCTATTTTATTAAAAATAGAGAAACTCTTGGCATGGCTGAAAAAAGCAGGACAAAAAGCCCCTGAAAACCACGAATTATTTAAAGTTTTTCATAAAAATCCAATAAATTCTTTGTAAATTTGTTTATAATCAAAACGTCAATATTTCAAACATTTTCAGAAAAATGGCTGGTGTAAACAAAGTAATTTTATTAGGAAGACTGGGGCAAGACCCCGAAGTCCGCACACTTCCGAGCGGTGGTAAAGTGGTAAACTTTAGCATTGCTACCTCAGAAAACTATACAAACAAAAACGGAGAGAAAGTAGAACAGACAGAATGGCATCGTATAGAGTTATGGGATAATCTGGCAGGTATTGCGGAGCAATATCTGAAGAAAGGAGACATGGCTTATGTGGAAGGTAAGATTCGGACAGAAAAATGGACTGACCAAAACGGTCAGGAGCGATATACTCAAAAAATCAGAGGTACTGCTATGCAATTGGTAGGGGGTAGAGGCAATGCTGTAGAAGAAAATGAATCGGCATCGTCTTACGGCAACAGTAATAGCGGAGGCTATGCACCCAAACCTACACCTGTACCAACCCCTCCGCCTATTGAAATGGCCGGAAACAGTGGCGATGATTTGCCGTTCTGATAAAAGTCAGTATAAAAACAAGGCAGGGGTTCAGCATGCTGAACCCCTGTTTATTTATGATGCTCTTTCTATTTTCTCTTTCAATTGCAGCATTTCATCTCTGAATCGGGCTGCTTCCAGGAAGTCAAGCTCTTTGGCTGCACGTTCCATTTTTCTTTGCGTTTCTTCCATTAGCTTTTGCAACTGACCTTTGTTCATGTAGCCAACCACCGGGTCTGCTGCTATATTTACTTCTTCCGGCTCCAGATAATAGGTTTTTGTACTTGGTTTGCTATCAGCAATAGAAGTCTGCTCCATAATAGCTTCTCTGCTTTTAAATACTGTCTTAGGTACAATGCCGTTGGCTTCATTGTAAGCCATCTGTAAACTACGACGGCGATTAGTTTCATCAATGGCTTTCGCCATTGAGCCTGTAATGGTGTCAGCATACATTAATACCTTGCCGTTTTCGTTACGGGCAGCACGGCCGATGGTTTGAATCAGAGAACGGATGTCACGCAAAAAACCTTCCTTATCAGCATCCATGATTGCCACCAGTGAAACTTCCGGTAAGTCAAGTCCCTCTCTCAGCAGGTTAACACCTACTAATACATCAAATACCCCAAGTCGTAGTTCACGTAATATCTCAACTCGCTCAAAGGTTTTTACTTCCGAGTGAATGTAACGACCTTTTACACCTACCTTATCAAGGTATTTACTCAACTCTTCCGCCATTCTTTTGGTAAGTGTTGTAATCAATACCCGTTCTTTGCGTTCTACCCGAACATGGATTTCTTCAAGCAAATCATCAATCTGGTTAATACTTGGTCTTACTTCAATCTCGGGGTCAAGCAATCCGGTCGGGCGGATAATCTGTTCTACTACTACGCCATCAGTTCTTCTGATTTCGTAATCGGCAGGTGTAGCACTTACAAAAATGGTTTGCCCGACTAATTCTTCAAATTCCTGAAATTTCAGAGGGCGGTTATCCATTGCAGATGGTAACCGGAAACCATACTCAACCAGTGATTCCTTACGTGAGCGGTCGCCTCCCCACATAGCTCTTATCTGTGGCATAGAAGCATGGCTTTCATCGACCACCATTAAAAAGTCTTCCGGAAAATAATCTAATAAACAGAAAGGCCGTTGACCGGGCAAACGCCTGTCGAAATACCTTGAATAGTTTTCAATACCGGAACAGTAGCCTAACTCACGCATCATTTCCAGGTCAAATTCAGTACGCTCCTGTATGCGCTGGGCTTCGAGCAATCGCCCGTCAGACTCAAAATATTTGATTTGTTTTACCAGTTCATCCTGTATTTCATGAATGGCATTATGCATCACGTCTCGTCCGGTTACAAATAAATTGGCCGGAAAAATAGCCACTTGTTTTTCGGTAGATAATTTCTTTCCATTATTCGGATCAATCCGCTGAATTTCTTCTATCTCATCGCCAAAAAATATAAAACGATAAGCAAAATCGGCATAGCTTGGATATAAATCAACCGTATCGCCTTTTACTCTAAAATTGCCACGGGTAAATTCAGCTTCTGTACGTGAATACAGAATCTCAACCAGTCTATAAAGAAACTGATTGCGACTGACGGTCTGGCCTGTTTTTACCTGAATAATGCTTTGTTGCATTTCATGAGGATTCCCCGCACCATAAATACAGGATACAGAAGCAACCACAATCACATCCCGTCTGCCTGATAACAACGAAGAAACGGCCGAAAGCCTCAGCTTATCAATTTCTTCATTAATCAAAAGGTCTTTTTCAATATAGGTATTAGTGGTAGCAATATATGCCTCTGGCTGGTAGTAGTCGTAATAACTGATAAAATACTCTACGGCGTTTTCAGGAAAGAATTGCTTGAACTCGCCATATAGCTGTGCTGCCAGGGTTTTGTTATGACTTAAAATCAGCACAGGTCGGTCAAGTTGTGCGATGACGTTGGCAATGGTAAATGTTTTACCGGAACCCGTAACACCCAGCAAAACCTGGGTTTGTTCTCCATTATTAATGCCTTCTACCAGCTTCTGAATAGCCTGCGGTTGGTCGCCGGTAGGTTTGTAAGTTGAAGTGAGTTTGTATTGCATACGGTAAGCGTTGTTATCAAAAGGCCTATCAAACAAAAACAAAACTTTTATGGTTATAGTTTCGTATTTTTTAACAAAAACGACCATGAAAAACTTCTCTTTTCTACTTTTTTTAAGTACAACTTTTGCTTTTGGTCAGTACAATAATTTTTACGTATCTCCAGCAAATGCGGTCATTAATTTCGGACAAAGCGTTACGCTGACAGCTTCAGGCTGTAGCGGAATTATCAACTGGTCAACCAATCAGACTGGTAGTAGTGTTAATGTCTCTCCAAGTGCCACAACAGTTATTTCGGCTACATGCACGGCAAATAATCAGACAAAAACTTCGGCAAACGAGGCATTGGTAGAAGTCAGATTTACTGAGTCGCCATGCCCGGAGAATATCAGTGTCAATACAGGGTTGTCGAATACCAATTACAGGTATCAGGCTAATAATAGTGTAACAGGCAATAGTTTTATTGATACTGATGCAAGTGTAGAGTTCAGAGCCAATAAATATGTGCTGCTGAATACAGGCTTTGAAGCCCGCATGGGTAGTATTTTCAAAGCATATATTGGCGGTTGTACCGGAAAAAACCTGAAAACAAGAAGAGTAACCAATACCCTGCATTATTCATGGGAAATTTTATGGGGGCCTGATAATTTTATCTGGATGACAGAGAAGTCAGGGAAAATCAGCCGGGTAAACCCTCAAACCGGACAGGTGATACCTGTATATACTATTACAGAAGTATTGAATTATGGCGAGGGGGGCTTATTAGGTATGGTGCTTCACCCTGATTTTAACACTTCACCTTTTGTGTATGTGGTATATAACTATGGCACTACCTCAGACCCTAAAGAAAAGGTAGTAAGATTCACCTACAATGGTACTACTCTGGTAGGCCAGCAGACTATATTAGACAATATAGCAGGTTTTAGTATTCATAATGGAAGCCGATTAGTCATTACGCCTGATTTAAAATTGTTTATTACTACCGGAGATGCCGGAGACACCAGTCTGCCGCAAGATAGTACTTCAATAAATGGTAAAATTCTGCGGATAAATATTGATGGAAGTATTCCGGCCGATAACCCCTATCCGGGTAGCCCTGTATGGAGTATAGGGCATCGGAATCCGCAGGGAATGGTCTATGCTAATAACAAATTGTATGTATCGTCGCACGGGTCGTCATTAGAAGATGAAATAAATCTGATTCAGAAAAAAGGTAATTATGGCTGGCCTGATGTAAATGGCCCCTGTGATACGCCTTCTGAAATAACTTTCTGCAATGCTAACAATGTGATTGCCCCCATATTTTCTTCGGGTAATGTTACATGGGCATTCTGTGGATTAGATTATTATAACAATAGTGCCTATCCTGAATGGCAGAATCACTTACTGATGGTGTCTTTGAAAAACCAGACTTTTTATAGTTTTGAGTTGAGCCCTAATGGCGACAGCATTATCGGGCAGCCTACTTTATATTATAACAGTAGTTTTGGCCGCTTGCGAGACATCGCTATTTCGCCTGAGGGTAAGGTGTATATATGCACAGGTAATGGTGGCAATGCCGACCAGATTATAGAAATTACTCCTACAGCCAATTAGGATTATTATGAGAAATCAGTATGTGATTTTAGCTGAATTGTGTTTATTTGCCAAAAAAAAGAAGTTTTTATGAAACCAGTTTACAAAGCACATCCTTGGCACGGTATTCCGATTGGAGAAAAAGCCCCCGAAACAGTAACAACTTTTATTGAGATTGTACCATCTGATACCATTAAATATGAAATAGACAAAGAATCAGGTTATTTAAAGATAGATCGTCCGCAAAAATATTCTAATATCATTCCGTCTTTATATGGTTTTATTCCACAAACCTATTGTGGAGAAGAAGTAGCGAAACTGGCACGTGAACGTGGTTCAGAAAAAGTAACAGAAGGCGATGGCGACCCATTGGATATTTGTGTATTATCAAGCCATCATATTCCGCATGGTGATATTCTTTTACAGGCTATTCCGATTGGTGGATTATGTTTATTAGATAAAGGCGAAGCTGATGATAAAATCATTGCCGTATTGGTAGCTGACCCTATTTATCAGAAATATCACGACATCAGCGAATTGCCGGAAGCTATTTTAGCCAGACTAAAACATTACTTTCTGACTTATAAGAGTTTACCGGACGAGAAAAATGCCATTGAAATATCGAATGTATATGGCAGAGAAGGGGCGCACGAAGTAATCAGAAAATCAATGATGGATTACCGTGATTTGATTTTTAAACCGATATAAGTACCTGAATTTATCAAAGAGAAGAGGTATGACTTGTAAGAAAGTTATACCTCTTTTAGTTGATAGAAAGCTCGTTTATGCAAATGGCTTGTATTGAATTAGTAAAAGAATAATAGAAATATCAGTTTATTGTCGTACCTTTGCAGCTTGATAATCAATAAATTACAGCAGTGATGCTGCAAACTCAATGAAGAATACAGACAGACCTCAAAGACCGAGGAAAGACACGAAAGATAAATCTTTCTCTCCGGGAACCGACAAGCGTTCGGACAAAAAAAGCTTCTCAGACGATAAACGTCCTTATGGCGATAAAAAATCCTCATCAATTGCCAAGCCTAAAGGTAATTTTCCAAAAAAAGATGGTTTTGAAAGAAGTTTCAGCGAACCTCGTTTCGGTGAAAGAAGACCTTTTGGTGATAAAAAACCATTTGTAAACGAGCCGTCAGAACGTCCTTTCGAAAAAAAAGTAGAAAGAGGTTCAGATAAAAAACGTCCATACGGAGAAAAGAAACCATTTACAAACGACCGTCCGGAACGTCCGTTTCAAAAAAGAGAAGGAGATAGTTTTGAAAAACGCCCTTATGGTGATAAAAAGCCATTTGCCAAAGACCGTTCAGACCGACCATTTACAAAAAGAGACGAAGGTGGATTTGACAAGAAACGTTCTTTTGAAGATAAAAAGCCATTTGCCAAAGACCGTTCAGACCGCCCATTCCAAAAAAGAGACGGGGATAGTTTTGAAAAACGTCCTTATGGTGATAAGAAACCTTTTTCAAGCGACCGCCCATTTGAGAAAAGAGAAGATAGCAGAGAAAAACGCCCTTACGGTGATAAGAAACCTTTTTCAAGCGACCGCCCAGACCGCCCATTTGAAAAAAGAGAAGACAGCAGAGAAAAGCGCCCTTACGGTGATAAAAAACCATTTGCTAATGACCGCCCGGAACGTCCGTTTCAAAAAAGAGAAGGAGATAGTTTTGAAAAACGTCCTTATGGAGATAAGAAACCATTTTCTAATGATCGTACAGAGCGTTCATTTGAAAAAAGAGATGATAGACGTGAAGAAAGAGGGACTGGCAGAGGGGCTAAAGTAGAAAGGAAAGAAAATCAGGCGAGTACTTCTAAAACAAGTGCGCCTAATTATAATCTCGACAAAATGAAGAGTTCGCTGCCGGCACGTATCCAACGCAAGGTAGAACAGGAAGAAAAAGATTCAGATGGATTGATAAGACTGAACCGTTATATCTCAAACGCAGGGATTGCTTCTCGTCGTGATGCTGATGAACTGATAGCTTCAGGGCAGATTACAGTGAATGGCAAAGAAATAACCGAAATGGGCTATAAGGTAAAACCCAGTGATGTGGTAAAATATGGCAAGAAAATACTAAACCGTGAGAAACTGGTTTATCTCTTACTAAACAAACCTAAAGACTTTATTACTACTACAGAAGACCCCAATGAGCGTAAAACCGTAATGGATTTAGTAGCTAATGCCTGTGAAGAAAGAGTGTATCCGGTGGGGCGTCTTGATAGAAATACTACCGGTTTATTACTATTAACGAATGATGGAGAGTTAGCGGAAAAACTATCTCACCCATCCAATGAAATAAAAAAGATTTATCAGGTAGAATTGGATAAACCCATTACCGACGAACATTTTGAAGCCATTAAAAATGGGGTTGAATTAGAAGATGGGTTGATTAAAGCAGATGATTTAGGTTTGGTAACACCCGATGCCGAAGTAGTAGGAATTGAGATACATAGTGGTAAAAACCGCATTGTACGCCGTATTTTTGAGCATTTTGGCTATGAAGTTCTGAAACTTGACAGGACAACCTACGCAGGGTTGAACAAAAAAGACCTGCCTCGCGGTAAATGGAGATTTCTGACTGAGAAAGAAGTAATCAGATTGAAATATATGATTTAACATAGATTATAAAAAATGCCATAAATCAAATTATGGCATTTTTTATTGCCGCCACTTGTATAGTTTAATACCAACGATTCTCTAAAAATTATTACATTTGCAAAAAAGTAATTGTAAAGAATGAATTATAACCTAAGTCAAGTTCCTAAACGTACAGGTAAACCCCGGGAGTCAGGTCTAACGATGGTAATGGATAAAGGCTTGAGCATCAGAGAAGTAGAAGATATGCTATCTATTTCTGCACCACACATTGACATCGTAAAACTGGGCTGGGCAACTTCCTTCGTAACCCCTAATCTGAAAGATAAATTAAAAGTTTACAAAGATGCCGGCATACCAGTATATTTTGGCGGTACTCTTTTTGAGGCTTTTGTGGTACGAGACCAATTTGAAGATTATCTGAAAGTATTAGATGATTATGACTTAGAATATTGTGAAGTTTCAGATGGTTCTATCGAGATTCCTCACGACGAAAAATGTGGCTACATTGCCCGTCTGGCAAGCCGTGCAAAAGTATTGTCGGAGGTAGGTTCAAAAGATGCAGAAAAGATATTTGCGCCTTATAAATGGATTGAAATGATGCAGGCCGAACTGAACGCAGGTGCATGGAAGGTAATTGGTGAAGCACGTGAGGGGGGTAATGTGGGTTTGTTTCGTAGTAGTGGAGAGGTGCGCCAGGGTTTGGTTGATGAAATTATTCATGCTATTCCGGCTGAAAAAATTATATGGGAGGCTCCGCAAAAATCACAGCAGGTATATTTTGTAAAACTGGTTGGGGCAAACGTAAATGTAGGAAACATTGCACCTAACGAAGTGATTCCGTTAGAAACCATTCGCTTAGGACTAAGAGGGGATACCTTTGGTACTTTCCTGACCGAAAAAGCAAAAAAACGCTTCAAATTAGGCAAGTATAGTAGTGACAGAAGAATTTCGCAGGACGAATAGATACTTTTCAATACACAAACCAAACACAAATCCCTCCTGAATTTCGGTCGGGAAAAAGACTTTTATGGAAATTATACATTTTTTGATAGACCTGCTCAAAGACCCTTTGCTTACGCTACAGGGTTTTCTTGATAAATACGATACGTTGACTTACGGTATATTGTTTCTGATAATTTTTGTAGAAACAGGGTTGATTGTTATGCCATTATTACCCGGCGACTCTCTGCTTTTTGCGGCAGGTTTATTAGCTTCTTCAACAGGGAAATTAGATATTACTATCATGATTCCTCTGCTTATTTTAGCAGCTTTATTAGGCGATAACGTCAATTATTTTATCGGAAAAAACTTCAGTAATTATATCAAATCAAGAGAAAAAATACTTTTCCTCAAACGCTCGTATATTACACAGACTGAAGAGTTTTATGAGAAAAACGGTGGAAAAACGGTTATTTTAGCCCGTTTTATGCCTATTGTGCGAACCATAGCTCCATTTGTAGCAGGTGCAGGCAGCATGAAATATCCTAAATACATTATGTATTGTATTTTAGGGGCTATTTTGTGGGTAGTAAGTATTACGCTTTTAGGCTACTTCTTAGGGTCTAATCAGTGGGTAAAACAGAATTTTGAAAAGGTTGTTTTAACAATCGTTTTTATTTCCATTGCTCCTATGATATGGGCCATTATCAAAGCCAAATTTTTTACTAAGAAATGAATATCTACGGACTGATTGGCTACCCTCTGGGTCATTCGTTTTCAAAAAAATATTTTACCGAAAAATTTGAGCAGATGGGCATTGCTGACAACAATGCCTATGAATTATTTGAGATAGCAGATATTCAGACTTTTCCTCAATTAATCAAGAGTCAATCCGATTTAAGAGGGCTTAATGTTACCATTCCACACAAGCAGGCGGTTATGCCTTTTTTAGATGGTTTAGATGCTTCTGCCGAAAAAGTAGGCGCCGTAAATGTGATTAAGATAAGCGAGGGAGGCAAACTGATAGGCTATAATTCTGATTATTATGGTTTTAAAACTTCTCTAGAGGAATTTATCCCCGCCGATGTGGCACTCAAAGCCCTTGTGTTAGGAAATGGTGGAGCTGCCAAAGCGGTAATAGCTGCCCTCAACGATTTATCAATCCCTTATAAAATAGTTTCTCGTACAAAATCTGCCGATACATTGGGTTATGAAGATTTACCTGCCGAAATCGGGAATTATCAACTCATCATTAATTCTTCACCTGTGGGTACTTACCCTAAATCAGACCTATGTCCTGATATTCCGTATGAGCAACTGACGCCTAATCATTATTTATATGATTTAGTGTATAACCCGGTGCAAACGCTCTTTTTACAAAAAGGAGAGGAGCAAGGAGCTAAAACACATAATGGATTGAAAATGCTTCATCTGCAAGCCGAAAAAGCCTGGGAAATCTGGAATTTATAAAAGGCGATATTGTCTTTTTTGCAAGCAACCATTTTTCCGGAAAAATCATCTTATATTCAATGAAGGTGAATGAATAGCTAAATTTTGTTGCGAACTTTCAGTTCGTAGTGGCTATCATATAGGTTACTTTAAAGTAGTTCAGCTAAAAAAAATAGATATATTCCAAAACCTCTCTTATCGTTGAAAATGATATACTGAAAAATAGTATATATTACCTATTGCGAACTGGAAGTTCGCACCACAATTTAATTATTAATCTTAAACTTCCTCCACAATGAAAACAAAATGGAATCTTCTGCTAATCTTTCTTTTTTGTGCAACTATTTCGGGTTTTGCGGCTACCTCTTCTGCTGCTGATTTGGAATACAAAGAGCAAACTGTTGATAACGAATTTGCTAAAATTGAGAAATTGGAACAATTTCTGGTATCGCACCCCAAAGCTACTTTAGAGACTGTTAAGAAAACAAACCCTGAGTTATTAGAAGGATTTGAATTAATTGCTACAACTGAGACGAATTTTTCGCCTACTAAAGAAATGCCTATTGTAGGTGGTTTCTGGTGGGGTTGTTGTTTGGGAATTGTGGGTTTAGGTCTGGTATATTTCATTACCGATAACGACAAAGATCAGGTTCGTCAGGCACTTTGGGGTTGTATTATTGCTACTATACTCTGGGGTATAGGTGGTATCTGGAATCCATTCGGTTGGTTCTGATCATAGAAAGAACATAGATTATATACAACAGACGCCACAAAGTTTTTGTACCTTTGTGGCGTTTATTATTTTAACGACAGATTATGAAATTTAAGAAACACGTATTTGTTTGTACAAACGATAAAGAAGCACCTAAGAAATCATGTGGTAGTGTGCACGGAATGGAATTGGTAGAAGCGTTTAAAGCCTCTATCAAAGAAAAAGGATTGCACCTTGATATCAGAGCACAGAAATCAGGTTGTCTGGATACCTGTGCTTTTGGACCATCGGTAGTAGTATATCCTGAAGGCGTATGGTATGGCAAAGTGCAGGTATCAGATGTAGAAGAAATTGTAGAAAGTCATTTAGTAAATGACCAACCTGTTGACAGATTAAAACTTCAATTCCCTGCAAGAGCCTAAGCCGGGAATAACTCTTTTATGTATAAGCATCTCTTTTTTGACCTTGACCATACGCTATGGGATTTTGAGAAAAATTCAAAAGAATCTTTAGCAGATTTGTATCAGGCTTTTAGTCTTCATAACTGGAATCTGTCTGAATTAAGTGCATTTCAGCAGGAATTTTCTGTAGTCAACAGGCGGTATTGGTCATTGCTTGAAAGTAATCAGATTACGCACGAAGAACTCCGCCGTAGTCGGTTCAGAGATACGTTGGTTAATTTAGGGGTAGAAGCAGACGAAACACTGGGTTTACAGCTGAACGAGGCTTTTTTGGAGTTGCTTCCACAGAAATCACACTTAATAGAGGGAGCTATTGAAATCCTTGATTTTTTAGCCCCTCATTACGAATTACACATTATCAGTAATGGCTGGCAGGATGTGCAGGCAAGAAAAATAAACAGTTCTAAAATCGGGCATTACTTTAAAGAAGTAATTACCAATGAAAGAGCCGAAGCCCGAAAGCCTGACAAAAGAATTTTCGATTATGCCATTCAGGTAGCTAATGCAAGGCTCTCAGAGAGTATCATGATTGGAGATAATTTTGACGCTGATATTATGGGTGCGATTAATGCACAGATGGATTCGGTATTTTATAATCCTGATAGTTTTGTAGCTATGCAAAAACCTACTTTTGAGATTAAGAAACTAATAGAATTGAAAGAGATATTATAACCCTAAAGTATCAAATTCTTCTCTTTATTCATAACATAAATGCTCCCCGCCCGTCAGATGCCAATATCAGACAAGTACTTGATGATTGGTTGAAAAAATAATCGGTTACTAATAAAAAAGCCTGAGATTCATCAGGCTTTTTCAATCAATATGCGCTATATCATTAGTTACGGAAATACCTGGGATAACGGGTGAATCGCAAGCCTATCGTAAAGTCTACTCTGCTTAAATCAACAGGGTTCGCCAGACTGACTACTCCTTTGCCATCACTAAAATTCATTGATTTTATTTTGCCATAATTATAGCCTGCTTCAAGGCTTAAAATAATATCTCTGCCTGTAATATCATTCCCAAGCAGAAAATCTATACCCAGTGTGGCTGCTCCACCAAAATCCCAGCCTTTGTATGGAATGGTAACCCCATTATAAGTGCCCTTGTCGTTATAGAAATAAGCACCGGGAGACAAGCCTAAAATAACCATAGTCTTGAAGTCAATACTTCTGCGGAAATAGAAAACCGGACCAACAAATTTTGCTGAACGTTTATTAGTAATACTACCAGAGGTATCTATTACTTCACCATTTTTTACAAACTTGAAATTCATGTTGTCAGCACTGTTTTTACTCTGAAAATTATTGAACATAATACCAAATCCGAAGTTATCAGTCGGGAAGTAGGCAAAGTCTGCACCCCATGTCCACCCTCTGAGTAATTTTTCTTGATAAAGTCCAAATTGGTCTTCAGTATTGATTTTTGATAGCATGTTTCCGAAGCCCCCTCTTACCCCAACTCTGAACTTCAGATAATCATCATATTCGCTTTTGGCTTTTTTATCAGCCATAGGTGTATCGGTTTTTTCCTCTTTTTGTGCTACGGTTTTTTCTTCTTTCTTTTCAGGCGGATTTTTTGTCTCTTTTGCTTTGTCTTTTACAGGCGGTTTCGTTTCGTTCTTTACCGCTTCCTGTTGGGTTTTTTGTTGATTGTCTGCTATTTTTTCTTCAGGTTTTTCCTTTTTTTCGGCTACTTTGGTCGCAGGCTTATCAGTAGTAGCTTTTTGAGTATCAGTAGTTTTAGCAGTGTTTGTATTCTTCTCAGGCTCTTTATCCTGAGTTGGTTTAGTTACAATCTTATTTCCTTTTGTTACAATGTCTTCGGGATAAAAATTGTATTTAAAATCAGTTACTAAATTTTTAAAGATTTCATTTCTTAAAACCTTTCCGTTTGGTGCCACATAAGCATAAATAAATCGGGTAGGAGTTTCATCTAAAATCCGACAACGAATCTTTTCTCCGGCCTGCGTAGTTATCTGGTCTCTTTGTCCGAAAGATTGCGTAGCTGAAAAACATAGAACTAAGAAAAGTACAATTGATATTTTGCTTAGCAAATGTTTTTTTTCAGACTTTAAACCAAACGATCCTGACGGTACGAAAACATCAGTTTGCATACCCTTATTTTCTGATTCAAAGGGTTCAGGAAACTTCAAGGAAAAGTTGTTAGTCAATCGTAACATTTTATGTTTATACTTTTTGATAGATACAATACCTTTGTGCAAAAACTATACCGAAAAAAAACAATGTTATGTTATGCGTGCATAAGGTATTGATATTCAGTTATTTATTGTAATAAAACTAAGCAAAATTAAACGGTACAATTTTTGGTTTTATTTCGTATATAACGCTAAAACCGAAATATCATTTGGTTTATTAACAAATTATTAACTAAAATTTTGTTATAAAGACTTGACAGGAATCGTATTTATTTGCTATCTTTAAACATTCAAAAAAAATCTTCTGAATTTAAAACCAAAATATACAATATGATATAAAGCTCTACGTTAACTAAATTGAAATACAGAAATGGGAAAAATCCAAGTTAGCGATAGTGAACTGGTATCATTGTATATCCGCGGTAATGAAAAGGCTTTTGCCACACTTGTGCAGCGTTATAAGTCAAAAGTCTATACTACCATTTACCTTGTTGTGAAAGACCAATATGTAGCTGAAGATTTGCTACAGGATACCTTTATAAAAGCTGTAGAAGTTTTACGTGAAGGTAAATACAACGAGGAAGGTAAGTTTCTTCCCTGGGTACTACGAATAGCTCACAATTTAGCAATTGACTTTTTCCGTAGAGAGAAACGCTACCCTAGCGTAGTGTTTGAAGACGGAAGTAGCGTGTTTAACACACTTGAGTTTGCCGAAGACTCTATTGAATCGATGCAAATCAAAAGAGAGTCTCACGAGCATTTAAGAGATTTGATAAAACGTCTTCCTGACCAGCAGCGCGAAGTGCTTGTGATGCGTCATTATGACGACATGAGTTTTCAGGAAATAGCAGATGCTACTGGGGTCAGTATCAACACAGCGTTAGGTAGAATGCGTTATGCTCTCATCAACCTTAGAAAAATGATGAGTAAAACCGCATATGCTTATGATACAAACCTTTACCAATACGCAAGATGATGTAATTCGCTATTTGTATAACGAGACATCGAATCAAGAAAGTTTACTGATTGAAGAAACCTTACTTCATGATGGCGAATTGCTTGACTTCTATCTTGATTGTGCAGATATTAAATTAGGATTAGACCAGATTCAACTCTCGCCTTCAGATAAAGCGATCGACAAAATTTTAAGTTTTTCAAGAAATTACCAGCCCAAAATCTAATTTTGGGCTTTTTGTTTGGTTGACGGTATTTAAAAGTTTTTGTGCCAAATAATATTTGGAGAAACCCCATCCCCAACCCTTCCCCAACAGTGGGGAAGGCAGTAAAAGTCTCTCTCCCCACTGTTGGGGAGAGAGATTTAGGGAGTGGGGTCAATTTCTACCAAATAATGTTTTGCCACCATATATTTTTTAAATTTCCCCTCAATCCTGCAAATTGGTAAATCTTTAAATCATTCCTTACCTTTGGTTTTTTAACAAATCAAAGGTAAAATGTCTGTTATTATATCTCCGGTTACCGAAAGTTTACAGAATTTTCTGGGCCAGAAAGACTATTCCCAAATTGTAGTTCTGGCTGATACAAACACCAAAAAATTCTGTTATCCTTCCATCAAAAATTCTTTGCCCAAGCATATTCTGATTACTGTAAAAGACGGCGAAGCGTATAAGAATCTGAACACTTGCGAACAAATCTGGTCGGCTATGACTACTGCTGAATTAGATCGCCATGCTTTGATGATTAATTTAGGCGGTGGAGTCATTGGTGATATGGGTGGTTTTTGCGCCGCAACTTATAAAAGAGGCATAGATTTTATTCAGATTCCGACTACACTTCTGGCTCAGGTAGATGCCAGTGTAGGAGGAAAGTTAGGAATAGATTTTCAGGGATTGAAAAATCATTTAGGCGTTTTTACCTTGCCTAAAGCCGTATTGATAGACCCTGCTTTTTTAGAGACACTTTCAGAAAGAGAAAAACGTTCAGGGTTTGCCGAGATAGTTAAGCATTGTCTGATACAGGATGGTAAAAAATGGGACAAAATCAGAAGGAAAGATTTAGACCAGCAGGATTTCCCCAATTTGATTGCCCACTCGGTTGAAATCAAGAAAAAAGTAGTTGAACAAGACCCGACTGAGAAAGGCTTACGCAAGATTCTGAACTTCGGCCACACGCTTGGGCATGCCATTGAGACTTATTTTTTAGATAAAGGAAAAAAAAGATTGCTTCATGGCGAAGCTATTGCAACCGGAATGCTTTCTGAATCGTATATATCTTTTGAAAGAAAACTTATCAATGCGGAAACATTAGCCCAGATTGAAGAGTTTATATTTTCGGTGTACGGAAAGGTGTCGATGAAAGCTGATGACTTTGAGGCAATTATCAAACACACTCAGCAAGACAAAAAAAATAAAGGTAAAGAAATACGTTTTTCGTTAATTAATGGTGCAGGTAGTTGTCTATACGATATTGCAGTATCAAAAGGAGAAATGAAAAGAGCTTTGGAATATTATGTGAACTGACGGCAAGAGTTTTTGGGAATACTGCGCATTCGACAGATAAGGATTTAAAACGTATCTGGTTTGTAAAAAATAGTAAAATCAATCAATAAACTTATCTTGACTTTTTATAAAACACTTGCTATATTTGATGGGTGCCCGTCTGGAAATGTAGGTGAGATTGTTTATAAATGAGTTTGAATAAGCTGTATTTAACCAAAAATAATCTGTATGCCGTATGAAAAAATTGTATTTATTTTCTGCTCTTATTGCCTTAGGACTCGCTTTTACAAGTTGTAATCGTCTTAGATTGTTGGTAGATAACGATTATAGTTACGAAACTGACTTTACCAAGTACAAAACCTACAATTTTTTGAATTGTGAAATTGATACTTCGTTTGTTTGTACTGAAATTCAGGACGCTATTCGCCGACAAATGAAAGCCCGTGGATACAAAGTAACTGATAAAGAACCGGGTCTACTGGTAAGTTATAGTATCATCCGTGACCGTGTAGATTACAAAGGATATTTTCAACCTGCACTTGACCGCTGGGTGAATCACTTTGATGAAGATGATACCTATAAAGCACAGAATTTCCATTTTGGTGGCGGAATGATTTTAGTGTCATTATTAGATGCAGAAAGTAGCCGGTTGATATGGCGCGGATATGCCTCAGGAGTTTTCAATAAAAATGTAAATAAGCCTATTAATTACTACCGCAGTGTAGTACGAAATATTTTCGACCAGTATCCGCTTTTTGCCGCAGGAGAAAAACCTCGTAGGATAGATGAACTTTAACGGATGATATATGAGAAAGAGAATGTTTCTATTAGGCCTTACGGTTTTATTGGGAAGTTGTGCGAAGGTTTTTGTAGAAAATGATTATCGTTATTCCAATCATCTCGGTAAATATCGCTCATACGCCTTTGTTGACTGCGAACGTGACACAACTGTAATCTGTGAAGATGTGCAACAGGCTATACAGCACCAGATGAGAGCACGCGGATATGAGTTTAATGCCCAGAGGCCCAATGTATTTATTAATTTTACTATCTATAACGATGCCGTCAGGTATAAAGGCTATGAACAGCCTTCGTTGATAAACTGGTTGGTAACAGAAGATAATAATACTGAATACAGACCTGTCAAGTATGAGCTCGGAAAAGGAACGCTGATGATTTCATTGATAGAAGCCGAAACAAGTGAGGTAGTATGGCGGGGCTATGCCACCGGAATTTTTAATAAGGCCTCGTCTAAGAAAAATTATTTTAAGAGTATAGTCCGGAATATTTTTGATCAGTATCCGCTTTTTGCCGCCGGGCAGAAATCTCATAAAATCAAAGAAAATTTGTAAAATATTATAGTTATTCATGAGATGAGGAATGAGACCCATTCCTCATTTTTTATAAAAACAGGGTTCAATATTAAAACTTTAAAAATGCTTACAGTTTACGGAATACCTAATTGTGATACAGTAAAAAAAACATTAGACTGGTTTAAAACCCATAACATTGCTTATCAGTTTCATGATTACAGAAAAGAAGGCATAAGTGCTGATAAATTGAAAGAATGGCTTGCCCAGGAGCCCATAGACAAGATATTTAATAAAAACAGTACTACCTTTAAAGAATTATCCGAAGAAATTAAGAGTAGTATTAGTGATGAAAAAGCAGCTATTAACCTGATGATGAATAGCAACTCTATCATCAAAAGGCCAATAGTAGAAGACGGCACAATTAAGGCTATAGGATTTAAAGCCGACCAATATAAAGCCATCTTCATGCCTGACTCTAAATAATTAATTTAAATAGCTTTTTTAAGGATTTTCACGGCATCTTCGGTTTCTTTCTGGTTCATACTGGCAAACCCCATGCGGCAGGCGTTGAGCATGGGGTTTTCATCTTTATAGGTTTGTCCGTTAGCTAAATATAAACCTTGTTTGGCTACTTTTTCAGAAAGCGCTAAAAGTGGAATATCTTTACTGAATTTTGCCCATATAGCCATGCCACCATCGGGTATCTTAAAATCTATTTTATCGCCTAAGGTCTCTTTCAATAACTGACAGGCGAAATCCCGTCTTTCTCTATACACTTTCATGGCTTTGGTGGCGTAGCGTTTCAAATCTCCGTTTTCTAAGAAATCAGCCAGACAATATTCTAAAATTGTATCGTTCTGGCGGTCAATAATGCGGCGCAGCCGGGTCATTTCTTCAATAATACTTTCGTGAGCTGCTACATAACCTACCCTGAATGCAGGGGTAATTTGCTTGCTGAACGAACCCACGTAAATCACCCATCCGTATCGGTCAGCACTGGCTAATGGTAAAATAGGGGTATTGGCATAATGATAATCGTAGTCGTAATCGTCTTCGATAATAAAGAACTGATACTTTTCAGCCATAGCCAATAGTTTGAGCCGCCTTTCGGGTTTGAGTGTAACCGTAGTAGGATGATAATGATGTGAGGTTACATAAATCATCTTTACTTTTTTATGCTCACAAATCTCTTCAATAGCCTCTACCTGCAAACCCTCTTCATCAACCGGAATCGTTACTAATTCTGCACCTAATTGCTTAAAAGTAAGATTGGCGGCTCTGTAGCTCAATTCGCCTATTATGGCTATATCACCCTTTTGAAGAATCGTCAATCCGGCCAGATAAATACCCATCTGGCTGCCTCGGGTAGTAATAATATGCCTGGCAGTAGCCTGTATGCCACGGGTTTCGTTCAGGTATTTAGCAAAAAGTGTACGGAATCTGATGCTTCCTTGCGGGTCAGTATAACCAACACTTAAAGGGTCAGCATAGCGGACATAATGCGCATAGAGCTTTGCCCATTCTTCTCGGGGTGCTAATCTTGCATCAGGTAAACCATCGTTAAAGGCCAGTTTTTGCTGAATGTGTGGTGGTAAATAAATGGCTGAATTGTTGTTCAATCGCTCTCTTACTTTGTTGTGCCAGCTTTCTTTTGAAGTATTTTCTGTCAGAATGGTTGGTTGAATCGTGGGCAGTTTTGCAGCTACAAAAGTTCCCTTTTGCGGAATAGTCTCTACCCAGTTTTGTGACAGAAGCTCGTCATAAGCTGCTATAACGGTTTTGCGGTGTACATTAAGCAAGTCGGCTAATTGTCTCGTACCGGGTAGTCGGGTCTGGGTAGGCAAAATACCCGCCTGTATATTTTTGATAATCGCATTGTTAATCTGGATATACAACGGAACAGATGAGTTTTTATCAAAACTAATTAAACTCTTAAAAGGGATTTTCATCTGGACTACTTAATAATGTAAAAATGGATGAGTATAGTAATCCAGTAAAAATATAGCTTTGCCTGAATATTAGCTATTTATCTTTTATAATTTTTATATGATGTATCCGGTTACACCCCATACTAAAATCAGCAGAAGTGCTAAAAGAGGCTCTTACGATGAAGAAACTATCTATCAGATTTTAGACGAAGGGCTTTTCTGTCATATTGCCTATGTACTTGATGGCCAACCCATGATGATACCCACAGGCTATTGTCGCATAGGCAATAAAATATATATTCATGGCTCTGTAGGTAGTCATTTTATGCGTAGCATAGCCGATGGCCGCAGGGTTTGTCTGACAGTTTCATTTGTTGATGGGTTGGTATTGGCACGTTCGGCTTTTAGCCATTCTGTCAATTATCGTTCAGTAGTTTTATTTAGTCCGGCTACAGTAGTAACCGACGAGCAGGAGCGATGGGATGCCTTAGAGGCTTTCACTAATCATGTCATACCAGGTCGTTGGGAAGAAATCAGACAACCCAACACGAAAGAAATGAAAGCAACCATGGTTATTTCTTTTACAATTGAAGAAGCATCGGCAAAGATAAGAACAGGCGGCCCTAACGATGACGAAGAAGATTATGAATTATCGGTATGGGCAGGGGTGTTACCTTTGAAACTACAAGCACAAGCACCTATTACTGACCCTAAGATGGTGCATGATATACCTGTGCCTGATTGTGTGATTGGGTATAGGAAATGATTTGCTTGTATCACGATTTTTTAAATCGTTTTCGGTTAGATTGGCTTCAAATCCGACAATATTTAATTGTCGATGACGAAAGACGATTTAAAAAATCGTGATACAATATCAAATCCCGTATTTCTCCACCCTCCGATACAATGCCTGCCGTGTCAGACCCATTTCACGGGCGGCTTCGGTGATATTACCATTGAATTTCTTCAAAGTCTTGATAATCAGCATTTTTTCCATTTCTTCTAACTGAAATGTCTGGTCGAAAGAGGGTGCTGAATCCAGTTGTTTTTCAAAGGGTTGTCCTTCAAAGAAGTCTTCAGGTTGCAATACATTACCCTGACATAAAATAACAGCACGTTCAATGGCATGTTGTAGCTCACGCACGTTCCCGGGCCAGTTATAGCGTTGCAATTGTTTGATTAATGCTGCACTGATAGTACTAACCGGACGGTTATATTTTTTACGGTACATCTTCAGAAAATGCTCAGCCAGCGTTACAATATCTTCAATACGCTCTCTTAATGGGGGCAATTTGACTTCGATGGTATTGATTCGATACAGTAAATCCTGACGGAAAGTACGTTGCGCTACCCGGGCGTGAATAGGCTCGTTGGTAGCACAAATCAGACGTACATCAATATTCTTCGCTTTCCCTGAGCCTACTTTGGTTACACTTCTATTCTGGAGTACTGTCAATAGTTTAGCTTGCAAGGGCAGTGGAATATTACCTATTTCGTCTAAAAAAATGGTGCCTTCGTTCGCTTCTTCAAAACGACCAACACGGTCTTCTCGGGCATCGGTAAAAGCCCCTTTCACGTGCCCGAAAAGTTCGCTTTCAAAAAGAGTTTCTGAAATGGAACCCAAATCGGCATGTACAAATGGTTTATCTGCCCGGTCAGATTTTTCGTGAATGGCTCTTGCTATCAGGTCTTTTCCTGTTCCGTTTTCGCCTAATATCAGAATATTGGCATCGGTAGCAGCTACTCTCTCAATCGTTTCAAAGATTTTCTGCATGGCAGGGCTTTTGCCTATAATCTCAACTTTGCTTTCAGTTTTACGTTTTACGGTAGGCGTTTTACCTGTACGTAATTCTCTTATTTCTAAGGCCGACTGCATAGTAGCCAAGAGCTTTTCATTTTCCCAGGGTTTCAATACAAAATCTGATGCACCCACCTTAATTGCCCGCACAGCCATTTCTACATCGCCATAGGCAGTAAATAATACCACCGAGGCCTTTGGGTCAATATCTAAAATACGGTCGAGCCATTCAAAGCCTTCTTTACCTGTATTCACATCCCGTGTGAAATTCATATCTAATAATATGACATCGTAATTGCCGTTAGAAACTAAAAAGGGAATCCGCTCGGGGTTCTTTTCAATATCTACTTGGCCAAAATGTCTTTTTAAAAATAACTTAGCTGCACTTAATACATCTACATCATCATCAATTATTAAAAGCTTTGACATAATTCAGGTTCAGATTAGTAAAATTGTGTTTTAAGGGTTTTTGACGCATTTTACGACAAAAAACATTCCTTTCAAAAAGCAAATATCCGAAAGCGAAGATAACTAATTGATAATAAATAGATTAATTTTTTTTTGAGAAAATACCTATCTTTAGGTATTCGTCCGTGAACGTACAAGTGTTGTCCGAAAACGGACAATTTTAGAAGGTATTTATTTTGTAAGTTACTGATAGTCAATTGTTTAATATATTTGGCACACATTGTGAATTATAATTGAACAGATTTAAATCTTATTTTTAGACTTAATTAACAATCAGTAACAGACAACAATTTGCCTAAACACGAATTGTATAGCAATTAAAAAATTACAATGGACAAGCAGATAAAAAAGAAATTCTGGAGTAGACAGCGAATCTTATTAACGATCGGTGGTGTATTATTTGCCTCATTTGCAGCTTACAGCTTGCTTTTTGCGGATAGACGCTCGACACTGAATGCCGAAAAAGATAAAATGACTATTTCACAGGTAACCAATGGTACATTCGATGAGTTTATCGTGGTTACAGGAGTGGTATTGCCTTTGAGAATTATTCGCTTGGATGCCATCGTAGGAGGATATGTGAAAGAAAAAGTAGTTGATGGCGGGAATATAGTGAAACAAGGTCAGGTAATATTAAAATTAGAGAATCAGAACTTAAAGCTGAATTTCTTACAGTCAGAAACAGAAGCAAGCCGATTAGTAAACGACTTACAGAATACACGCCAACGTCTGAAAGTAGAGAAGTTTACGATTCGCAAGAATATGTCTGACTTAGACTTTTTAACAGATCAGGCTAAGGACTTATACGAAAGAAACAAGAAATTGTATAACGACAAAGTAATTCCTGAGGCTGATTATCTGAAAGCAAAGCGTGATTATGAGAAGCTGGTAAGTCAGAAGGAAATTGACTTAGAATCTCAAAGATATCAGGAAGAAAATGCTGCCATGCAGATTAAACAATTGGAAGGTACTTTGGAACGTACGCAGAGAAACGTACAGTTATGGCGCGAAACGCTTGAGAACCTTGTGGTAAAAGCTCCTGTATCGGGTCTGTTATCGTCAATAGATGTAGAGGTAGGTTCAAATATCAGCCAGGGACAAAACATTGGTCAGATTGATGACTTAGATGGTTTCAAATTGCGTGTAGATATAGATGAACACTATAACGGAAGAATTTTTGCAGGTCTAAGTGGTACGTTTGAATTTGGTGGAAAAGAATATCCTTTAGAAATTACCAAGATTTATCCTGAAATTCGTAACGGTCGTTTCCAGGTAGATATGGTTTTCTCGAAAACCGTACCTGAGGGCATTAAAAGAGGGCAGTCTTCTCCTATTCGTCTGGAGTTGGGTAAAGCTACTAAAGCAGTACTTTTACCGGTAGGTGGATTCTTCTCTGATACAGGTGGAAACTGGGTATATGTATTAGATAAATCAGGTGGCAAAGCCGTAAAACGCAAAATCACCTTAGGTCGTAAAAACCCTGAATATTTTGAAGTGTTAGAAGGCTTAGAGGTAGGAGATAAAGTGATTACATCCTCTTATGAAAACTTTGGAGACAACGAAGTATTGGATTTAAAATAATCGATATAATAACATAAACAAATTCCCTTGAAATTCAAGAATAACAAACAAAAATTATGATAAAAGTATCTAATCTTCAAAAAGTGTTCACTACCGAAGAGGTAGAAACTACCGCCCTAAATGGTATTGATATGAATATCAAAGATGGTGAATTCGTTGCCATTATGGGTCCGTCAGGATGTGGTAAATCAACCTTGCTCAACATCATGGGCTTGTTAGATAACCCATCTGAAGGAAGCTATGATTTCTATGGCGTAGAAGTAGCCAAATTGAGTGAGAGAGAACGTGCAGCACACCGCAAGGGCAATATTGGTTTCATTTTCCAGAGTTTTAATCTGATTGATGAGTTAACAGTTTTCGAAAACGTAGAACTTCCTCTTTTATACTTGAAAACACCTGCTACCGAACGTAAGAAAAAGGTAGAAGAAGTATTAGAGAGAATGAACATCATGCACCGCCGCAATCACTTTCCGCAACAATTATCGGGTGGTCAGCAACAACGTGTAGCCATTGCACGTGCGGTAGTAGCCAAACCAAAGCTAATTCTTGCCGATGAGCCTACCGGTAACCTTGACTCTACCAATGGTGAAGAAGTAATGAAATTGCTTCAGGAACTAAACAACGAAGGTACTACTATTATCATGGTTACGCACTCACCTTATGATGCAGGTTTCTCACACAGAATCATCAACCTGTTCGATGGTAAGGTAGTAACAGAGAATTTCCACGTATAGTGTAAAGATATTTCCCGGCTACCTGTCGGGGAAAAGACGAGTTAATAAACGTTAAATGCTGTAAAATGGGCTTATTATGACATCAATCATAGTAAGCTTCATTTGCTATTGCCATTCCAAAGCCTGTCCTCCCCACATTAAATTTTGAAAAAACTATGTTAAAAAATTATTTCAAAATCGCTCTTCGTAATCTCTGGAAAAATAAAGCATATACCTCAATCAATATTGTTGGGCTATCTATTGCTTTTGGTTGTGCTATTCTGCTGTTTCTGACAGCTTATTTTGAGTTTACGTACGATGATTTTCAGGATAATAAAGACCGCATTTTCAGAGTTTACTTTAAAATCAATCAACCTGAAAAAATTGAATATCAGTCTAATTTGTCTACGCCTGTAACTCCTGCCTTGAAAAGTGATTTCAATGCTGAAATTAAATATGCTACACGTATTGTAAGCAGCGGCGTGCAGATTGTACAAGGCGAGAAAACGATTGATGAGGATATACGCTATGTGGACGCTGATTTTCTGAAAATGTTTTCTTTCAGAATGTTGAAGGGAAATCCTGATGTAGCCCTGAATGATTTACGGAGTGTGGTGCTGAACGAAGAAGTAGCAGAAAAGATATTTGACAAGGCTGATCCTGTAGGTAAAACTGTGCAATTGAATTTTGGTGGCAGAATTGAAAGTTTTGTGGTAACAGGCGTAATGGAAAAAGCCCCAAAAAATTCATCAATCGAGAATGATATGTTGATGCGTTTTGAGAATAATCCTGAATACAAGGACTCGAAAGAAAAATGGGATTCAAATTATCATGATGTATATGTGCAGTTGGCTGATAAAGTTGATTATCTGAGTTTTGAAAAACGCCTGAAATCTTTCACCGAAAAATATTACAAAGGCAGTATTGAGCAACTAAAGAAAGACGGCGCAAAACCTGACGAAAGGGGAGAGGTACGCAGTCTGCGCTTATTGCCTTTACCTGAAATGCACTTTAATAAGCAAGCAGGCGGTAGCCGCTCAATAGACATTGCTTATCCTTATATATTGCTGGTAATTAGTGGTTTAGTATTATTAATTGCCTGCATCAACTTCATTAATCTTTCAATTGCCCGTTCAATGACCCGTGCCAAAGAAGTAGGCATGAGAAAAGCATTAGGTGCATTGAAAGCCCAGATTGTAGGGCAATTCTGGGGCGAAGCCTTTATCATCTGTATTGTAGCGTTTGGTATAGGTTGTACATTGGCTACTACGCTTATGCCTCAATACAACACCTTATTCAGAAGCAACCTTACTTTTGATAACCTTCTTAACCCTATGGTGGGTATTCTATTGCTTGCCAGCTTTTTAATTATCACCTTAATTGCCGGAGGGTATCCGGCCTTAGCCGTAGCTAAATTCAATACGGTAGAAGTATTAAAAGGGAAAATAAAAGTAAGCTCACGCTCAGGAGGTATCAGAAGTGCTTTGATTGTGGCTCAATTCAGCATTGCTATTTTATTAATTAGTTGTACGCTTATTATCTGGAAGCAGATAGATTATTTACGTAACCAACCTTTAGGTTTTGACCAGACACAGGTAATCAGTATTCCTGTGGGGAATGAAGTACAAGGCAGCAAGGTATTAGAGTTTATGCGTAATAAACTGGCCAATGAATCGCAGATTGTAAGCATTACCGGGGCTGATATAAACATTGGCAGAGGCAAAGATGGCTCAGGCTACAAATCGGTTTATAGCTTTGAAATGGAAGGGAAAACCTATCGCACTAATGGCTTAAGTATCGATTACGATTATGTGAAAACATTAGGTCTTACCTTAGTGGCAGGTAGAGAATTTTCACGTGAGTTTCCTTCAGATAAAGACCGGGCGTGTATCGTGAACGAAACTATGGTGAAACACTTAGGCTATAAAGACCCCATAGGCAAGAAAGTAGCTTTGGGTGATAGTATCGGTAAAACCATTGTTGGGGTAGTGAAAGATTATCATTTTGAGTCTCTGAAAAACAAAATTGAAGCAATAACTTTCCTTTATCAGGGCGATTTCGGTATCAACTACATATTCGTAAAACTTACACCTGAAACACCTAAAACAACCATTGACCTGATTGGGAAAGCCTACAAAGAAATTGCTCCGAAATCGGAGTATATGCCTTCGTTCTTAGACGAAAACACCAACAATCAGTATAAAAAAGAAGAGAGAATGTCGCAGATTGTGATGAGTGCCGCTGTGCTTACTATTATTCTTTCGTGTATGGGCTTATTTGCCATTGCTTTAATGATGATGGCACAACGCACCAAAGAAATAGGTATCCGTAAAGTATTAGGGGCAAGTGTGCCAAATCTGGTAGCTTTGCTTTCAAGAGAGTTTGTTGTATTAGTGGTGATTGCTATTCTGATTGCTACGCCATTGGCTTATTATCTGATGGATAAATGGATTCAGGACTTTGCTTATCGTACCGAAATTACCTGGTGGGTTTTCGGATTAGCAGGAGTAGTAGCCTTGTTGATAGCTTTGTTTACTGTAAGCTATCAGTCTATCAGAGCCGCATTAATGAATCCTGTCAGGTCATTAAAGTCGGAATAAATCGCCCCCCGCCCCTAAAGGGGAGCTGCTGGCGCACGAGTAATTTTTAATAATCATATCATGATTATTTCAATATAAGTGGAAAGAAAAAATATTTATAACCTTAAAAAAGTCCCCCTTTAGGGGTTAGGGGCATTATGCTTAAGAACTATTTAAAAATCGCCTTTCGTAAGCTTTGGAAAAACAAGGTGCATACCGCTATTAATATGGTGGGTCTGGCTGTTGCTTTTGGTAGCAGTATTCTGCTATACCTCACTGCCTCTTACGAATTTTCTTATGATACTTTTCATAAAGACGCCGACCGTGTGTATTGTTTGTATTTCAATAGTGCTGATAAAGCCGGAAAACCGGAATACAGTGCTGCTATGGCCTATCCGCTTACACCAGTTTTAAAGACTGAATACCCGGAAGTAGAAGCGGTTACCAGTTATAGTTGGGGAGCCGGAGAACTAACATATCAGGAAAAGAAGTTTGAAAAAAATATACAAACAGTTGATGCCGATTTCCTGAAAGTATTTTCATTTCCACTATTAAAAGGAAATATTAATAGTGCTTTAGCAGATAAAAACAATATCGTCATCAGTAAGACTACAGCAGAAAACATATTTGGTAAAGAAGAACCTATTGGTAAGCAGGTATTAGTTACCTTATCAAATGAGAAAGTACCATTTATTGTTACAGCTGTGATAGATGATGCCCCGAAAAATTCTACCGTAAGGTACGATGCATTGATACGGACTGAAAAAAATCCAGGTTATGAACCAATCAAAGACAGGTGGACAAGTCAGAACCATCAGGTATATGTAAAATTGGCTGCTAATACCACTCAGGCTAATGCAGAAAAGCGTTTTGAATCTTTGGTTAATAAATATATGAAGACCTCAGAAGAAGAAGCCAAGAAAGCAGGTCGGTTAAAAAATGCAAGAGGGCAGTATCTTAGTTTGTTAATGATGCCACTAAAAGAGGTTCATTTTGATGAAATTACCGGTTGGGGAAGTGGCATGAGCAAGAATTATATTTACACTTTATTAACCATTGCTTTAGTAATTGTCTTAATTGCTTCTATCAATTTTATTAACCTGACTATTGCCAAATCGTTTACGCAAGCCAAAGAGGTAGGCGTACGTAAATCTTTAGGAGCAAACAAAGTACAGCTTTTTCTGCAAGGTTGGGGCGAAGCATTTATGGTTTGTATAGTAGCTTTAATTTTAGGTTTAAGCCTCGCTTATGCTTTCTTGCCTCAATTCAATAAATTATTTGATTCCAGTCTTTCTATAGATAATTTCTTAATTCCCGATAACCTAATCATAAGCCTTATCAGCTTTATCTTAATTACCCTTATTGCCGGGGGGTATCCGGCATTTGTTTCTTCCCGTTTCAATATTGTTCAGGTATTAAAAGGAAAACTGACCCGTAAAAAGCCAGGCGCATTACGCAACTCTTTAATCATTGTTCAGTTTTCAATTTCATGTATCCTTATCAGTTGTACACTGGTAATTTTCACGCAATTAAAATACCTGAGAAATAAGCCACTGGGATATAGTAAAGAGCAGGTTATTAGTGTGCCTATCGGTAATGCACTGAATAACCAGACCGCTGTGCAACAATTCCGTAATGAGTTATCAAAATACCCAGGTATTGAGGCTGTATCCGGTTCACAAATCAATTTTGGTAACGGATTAGATGGAAGTTCTTCAAGAAGTACCTACGGATTTGATTATTATCCGAATGCAAGCGATACTAAAAATTCAAAAAGCATCCTTACAGATTGGGTACGTGTAGATTATGAGTTCATCAAAACAATGGGTATCAAAACCATTGAAGGCAGAGATTTCAGTCCTACATTTGGTACAGATTCAACAGCATTAATTGTAACCGAGAGTATGTTGAAACAAATGGGTGAAAAACATGGAGTAGATAAGTTTCTCATGCCCGATTCGGCAGTTGGTAAACAAAAAATCATAGGTGTCATAGCTGATTTTAATTTATACTCTTTGCGCCGTGAGAATCGTACTATTACTTTAGAAATGGCGCCTAAAGGCAGAGTTAATTATGTATTAATAAGAACAGGGAATCAGAATCTGGCCGAATCAATGAATCTGGTGAAAAACACCTGGAAGAAGTTAGCTCCTAACGAAGAGTTTAAAGGCTCATTCATTAATGAAAATGTTGACCGATGGTTTAATAAAGAAGAACGTCTTTCACAGATTTTCAGCCTTGCCGCAGGTATTGCCATTATGCTCTCTTGTATGGGCTTATTTGCCATTGCCTTAATGATTATCGAACAGCGTACCAAAGAAATAGGTGTACGAAAAGTTTTAGGGGCAAGCGTGAGCAGTATCGTAAATCTTATCTCGGTTGATTTCCTGAAAATGGTAGGTATTGCCTTTGTGATAGCAACTCCGGTAGCCTACTACGCCATGCAGAAATGGTTACAGGATTTTGCCAATCGTACTGATTTAAACTGGTGGATTTTTGCTCTGGCAGGCGTGCTTTTAGTAGTCATTGCCCTGCTCACAGTCAGCTATCAATCCATCAGAGCAGCCTTAATGAATCCAGTGAAGAGTTTAAAAACGGAATAACGCCCCCGACCGCGCGGCGGACCGTCCCTAAAGGGGAGTTGCTTACGCCAGAAATTTAAAATAGGAAGTAAGCAAAAGGGGTTTAGAGAAAAATATTATCTAACTTTTAAAAGTCCCCCTTGAGGGGTTAGGGGCTTATGATTCGTAACTATCTGAAAATCGCCTTTCGTAGCCTGGTTCGTAATAAGAGCTACGCTTCTATCAATGCTATTGGTTTGGCAGTGGGCATTGCTGCTTGTCTGCTTCTTTTTTTGATTGTGCAGTTTGAGTCGAGTTTCGATAATTTCCACACCAAAAAAGAGAGAATCTATCAGGTAGTATCTGAATTCCATTATGGGGGTATCAGCTATGGCGGAGGATCTCCTATGCCTGTGCCACTGGCTATGAGAACCGATTACCCACAATTAGAGAAAGTGGCAGGTATTGCAGAAACAGGGGCACAGGTAAATATCTATGACCCTAAGACACAAACCATAGAAAAGAAGTTTAAAGATGAAGGAGGGATGTTTTATGCCGAGCCGGAATTCTTTGAAATGTTTGACTTTCCGTTGATTTCAGGCAACCCTAAAACCATGCTTTCTGAGCCTTATACGGCTATTCTGACACAAGAAATGGCTGAAAAGTTTTTTGGCGACTGGAAAAGCGCCATCGGAAAAACGTTTACCAGAGATAATGAGAAAGAGCCATACCGTGTTACAGGTGTTTTGAAAAATATACCTAAAAATACAGATTTTCCATTAAAGATTGTACTCTCCTACAAGAATTTCCTAATCAATCAGAAAGGCAATGCAAATGACTGGGAAAGCGTATCAGGCAGTTGGAACTGCTTTATTTTGCTTCCTCCACAAATGTCAGAAAAGCAATTTAATGCCTTAATGCCCGATTTTGAGAAAAAACACAAAACTGCCGAGCAAAGAAGCCGCGTGCGTAACTTTATACGTCCATTAAGTGAGTTACATTATGATAGCCGCTTTGGTAATTTTGCTCATCATACCATCAGCCCTGAAATGATTTGGGTATTGGAGTTGATTGGGGCATTCTTACTATTAGTAGCCTGCGTAAACTTCATAAATCTGGCTACTGCACAGGCGGTAAATCGTTCAAAAGAAGTGGGAGTCAGAAAAGCATTAGGAAGCAATAAGTCGCAATTAAGAAGTCAGTTCTTAGGCGAAAGTGCCTTAATAACGTTAATGTCTGTTCTGGTGGCGCTTTTATTGGCTCAAATTACTTTGCCTTTCTTAAATAATCTATTGCATTATCCGCTAAGCCTTTCGTTTATTGATAATCCTTTTATTGTACTGTTTTTAGTTGTAGTATCTATTGTTGTTATTTTCCTGTCTGGTTTTTATCCGGCTTTAGTCATTTCAAGCTTTAACCCGATTCTGGCGTTAAAGAGCAAGGTTACTGCTAAATCTATAGGTGGGATTTCTCTCAGACGTGGCCTGGTAGTATCTCAATTTGTGATTGCGCAATTCCTGATTATTGCCACATTGGTAGTGGTTAGTCAGATGAACTATTTCCAGACAGCTTCTATGGGTTTTGATAAAGAAGCAATTGTCAGAGTGCCTATCCCTAACGATAGCCTTGGCCAGACTAAATACGATTTGCTGAAGACACAAATACAGCAAGAAACAGGTGTCAAAAGTGTAAGCATCGCTTTCAGATTACCAGCAGATGATAACCAGTGGAATAGCCCTTTTCAATACGACCACCGCCCAAAGGATACTGATTTTTCGGCCTTTTTAAACTGGGCAGATGCCGATTATTTCAAAACCTTTGATTTGAAATTCGTAGCGGGTAAAGCCTACTCACCAAGTGATACCGTTCAAGGCTATGTAGTGAATGAGACAATGGTGAAAAAACTGGGTGCAAAAAATGCTGATGAGGTGTTGGGAAAAGAAATTAATTTCTGGGGTGGAAAAATGAAGGCACCAATTGTAGGGGTTATTAAAGATTATCATGCTACTTCATTACATGGTGCTATACCTCCTTTAGTAATAGCCAGCAATAAAAATTTCTTTGGCACAATGGGTGTAAAACTACAAATGCAAAATATGCAAAGTGGCTTGGCATCGATAGAAAAAATCTGGTCTAAGCTCTTTCCGAACTATCTATACGAGTATCAGTTTCTCGATAAGAGCATAGAAAGTTTTTATCAGCAAGAAAGACAGCTATCAATACTCTACGAAATTTTTGCAGGTATTGCCATCTTCATTTCATGCTTAGGTCTTTATGGTCTAGTATCATTCATGGCCGTGCAACGTACCAAAGAAGTAGGCATTCGCAAGACATTAGGTGCTTCTGTGGGTCATATAGTCTATTTATTCTCAAAAGAATTTACGCTCCTGATTGGTATAGCTTTCTTAATAGCTGCTCCGGTAGGGTATTATTTCATGAACAATTGGTTAAAACAGTTTGAGTATAAAATAGACTTAGGAGTTGGCATATTCTTACTGGCTATTTTCGGTTCAATCATTATTGCCTGGCTTACCGTAAGTTATCAGGCTATTAAAGCAGCATTAGTTAATCCGATTAAATCATTGAGGTCAGAGTAAAAGACACCCCCGGCCCCTAAAGGGGAGTTGCTTATGCCTGAATTTAAGTGCAATACAAAGCAGCTAAATAGGGAATTGAGAGAAATATTTTCTATAACCATAACAAGTCCCCCTTTAGGAGTTTATGTTACGCAACTACTTTAAAATAGCCTTTAGAAGCCTTTGGAAAAATAAGCTTTTTTCGTTCATCAATATTGTTGGATTAGGTCTTGCCATGACCTTCGGGCTGATAGGATTAATGCAGATTCAGAATGTGTTTGAATTTGATAATTTTCATCCATATCCTGAAAGAACTTACCGGATTCTGACAGATTTTAAAAACGAAAAAGGGAAAGAACTCTCTTATGCTACTTCTCCTTTTTTGCTGGCAGAAAAGCTGAAAAACGATTATGGATTTGTTGAGAAATCGGCAAGGGTGATTCGTTTTTTTTCGGGCGAAATGAATAACCGTATCAAGAACATACGGGTCAACGGGATTTATGTTGACCCTTCTTTCTTTGATATTTTTGGTTTCCCTTTAGAAAAAGGTTCTTATCCTGTGGCACCTAATACGGTTGTACTAAATCATGAAACCGCTGTGAAGTTTTTTGGTACAACAAATCCGGTTGGTAAAACCATTACTCATCCTGATTTTGGCGTTTTTACCATTACAGGCGTTTTAAAACCCTATAAGTACAGGGGAACACATTTCAGAAGCGACCTGATGGTATCAATGGCAACTTTCGCCAACCTGAATAAAGATAAGCCAGACCTTAAAGACTGGTCAAAATTTGATACCTACACTTTTATATTAGTCAACAAAAGTATTACCTCCGCTACGCTTGACCGTGCTTTAGCCACCGTAGCCAAAGACAATAAAAAAGAGACCGATTTTGGTAAAACGACTCATGCCTATCGTCGCCAAGCCTTGAAAGATATTTCTCCCGATTTTGAAAGATTAGAGAAAAATGCTTACGTAGATGACGTGTTTAGTTTATCAGTCAATTTTCTGATGTCTTTGGTTATTATTATTCTGGCAGGTTTCAATTATACCAATCTTACTTTAGCCCGTTCATTAAGCAGGGCAAGAGAGGTGGGTGTCAGAAAAGTATCCGGTGCTGTGCGGGGGCAATTGGTCAGTCAGTTTCTGATAGAAGCTATTGTACTGGCATTTTTTGCGCTGCTGATAGCCTATGGAAGTTTTGTTACAATCAAACAATATATTCATCTTTCATGGATTGTGTGGGAGGTTGATGATAAACTGTTGATGTGGGGTGTTTTTGGAGGATTTACTTTACTGACAGGTATTATTGCAGGAGTATTCCCTGCCCGTATTTTATCGGGTTTTCAGCCTGCCAAGGTACTGAAAGGAGAGTTAGGCCCGGGTACTTTCGGAAAACTCAGTTTGCGCAAAAGCCTGATAGTGATTCAGTTTGTAGTAACACTTATCTACATGGCATTGAACGTAACCATGTATAGCCAGTTTGAATACATGGCTACTGAAAATGAAAATTTTAACCGTAAAAATATTCTGAATATTACCTTAGCAGGTAATGATTATCAATTACTTAAAAACGAGCTTTCGCATCTATCAGGTGTACAGACTATTGGTCTCACTTCGGCTACTTTTGGCAGCGGAACAAGCCAGTATGCTATTAAAGCCAAACGCACAGATGAAAATTCGGCAGCGCATCATTTTTCGGTAGATAAGTCATTTATTGATAATATGAAACTCACCCTGTTAGCAGGCAGTAACTTACCCGATGCAGCCTCGGACTCAACAGGTAGGTTTGTGTTACTCAACGAAAAAGCAGTTAAAACGCTCCATTTAGGTACGCCACAGGAAGCTATCGGAAAAATGGTTTTGTTGAATAATGAAACCGAAGTTACAGTAGCAGGAATATTAAAAGATTTCTGTTTTGCTAACTACGAGTTTGCCGTAACTCCGGCTGTTTTTCAATACAATCCTCAGCAGTTTCATATACTCTCTGTAAAAATAGCCGATGCGGCTGATGAAACAACCCTATTAGCCTCTGTTGAGAAAATCTGGAAACGTTATCATCCTTATGAGGCGATGGTCTATTCATGGTATGCACAGGAGCTCTACGAACGCTATTTTCCGGGTGAAGATATGCAATTTTCTGGCATTACTATTTTAGTTGGGTTTGTGATAGCCATTATGGGTTTATTGGGCATGGTTACTTATAGTACCGAGAAACGAATTAAGGAAATAGGCATTCGTAAAGTATTAGGTGCCAGTGCTTCAGAAGTAATACGTTTGCTTTCATGGAGTTTTTTAAAACTCTTACTGATTGCCGCCTTGATTGCCTTTCCGATTAGTTATCTAAGCAGTGTATTAGTATTAAATATTTTTACTTTTAACCCAGGAATAAACGCCGGATTATTGATAGGTAGTTTCGGTATAATTTTTCTGATTGCCTTATTTACCATTGGTTTCAAGACTTATCAGGCGGCTTTGAGCAACCCGGTAGAAAGTTTAAAAGTAGAGTAGGGAATGTTAAAATAACTTAAATGAAATGAGAATGATTAATGGAGGCTGTAACTTCAGATTTTAATCATCAAAATTTCAAAATTATGTTAAAAAACTATCTGAAAATTTCCTGGCGTAACCTCATGAAACGTAAGTTTTATACCTCGGTTACGGTTTTCGGCTTATCAGTCGGAATTACCTTTGCTTTGTTGATTGGTAGCTTTATTTGGGGTGAAATTAAGGTGAATAGTGAACTACGCAACCTGGAAAATCAGTATATGATTCAAAGCAAATGGGATAAAGAGAATATGGGCGGTGAGATTACCTCTTTAGGACCCATAGGAAAAGCCTTGAAAGAGAATTACCCGGCTTTGGTTGAAAACTACCATAGGTTTGATGCTGTTACCACTATTGTTTCAAAAGGTGATAAGGTTTTCAGAGAAGATATTCAACTGACAGACTCAACCATGCTGACCATGTATGGATTTCCTCTTTTACAAGGCGATCCTAAAACAGCCTTGAATGAGCCGAATACGATGGTTATTTCAAAAGCCCATGCTATTAAGTATTTTGGTAAAACCGATGTGGTGGGCCAAACTTTAAGAATAGAATCATTTTCGGGTGAAAAACGGGATTTTATGGTTACGGGAGTATTAGACGATATACCTTTCAATTCTGTTACTAACCTTGTTACACAGGCAAATAAACTTCCGGTGTTAATATCTTTCAGTAACGCCGCATTCATGGGTCGTAATGGCTATGATTTATGGAACAACGCCTACATAGTTACTTATTTGGAATTAAAAAAGGGCGTCCGGAAAGAAGACCTGGATAAACCCATGAAGCAACTGATTGCCACCAATGCATCTAATGAAATCAGTTCAAATCTACACCCATACCTGAAGCCTCTGAAAGAGCTACACCTTGATTTAGCCAATGGGCTGGTAAAGAAAACAATTCTGACATTGGGAATAGTAGCTCTGTTTATTCTGCTGATGGCCGTAGTGAACTTTGTAAATATCTCTATAGGTAATTCTTCTTCACGCTTGAAAGAGATAGGCGTAAGAAAAGTGTTAGGAAGCCTGAAAGGTCAGGTACTGCGTCAGTTCTTAACCGAGTCTGTCATTATCAGTCTGTTTAGCTTGTTAGTTTCCTTGCTATTTTATCAACTATTCAGACCTTATTTTGCTCAGATGCTTCAGAAAGATATTGTATCTTTATTCAGTGCTTCGCCTTATTTTTATTTGGCAGCCATTGCCTTGAGTCTTTTCATCGGCGTATTAAGTGGACTTTATCCTTCTTTGATTCTGGCAAACCTGCCATCGGTTGACTCCATGAAAGGAAAGCTCAAATCGGTAAAAGAGAATGTTATGTTCAGAAGAGTGCTGTTGGCTTCTCAATTTACGGTAGCCTTGTTTGTTTTTGGTGGGGCTACTGTCATTTCAAGGCAGGTGAGTTACTTTTTTAATAAAGATTTAGGCTATAATAAGGAGGCTGTTTTCTCACTCAGGGTACCACGTGACTGGTCGCTCAGGGGAGTAGAAAAGATGGAAACCGTGCGAAACGAAATAGCCAAATTAAAAGAAATAAAACAGGGGAGTATTTCTTGGGAGATACCTGACGGGGCTACAGGATTCAGCAGTGCTATTTACAAAGCAGGGCAGGATTCTACTAAGGCTTTTTATGCACCTACGCTGGTAACTGATGAAAAATTTGCAAAAACCTATCAGATACCTATGGCGGCAGGGCAGTATTTCCATGCAGACCGGGGTACATTTCAGGCTGATAGAATGGTGCTTAATGAGGCCGCTATCAAGGCTTTAGGTTTTAAAAATGTTCAGGATGCCATGGGTCAGCAGATAAGACTGCATAATTTACCACAACCTTTTACTATTGTTGGTGCAACCAAAGACTTCCACTTTGAATCTATGCATAAAGCCATTGAACCTATTGCTTTTATGCAGTTAAGAGATAATACATTCTACCGTTACCTGTCATTCAGGATGAATCCGGGTAATCTACGTGAAAGTATGGCAAATATAGAAAAGAAATGGAAGCAACTCCTGCCTGATGCGCCTTTTGAATATACTTTCATGGATGAGACCTTGCAGAAAGTATATCAGTCAGAAATACAATTGCAGAAAGCGGCCGAGGTAGCCACCACCCTTGCCATTATCATTGTCTTATTAGGTATCTTAGGCATGGTATCATTAAGCGTTGTGAGAAGAACCAAAGAAATCGGTATCCGGAAAGTATTAGGTGCTTCGGGTATCAGCATTGTTTTTCTGTTTCTTAAAGAATTTCTGATTGTGGTAGCATTAGCTATAGTCATTGCTTTTCCGTTAGCGGCATTAAGCATGAAAAGCTGGTTGCAGAATTATGCTTATCGCATTGATTTAACCTGGGGTCTATTTGTCTGGGTAGGACTCGCTTTTGTAGTAATGGTTGTCTTACTGGTAGGCCTCCAGACACTGAAAGCAGCAAGGCTGAACCCGGTGAAGAGCCTAAAAAGCGAATAAACCCCCCGACCCCTAAAGGGGAGTTGCTTACGCATGAGTACTAATTAATTTTTTAAGTCCCCCTTTAGGGGCGACCGTCGCGCGGTTAGGGGTGTAATTTTCTATAACTTTTTAAACGAGTCCCCCTTTAGGGGTTAGGGGTGTATTATGATAAGGAACTATTTAAAAATCGCTTTTAGAAACCTGAGGAAACAAAAGGGTTTCACTTTTATCAACATTGCCGGGTTGGCCATTGGCATTACCTGCTTCTTGTTGATTGGGCTGTATGTGAAAGATGAATTGAGTTACGACCGATTCAATAAAAATGCTGACCGCATTTATCGTGTTACCCGTATTTTTAAGTCAAATGATGGAACCGTGAGCCTGCATTTAGGGCATATAGCACCGGCTTTTATGCAGTATTTTCAAAGCGATTTTACGGAGGCGGAGCAAATCACCCGATTGTTTGGTGCGCAGTCAGTAGTAAACCGCCCGGAAAATCCTGAAAAAAAATATCAGGAACAAAGAATGTACTTTGCTGAAGCAAATCTGTTTAAGGTATTTTCTTTTAATGTGCTTCAGGGCAATCCTGACAAAGCTTTGGCCGAGCCATTTACGGTTGCCATATCTAAACCTATGGCCGAGAAATATTTTGGTAATCAGGACCCTATTGGCAAGCTACTGAAAATAGATAGCAAGTATGAATTAAGGGTTTCAGGTGTATTTGAGCCATTGCCAACACAGTCGCATTTTCATGCCGATTTTCTGATGTCTATGAGTACGCTGAATGACAATAGAATTTATGGCAAAGACGAAATGAACAGAGACTGGGGTGGCAACAACTTCTCTACTTATTTTCTGATGCCCAAGGGGTATGATATGTCAAGAATAGAAAGCCGGATGAAGTCATTTCTTGATACCCATTTACCTGCGTACGATGGCAGAAAAGGCTCTCAGTATTCTGATTTAACTTTTCAGAAATTAACAGATATTCACCTTTACTCACACCTGGATTCAGAGCATGAGACTAACGGAAACATTAAGTATGTTTATACTTTTTCTGCCATCGCTTTCTTTATTTTGTTAATAGCCTGTATCAATTATATGAACCTGGCAACGGCTCGCTCGGCAGGTAGAGCTAAAGAAGTGGGCTTGCGCAAAGTGGTAGGCGCAGTACGCTCACAACTGATAGGCCAATTCTTAAGCGAATCGTTATTGCTTACCGTTTTTGCCTTAGCTATTGCTTTGATAGCTACCGTATTATTGATTCCTGTCTTGAATGACTTTACCAGTAAGTCATTAACTTTCACTAATTTATTAGACTATAAAATCATTTTGTTAATCATAGGTATCATTTTCTTTACCGGAGTTTTAGCAGGTAGTTATCCGGCATTTTTCCTGACGGCTTTTCAACCGGTTGAAGTATTGAAAGGAAAAATAAAGAATGCCATGAAAAATGGTCGTCTGCGTCAGGTTTTAGTAGTTATGCAGTTTTCAATTGCCTGTATTCTGATTATCAGTACTGCTATTATTTATAAGCAATTGAGTTTTATGCTTACGCAAGATGCCGGATACCAAAAGAACCAGGTAATTGTAATGCGTGTAGGAAATGATAGCTCGGTTGATTTTGAGAGTTTTAAACAAGAACTGAAGCGTCAGTCAGGCGTAAAAAATGTAAGCCATTCTTCAAGAACACCTACCGGCCGCTTGCTTGATTCGCAAGGGGCAAAGGTAGCCAAAGGTGATTCTCTGGCTCCTACCAGTACTGAAATAAAAGCCCTTTCGGTTGACCACGATTATTTATCTACTTATGAGATAAAATTGGCAGCTGGCAGAGATTTTTCGAGGGCATTTAAATCAGATGATTCAACAGGCTATATTCTGAACGAGGCAGCTGTGAAATCAATCGGTTGGAAAAGTAATGCCGATGCTATTGATGAGATTTTTGAGTATGGTGGTACAAAAGGCAAGGTAATAGGAGTGGTAAAAGATTTCCATTTTGAGTCTTTACATCAGAAAATCGTTCCGATGGTGATGTTTATTAATAAAGGCTGGCGTAGCTGGCTTTCAATCAATATGGCTGCCGGAGATTTTCAGAATACCATTGCCAATATAGAAAAAACCTTTAAAGTATATATGCCTAATACCCCGTTCAGCTATCAGTTCTTAGACGAGCGTTTCAATAACCAATATCAGGCCGAGCAAAAGCAACGGTCTTTATTCATGATTTTTGCAGGTATTTCTATCTTTATTTCCTGCTTAGGTTTATTTGCTTTAGCCGCATTTATGGCAGAGCAACGCCGCAAAGAAATAGGTGTGCGCAAAGTATTAGGGGCATCTGTAGGGAGTATTACTACTTTGCTTTCAAAAGATTTCATTAAACTGGTATTCATATCTATTCTCATTGCCTCGCCTATTGCCTGGTATGCCATGAGTAGCTGGCTGACCGATTTTGCATATCGTATTGATATTGAATGGTGGATTTTCCCTTTAGCAGGGCTATTAGCTGTCTTGATTGCCGTAGTAACAGTCAGCTATCAGGCTATTGCAGCTGCACTGGTAAATCCGGTTAAGTCATTAAAGTCGGAGTAAAAGCCCCGCACGGCGTCCGCCCTGCCCCTAAAGGGGAGCTAAGGCAAAAAACTATAAAGTTTAATAGACTTTCCCTATAGGGGTAAATTTTTTATAACCATTAAACAAAATCCCCCTTTAGGGGTTAGGGGCTTATGATTCGCAACTATCTCAAAATCGCTTGGAGGAGCTTATTGAAAAGCAAACTCTTCACTGCCTTGAATCTGTTAGGTCTTGCTTTAGGCCTGGCAGTATCTCTATTGTTGATGCTCTACGTAAAAGATGAATTATCTTTTGATAAGTACCACTCAAAGGCTCATAACATTTATAGAGTAGGAGTAACGGCTACTTTTGATGGTAAAAGTCAGAACTGGGCTAATGCACCCAATGTAGTAGGACCCACCATGAAAAACGAGATTCCGGAGGTTGTGCAACAAACCAGAATACTCTTGAATGACTATGGACAAACAGCCTTTGTGAATTCAGGAGAAAAGAAGTTTGCTGAGAAAAAACTGTATTGGGTAGATGGTACTATCTTCGAGATTTTTGATATAAAACTCTTACAAGGGAACCCAAAAGTGGCTTTGCAAGACCCTAATAAAGTAGTACTAAGTCAAGCGACTGCCCAAAAGTATTTTGGAAAAGACAACCCGATAGGAAAAGTATTAAAAGTAGGTAGTAAATATTCGTTAGAAGTAACAGGGGTTTATGAAGACCTGCCTCATAATTTCACTTTAGATGCCGAGTTGATGGGGTCATTCAATAGTGTAGAATGGGCCTCTAAAAATCTGGTGTGGAGTAATTCGAGCTTTGAAACTTATCTGTTGCTGACACCTAATGCCAATCAGCAGAAGGTAGATAAACAAATGGCTACGATTCTTGAAAAAAATATTCCGAATAAGGAAGACCGTTGGTTTTCTCTCTGGTTACAACCATTGGTAGATATACATTTGAATTCGGCTGATATTGTTAATTCAAATACCACTCGTATAGGCGATGCCAAACAGGTAAAAATATTGTTGATTCTGGCTTTGGTGGTTATGGTAATTGCCTGTATCAATTATATGAATCTGGCAACAGCACGGTCGCAAAAGCGTTTCAAAGAGGTAGGTATTAACAAGACTATCGGTGCTACCAATCGTCAGCTAATCGGTCGTTTTTATACCGAAACCGCACTTACGGTATTTCTGGCATTATTGTTAGGTTTGAGTTTTTTAATATTAGCATTGCCTTTCTTTAATCAGGTAACTGATAAAAACTTATCTGTTGCTCATGTATTTACCCCTGAAGTAAGCTTTGGGCTATTGCTTATTTTTACTTTTGTTACATTCATTTCAGGTTTATATCCTGCATTTTATCTGTCTTCTTTTGCTCCCAAAAACCTTTTGCAAACGGTTATTACCAAAAAGACCGGAGCCGGATTTTTCCGTCAGTCGTTGGTTATTGTGCAATTTGGCGCATCTATCATTCTCATTATCTGCACCTTTATATTCTTTCAGCAGTTAAAATTTATACAGAATAAAAAATTAGGCTATAATCCCGAGCAGGTATTAGCCGTAATGACCTCAGGTGCCGAAAACAAAGAACAGATAGATGGCTTAATAAATAATTTTAAAGCACTAAGCAATGTGGTAGAAACCTCACGTGTACAAGCCTATTTAGGATTTGGCGGAAGCGGTCGTTCAATGAGCAAGGCTGATAATCCGAAAGAATCGTTCTTTGTTCGTACCAATCGGGTAACAGGAGATTTTGCCAGAGTTTTAGACCTGAAATTTTTGGCTGGAAAAACCTTACCCTTGATAAAAAGTGAAAAAGATACTACTGTGCAGATGGTAGTGAACGAAACCACCATAAAATTATTAGGCTATAAAACACCACAGGAAGCCATCGGCAAGTTTTCAGATGATTTATTCTGGAATCGTAAGGCTGAGATTGTAGGGGTTGTAAGAGACTTTCATTATGAATCTTTTCATCAACCTATCGGTTCGTACGTATTTCATAATAACGATACCGAGTCGAGACCTTATCTGCTTGTAAAGGTAAATACCAGTAATCTGGCGCAGACCATGAACCAACTGGAAGCCACTTTTAAAAAGAGTGTTCCGTCATCTGCCTTTGAATATCTGTTTCTTGACCAGTTCTTAGGCACCCTTTACCGTGCTGAAACCCAGACAGCTAATGTCGTTTTGGTATTTTCAGGTCTGGCTATTCTGATTGCCTGTCTGGGGCTATTTGGTTTAGCCGCCTACACAGCCGAGCAACGCACCAAAGAAATCGGTATCCGCAAGGTATTGGGCGCTTCGGTGGCAGGTATTACTACCTTAATATCAAAGGACTTTTTAAAGTTAATTCTTATCTCAGTACTGATTGCAAGCCCGATAGCCTGGTATTTTATGTCGCAATGGCTGAAAGATTTTGCTTATCAGGTTACGATTGAATGGTGGGTATTTGCGGTAACAGGCTTTATTGCAGTACTGGTAGCGCTATTAACAGTAAGTTCGCAGGCTATCAAAGCAGCCTTAGTTAATCCGGTAAAATCATTAAAAACAGAATAGCAGGGAGGCAAGGGGCATAGGGCAGAGGGATACTGCCCCCCGCTCCATGCCCTCTGCCCCATGCAAAAATCATGAAGCTTAAATTTACTCTCAGAGTTTTAAACAGAAACAAACTCTTTACTTTTCTGAATATAGCCGGACTTGCCTTGGGTATGGCCGGAGGGATATTGGTTTTTCAGTTAGTGAAATACCATTTAAGCGTGGATACCTATCATAAAAATGCTGATAGAATCTACCGGGCGGTTGTTGATTTGCACTTAGGTGATGGACAGATTGAACGCTCGAAAGGCAGTGCTTATATATTGCATAGTACACTCAAAAAAGAGTATCCTGCTATTGAGCAAACCTCTTATCTGGCACATAGACCTTTAACTATTGCCGTAACTGATAAAAGGAGCGTTCGTAAATACCTGGAAAAAGAATCAGCGGCTTTTACCAATGCCGATTATTTCAGAATATTTGATTTTACATGGGAAATCGGAACACCCGCAGTATTAGATGAACCTAATAAGGTGGTGTTGACAGAACGCTATGCCGAAAAGTTTTTCGGAATACAGAATCCGATTGGCAAAAGCATGAAGTTAGAAAATCAGCAGGAAGTAGTAGTGGCTGGTATCATTAAAGACTATCCGGCCAATACCGATTTTAAAACTGATATTTTTGTTTCTCTGCCAACCATTAAAACCCTTATGCCAAATTATGGCTATGAAGATTGGGGTTGGATTGAAAGCAGTCGTGAAACGTTTGTCATGCTCCGTTCGAAAGACCAGAAAGAGAGTTTTGAAAAGCAAATGCCAGCTTTCTCAAAAAAATACCACGGAGCAGATAGTGAGGTATTTAAGTATCACCTGCAAAACCTGTCTGATATTCATTTTAATGTTGATTATGGCGGAACTATTAAAAAATCAACCATTAACCTATTATTAGTCATTGGTGTGCTGATGGTAATCATCGCCTGTATTAATTTCATTAATTTATCTACAGCCTTATCGTTCAAACGTTATAAAGAGGTAGGTGTCAGAAAGACTTTAGGCAGTTCTCAGGGACAGATTTTCTGGCAATTTATCAGCGAAACGGCTGTTGTAGCTGTATTTTCGATTGTATTAGCAGTTGTATTAGCCAGCGTAGCTGCTCCAATGTTGAGCCAATGGTTAAAGACCCCACTAAGTATTACGCTTTTATCAGATTTTAAACTGATAGGTTTTCTTGTGCTGTTACTAATTACTATTGTATTTATTGCAGGGTTTTATCCGGCAATGGTTATTGCTAATTTTAACCCGTTAAAGGCACTGAAAAACATTACAGAACTGCCTAAGAGATTTACCTTAAGAAAGGGTTTGGTAGTAACACAATTCAGCATTGCCTGTATTCTGATTGCGGTTTCTCTATTGGTGGTTTTACAGTTGAATTATCTGAAAAATAAGGATTTAGGACTAAGAAAAGACATGATTCTGCATGTGAACATTCCGAATCCGGAAGTTGATAAACTCACTACCTTTAAAAACCAACTGCTTCAACAAGCCAATATTGAAAATGTTTCGTTTTTCCGTACAGCCCCTTCTTCAAAAACAGGTAGTGGAGGGAGTATCAAGTACGAAAACCGGGACTGGGAAAAGTTTGTAGCAAGGTCTAAAATGGCTGATGAAGCCTATATTGATACTTATGGGATTAAACTCGTAGCCGGACGAAAACCTGTAGCCTCTGATACTTTGCGGGAGCTAATGGTGAATGAAAAAATGGTAAAAAATCTGGGGTTGAAATCACCGGAAGAGATACTGAATAAAAAATTATTGGTAGGAGATTTAAGCAAAACAGGTACCATTGTAGGAGTAGTAGCTGATTTTAACAATACAGACCTTTATACAGGTGTTGAACCAACGGTTATTATGTCTGCACGTGCTTTGTATCGTTATGCGGCTATTCAGTTAAAAGGATATAATCCTAATACTGTTCAGGATATTGCTAAAATTTGGGAGCAATTATACCCTGATAATGTTTTTGAATACACTTATTTCAAAGATGATGTAGCCCGTTTTTATGAGAGAGAAGAACTCATCAGCAATCTTACCAAGACTTTTGCCGCTTTAGCTGTATTTATATCTTGTCTGGGCTTGTTTGGGTTGGCTACTTTCTCAATCAAACAACGTACAAAAGAAATCGGTATCCGCAAGGTATTAGGGGCCTCGGTGTTTAGTATTACTGCGTTATTATCAAAAGATTTCCTGCAGTTAGTCCTGATTTCCATACTCATAGCGGCACCGATAGCCTATTATTTTATGGCAGCGTGGCTGAAAGATTTTGCTTATCGGGTATCTATCGAATGGTGGATATTTGCCGCTACAGGTATAGTGGCTGTTATCATAGCTTTATTAACTATCAGCTATCAGGCAATTAAGGCTGCTTTGGCAAATCCGGTTAAGAGTTTAAAGACGGAGTAGAGAATTCTATCTAAAGACCTTGTCCGTTACTGTACAAAATCCTGTCCGTTTTCGGACAGGATTTTATTGTTAATTGGTTGTAATGTATTGATAATGAGTGTGTTGTAGTTGTGGCATGGCTTTGGATAATAGAATTTCAATGTTACCCCTTATCGTGCGTCGGACCGACCTTAAAGGTGAGTTGCTTACGCATGAGTATTATAAAATCTTTAAAAGAGTTCCCCTTTAGGGGCTAGGGGCTCTTAATCAACTTTTAAAACGTCCCCCTTCAGGGGTTAGGGGCTTATGTTCAAAAACTACTTAAAAATTGCATTAAGAAACCTTTTCAGGAATAGGGTTTACAGTTTTATTAACATTGCCGGATTGGGCATTGGCCTTGCTGCGGCCATGCTCATTATGCTTTACACCAAAGACGAGGTAAGCTATGACCGTTTTCACATCAATAATCCGAACATTTACAGGGTTACAACCTCATGGATTAATCCTGATGGGAGTGTGAAGCAGGAAGATGGAACTACGGGCTATTTTCAGGGTCCTAAATTTAAGGAAGGAGTACCTGAAATTAAGTCTTATTTAAGAGTAAGAAGTGATTTCAGAAATATACGTCAGGGTACCGAAATTAAAGGATATGGCATGTTGGAAACAGATGCCAATTTCTTTTCGGTGTTTACATTCCCGCTACTTAGTGGCAATCCGGCTACGGCACTTGAAAAACCTAAATCTATTGTGGTTTCAGACGAAATGGCTGAGAAACTTTTCAAGACAACCGACGTATTAGGAAAAACCATTGATTTTGTAGAAGAAGATAAATTAGTACCTTATCTGATTACGGGTGTGGCTAAAAAAGCCCCACAAAACTCTTCGGTAAAATTTGATTTTCTACTGCCTTTTATTGTGAAGAGCGAAGAATATCAGAATAATGAAAACTGGTTCAATTTCTTCCTGAATACTTTTGTTGTATTGCAGCCAAATGCTGATGCGATTGCAGCAGAGGCAAAAATGAAAAGAGTATATGAAGCTGATGCAAAAGAGAGTATTGTAAAGGTAGCAAAAGATTATGACATTAAAGAAAAGGCCCGCTATGGATTACAGCCATTAACAGACATGCACCTGAGCACACAGTTTACTGCGCAGAATGGACTAACAGATGCCAGTAACCCTACTTTTTCTTATATTCTGACCGGCATTGCGCTCTTTATACTTTTAATTGCCTGTATCAATTTTATTAATCTTACAGTAGCTCGTTCGCTGAAACGTGCTAAAGAAATTGGTGTAAGAAAAGTAGTAGGGGGAGATAGAAAACAATTGATTTTCCAGTTTTTGGGAGAGTCATTTGTCTTGTGTTCAATCGCATTTATATTGGCAGTTGTAATTTTGCAGATTGTATTACCTACTTTTAACCAATTGGCTAATAAATCATTGGCGTTCTCTTATTTGTTTGACCTCAAACTAATAACAGGATATATTGCACTTTTCTTCATTACAAGTCTTTTAGCTGGGTTTTATCCTGCGCTGGTGTTGTCGGGCTATGACCCGGTGAAAACCTTATACAGCCGATTCAACCTGACGGGAAAAAATTACTTACAGAAAAGCCTTGTAGTGGTACAGTTCGGATTAGCTTCTTTTCTGATTATTGCCACGCTTACTATTTTCTCGCAATTCGATTACCTGACTACGAAGGAACTGGGTTATACTGATAAAAACCTGATTACGGTTGATAAATGGCAACTGACACACAGCCAGTCTCATTTATTTGTGGATGAATTGAAGAAAAACCCGAATATTGTGGATGTTGCTCCTAAAAATGGAGGAAGCTGGGGTACGATAGCACGAGTGAATGGAGACAAACAGATAGATTTTGCTTATGAAACTGTAAACCCGACTTTTATTCCGCTTTTAAACATACCTGTGCTAAAAGGTCGGAATTTCTCTCTTGATTTTCCTTCTGATTCTACACAGTCGGTGCTCGTTAACGAGGCATTTGTGAAAAAAGCAGGCTGGAAAAATCCTCTCGGGCAAGAAGTGAATTTCTGGTATGATAACAATACAAAATATAAAGTGATAGGTGTTGTAAAAGATTATCATTTCAATACCTTGAATCAGGAGATAGGACCACAGCTCTTTACCATGAAACCAACCAATAAATACGGAATGGTTTATATCAAAATCAAGCCAAATACCGAGGTAGCGAGTTTAAAACATATTGAAAAGACATTCAAAAAACTGTTCCCTATCAACTCTTATGACTATAAATTTGTAGAGACCGAGAACCTGAAAAGATACGAGTCAGAAGCCAAATGGAAGCAAATCATGATGTTTGGTGCAGTGTTGACTATTTTTATTTCCTGCATAGGTTTGTTTGGTCTGGCAACTTTATCAGCAGAAAAACGTACCAAAGAAATTGGTATCCGCAAGGTATTAGGTGCATCAGTAGGTAGTATCGTTCAGTTACTTTCTAAAGATTTTCTGAAACTGGTAAGCCTATCGTTTATTTTTGCTTTCCCATTGGCATTTTATGCCGCACAGGAATGGCTCAAAAATTATCCTTACCGTATTTCTATCGGGGCATCAATCTTTATTGTTACAGCAGTAGTTACAATTATGATTGCATTGCTGACGGTAGGAGGGCAGGCTATTCGGGCAGCCTTAATGAATCCGGTGAAGTCTTTGAAAACGGAGTAATTTTTATAGAGGGAACACGGAAAAAGCAGAAAGGAGAATGGAACAAGTAGAGTGGGATTGTAGTCGTGTTTATTCTCCATTAGCTTACAAGACATTGACGAATTACAATAAATAAAAATGGCAAGGGGAATGTCCTCTTGCCATTTTTTTATCATTCAGTTTTAAACCTTATCTTTTCTTAAAAATCAATACTTCAGTTGCCGGATTTCCTACCAATAATTTTACCTGATTTGCTTCAAATATTACTTTTGTTGCCTTACTCAGATTTTTGTAAAATTCATCTTCCGCTTTCATGGCCTCGGCAGGCCCTGCCATTTCGGTAGTAATTACTTCAGTGTTTTTAATTGAGCCATCGGCTTCGTTGTGGGTATAAGTAGCCCCATACATATTTACAAAACTATAGCCACTGATATTGAGATATGCCAGATTATCAGGTGCTTTTTTAGCTACGTTCATGCCCAATTTTTCTGAACCGACAGTCTTGCTTACCTGATACCCTGCAAAATAATATTCAGTAGGTTTTGAAGTGGCATCAGGGTCTTTGCTTGATACAGGCTCATTCGGATTCTCACCATCTTTTGTATTAGCTTTTGCAGGTAAATCATCTGCATTGGCCGACATATCTTCCGGGCCTTTTTCGCAAGAGAACATGATTGCCATAAAGCTGAATAATAGCATGAGTTTTTTCATAAAAAAATAGATTTAAGGTATTATTACTATGATACTATTCTTTGAAAAATAGTTGGAAACTCAACAAAAATATTTCAAAGCTAAGTACCTAATAATCAAATAATCTGACAAAATTATCAACATATTTCCGGCCTGTTTCTATTTTTGATTTTTTAGCGTCTTTTAAAATAATCATGTAATTACCTGTAAAAAAACGTTGCGCCTCTAAAATATGTTTTGAATTAATAATAGCAGAGCGGCTTACTCTGATAAACTCTTTGGGCAATATATCTTCAAGATTCTGAATCGTATAGTTGGTCAGGTATTGTTTACCATCCAGCGTATTCAGAAAAACATAACGTTCTTCGGCAAAAAACCAGGCAATTTCGGCAATAGAAATAAAGAGCAGCTTTTCGCCTGATTTAACTGTAAGCGAATGAATTTCTTTTTTGTTTTCAAGTGCATGTAGAATAGAACTAAATTTCTGAAAATTAATGGATGTATGTTGGTCAGATTTCTTTTGTTTCAATCTTTCTACTGTGAGGTCAAAACGTTGTTTTTCAATGGGTTTCAACAAATAATCTACCGAGTTTTCTTCAAAAGCTTTTACTGCAAAGGCGTCGTAGGCAGTGGTAAACACAACTAAAGGCATGGTTCTTAGCCTTTTTAAAACCTCAAAGCCATTGAAAACAGGCATTTCAATATCCAAGAAAATAAGGTCGGGCTTATGTATTTCTACCATTTCAACGGCTTCCTCACCATTGCGGGCTATAGCTACAACATCAAAAAAATCACTATAATCTGATAAAAGATTTTTCAGACCCTTAATAGCCAATTCTTCATCTTCTACAATAACTGTTTTCATTTTTTTGAGCCTGTTTAAGTATTATAATTCGACCTGCAAAGGCAGTTTTTCCAGTTATACTGCGCTGTATTTTTTCGCCGTAGCTGCCGGCTACGTCTGCAAAATACATCTTGTCTAACTGAAAAATCTTACCTTTTCGGTCAGAAAGATAATAATTAAACAGGCTCTATAATTTTTTAGGAAGACGAATCAGAATATATTTACCCGGATTATCATGATAATTGTCAATACCCATAGACGATTCATTATATAACTCAAAAGTAGCGTTTTCTCCACCTAATAATTTTATTTTTTCATTCACACTTCGCAACCCATACCCTTGTTGAAAACCAGAGCTAAAAGGTATTCCATTGTCATAAATCTTTAATTCTATCCAATCGTGAGTAGCCTTTACCTGTATGCCCATTATCCCTTTCTCCGCTATTTTTGAAATTCCATGCTTGATGGCATTTTCAATCAGTGGCTGAATCAGAAAGCGTGGAATCAGACAGGTGGACAATTCTGAACCAAGTTCAGGAAGTCTGAAATCAAGCCTGTTGCCAAACCTGATTTTTTCAATAGATAAGTAGGTACGCACTAAATCTATTTCCTCGCTCAGTGTCCAGTAATATTGACTTTGTGCATTGGTAGTAAATCTGAAAAACCTGCTCAATAGCAGTGTCATTTGTTTGGCTTTCTGCGGCTCATCGTCTATGGCATTGGCAATAGAGTTTAAAGAATTATACAGAAAATGAGGGTTGATTTTCGCCTGTAAAGCCTCTAAATCAGCTTTGGTTTTCAGTTCTTTTAATTGCGTTACTTCTAACTCTTTTAACAAAAAATGTTGTTCACGATTTTTTTCTTTTTCAACCCAATAGTAAGCAAATAGCCCTGCCCAGACCAGATTCAGCCTGAAAATAATAGAACCATTCAATCTAAAGAACAAATCTTGTACAGTATAATTAAAAGGCATATCCTTAACACTCAAAAGTACTAATAACCCTTTGCCTGAATACAACAGAAATCCTAAAATTAGGTAATTTAAAAAGGTTTTTTGTTTGCTGATAAAAGTGTATCTGCGATACAAATAGATGACTACAACCGCCATGAATGATTCTAAGAGGTTATCATAAAAAATAAAGTCGTTGGCGGCACCCAGAGGCATATCTGCATCAGGTACATAACCTAATAGGGTAGCTAACAGAAACAAACCTCCACCTAATCCGAAATTGATAAGGGTAATGATAATAAACTGAAAGAATGAATTACTGAAAAAATTGTAGGGTCTCATTGTTCAGTAGCGTTCCAGAATTGATAAGCAATGATACATAAAGGTATAAATAGAATCATATCATTCAAATGAGCGAGCCATTCGTTGCGCAATATCCGGCTTATCGGGAAGGTAATTCCTCCTAAAGATAATAAAACACCTACCCACCATTTTACTACTTTAGTACGGATATAGACTATACCCAGAATAAGGAGCGAAAGCGGGAACGCAGGGCCACTCCAATAGAGCAAAAGATTCATTTGTGTCGGGAAGGCTTTAAATGCCTCTAAACCGATTTTATCCGAAATATTGAGTGTACCCGAATAAATCCCTTCAAAGGCAAAACCTACACCTCCGAAAATTCCATACATAGCATATAGAAACCCCAAACGTGAATAGACAGGCATTTTAGATTTAAGAATAGCAAATAAACCTATCATGCCCATTGCCAGAAAGAGGGTTGAAAAAAAGACCATAACCGAGCCATTGACTGAATGACGTCCGTTATCTTTCCAAAAAAAGGAACTGAGAATAACCATAAACTGCCCTGTTACAAGGCAGATTGCCCAGAATTTTTTATCAAATACTGAGTCGGAAGCTGGTGATTTTAATTGCATGATTGGCTGAAAGTTTTTAGCTGATTAATAATTTTAGTGCAAAACAGGCATCAAAGGTGTCAGAGAAAAACGGATTTCGGTTATACTACACAAATCGCTGTACAGAATACATAAAATGATGTATAAATGTCAGAGAGAACCAATATGAAAATCCTTGTCCGTCAACGTACGAAAGTCGTCCGAAAACGGACAGAATAATTTTAGTGTTTGGTTGTAATATATTGATTATCAATATTTTGTGTTTTTGGCATGGCTTTAGATAATTAGAATGTATAATACAAAATTATGAAAAAGCTATGTTGAAGAACTATTTAAAAATCGCAATAAGGAATCTGCAACGAAATAAAGTTTATGCTTCAATTAATGTTTTGGGGTTAGCCTTAAGTATGAGTTGCGGAATCCTTATTTTCGCATTGGTAAAACACCACCTGAGCTTCGACAATTTCCACAACAATTCTGACCGTATTTATCGCATCGTTACAGAGCAACACCGAGATAACATCAGCTATAGTTTCAGTGTACCTAATCCACTGGGCAAAGCATTCAGGAATGATTATACTTTTGGTGAAAAAGTGGCACGAATCTGTACTTTCGACGATCAGTTGATTACAGTAAAACAAGGCAACGAAATCAAGAAATTTAAAGATGAAGAGGGCGTAGCTTTCACAGAACCCGAATTTTTTGAAATCTTTAACTATCCACTTTTACAAGGCGACAAAAAAACAGTCTTGAGCGAACCTAATACGGCAATCATGACTGAAAAAGCTGCTAAAAAATACTTTGGCGATGAAAATCCGATTAACAAAACTTTTAAATTAGATAACCGCATTGAGTTTAAAGTTACAGGTATATTAAAAGACCTGCCTGCCAATACTGACAGAAGAACAGAAATCTATACTTCTTATCCTACTTTAAAATCTTATAATGAATGGGCTGCCAGCGATGATTCATGGGGAGGTATTTTCAGTTCGATGCAATGCTTTGTCTTGCTTCGTCCGGGTATATCGCCTGCACAGGTTGAAAAAGTGATGCCTGCTTATGTAAAAAAATATCGTCCAACATCCAAAAACGTACACCATTATAAATTCCAGCCATTGGCTGAAATGCACTTCGATGCCCGTTATAGCGGCCCTATGGATAAGAAAAATCTCTGGGTATTGTCATTTATCGGATTATTCCTGATTATTACTGCTTGTGTTAATTTCATTAATCTGGCTACGGCACAGGCATTAAAACGTTCGAAAGAAGTAGGTGTAAGAAAAGTATTGGGTAGTGTAAGAATGCAGCTTTTCTGGCAATTTATCTCTGAAACAAGTCTGATAAGCATTCTTGGGGCTATGGTTGCTATTCTATTAGCTTATGTGGCTCTGCCATACGTAAACACCTGGTTCAGTTCTCAAATCAGTATTAATCTGGTCAGTGATTGGCAGCTAATGCTTTTCATTGTCTCATTAATTGTAGTAGTTACTTTATTTTCTGGGTCTTATCCCGGTCTTATATTGGCCGGGTTTCAGCCTGTTCTCGCTCTTAAAGGAAAACTATCTCAACAAAATGTAGGTGGTTTTAACACACGACGTACACTTATTATTACCCAGTTTGCTATTTCTCAGGTATTGATTATCGGCATGGTGATTATTGCCAATCAGATGAAATACGCGCAACAGTCAGACCTTGGTTTTCAGAAAGATGCCATTGTTACTGTTCCGATAGCTTCAGGTACAGATTTGAATAAGCAAAAAACACTTAAAAATCAGTTTGCGGCTTTAAGTGGGGTTGAAAAGACTTCTTTATTTTTCAGAGCACCTGCTTCAAATTCAAACTGGAGTACTTCAGTAAAATTCGACAATCGTGCCGAAGACGAGGTGTTCAGAGTAAATGTAAAATCAGCAGATGAACAATATCTTTCAACCTTTGACCTCGAATTAGTAGCAGGAAGAAATATTTTTCCTGCCGATAGTATGAGAGAATGTCTGGTAAATGAAACATTTGTTCGCAAGCTTAACCTCAAATCCCCACAGGAAGTTATCGGTAAAAATGTATCAATGAATGGCGGTAATAGTAGCGGGCCGATTGTAGGTGTGGTGAAAGATTTTCATGACCGCTCTTTCCATGAAGAAATTAACCCGGTTTGTATTACTACATTAGCTGAAAATTATGATAGTTACGGACTCAAACTGAATATGGCCAATGCTCAGGCAACGCTTGCTTCGGTAGAAAAGATATGGACACAAGCACACCCTGACCAGATTTATGAGTACCAGTTTTTAGATGAAAGCATTGCTGAGTTTTACGAAACCGAAAGCATTATGCTTAAACTGATACAGGCTTTTTCAGGTATTGCTATTTTCATTGGTTGTTTAGGTTTGTATGGGCTGGTTTCTTTTATGGTTACACAAAAAACCAAAGAAATAGGTATCAGAAAAGTATTAGGCAGCAGCATTGGCAGTATTATCTGGATTTTCGGAAAAGAGTTTTCCCGCCTGATTATGATTGCTTTTTTAGTAGCCGCACCACTTGCCTGGTGGTTAATGAATAGCTGGCTACAGGATTTTAAGTTCAAGATTGAGATCAAAATCGACGTATTTATATTAGCTATTGCTTCAACGTTTGTGGTTGCCGCTTTAACAGTAGGCTATCAGGTAATCAAAGCCGCTTTGATGAACCCGATGAAATCGTTGAGGAGTGAGTAAAATACCCCTAACCCCTAAAGGGGAATTGCTTACGCACGAGTTTAATATGTGCATAAATGGTAAGCAAATAGGGAGTTGAGCAAAGTATTATCTACACTTTAAAAAAATCCCCCTTTAGGGGTTAGGGGTCATATGATACGAAACTATTTAAAAATCGCCATTCGTAATCTTGTTAAAAACAAGGTTTATTCATTCATCAATATCGGGGGCTTGGCTGTAGGTTTTACGGTCTTTTGCCTGATTGCCTTATATGTAGCTGATGAATTAAGTTTTGATAGTTTTCATGCAAAAGGAGACCATATAGTTCGATTAGTGCATCATGCCGAATGGGAAGGGGGAGAAGCACATCATGCAGTTACCTCAGCAGCCTTTGCTCCGGCATTGAAAACAGAATTTCCGGAGATAAAAGAGGCCGTTAGAATTGCACCCGAAGGTGGGGGAGTTATCACTTTTAGAGATAAGACTGTTAAAGCAGGTAATATTCTTTTCGCTGATAGAAATGCTTTTGAGGTATTTACCTTTCCTTTCGTAGCAGGCAATCCAAAAACGGCGCTTTCAGAGCCAAATACCATTGTTATTACAGAATCGTTGGCAAATAAAATATTTGGTAATGCGCAGAAAGCTTTGAATCAGAGCGTTGTATTTGATAAAACAGTAACCAATAAGGTTACGGGTGTCATAAAGGATACCCCAAGTAATTCACATTTACAATTTGAAGGCTTACGTTCATTGCCGACTAACTTTACAGCAGGCTGGCAAGATTCTAATTTATATACTTATTTGCTTTTGAGCGATGGTGTAGATAAAAGCAAATTAGAGGCAAAATTCCCTGCCTTTGCGCAAAAAACTATTTTAAAAGAAATGCCTGTAGTTTCTTATAAAATGGAACTGCAACCACTACTTGATATTCATTTACATTCTAATCTTCAATACGAAGTAAGCGCCAATAGCTCTATCAGCCGTGTGTATTTATTTATGGCATTGGCAGGTTTGATACTGATTATTGCTATTATCAACTATATGAATCTGGCTACTGCCAGAGCAGGTTTACGCACCCGTGAGGTAGGTGTACGCAAGGCAATAGGCTCTACTCAAACCGATTTAATGGGTTTGTTCATTGTTGAAGCAATTACACTTAGTATCATCGCTTCCATTGTTTCAGTCTTTTTAATAACTGCGTTGCTTCCTTTTTTCAATCAATTAGCAGATAAATCTTTAAGTATAGATAGATTTGGTGTTGGTAATTCAATTGCTACTTTCGCTCTTTTCAGTTTGTTTGTTGGTTTTTTGAGTGGCAGTTATCCGGCTTTCTTTATTTCGAGATTCAAAATTGTTTTGGCCTTAAAGGGTCTTTCTGGCAATTTGAATCAAAGCGTTATTTTCAGGAAATCATTGGTTGTATTTCAATTTGTAGCGACTATGGTTTTGATTGCCGGAGCTTGGATTATCTATCAGCAATTGAGGTTTTCAGCCAGCAAAGACCTGGGTTTCAATAGACAACAAGTACTAACTATCCACATTGACGATAGAAATCTACGCTCGAAAGTTGCCGCTTTAAGAGAACAATTAATGAAAAACCCTCTGATAGAAAATGTAGCAACTGCGGGCAATCCGATTGGGAATAATAATCTGGGTCAAATACCTTACTATTTTGAAAAGTCAGATGGCTCTATTTCTACCAATTCTACTGTAGTACAAGAACTGATGGTAAATGCCTCATTTGTACCAACAATGGATATTAAGATGAAGTTGGGTGAAAATTTTTCAGAGAATAAGCCAAGTGCTATTACCGATGCAGCACTTATCAATGAGACCTTGATGAAACAATTAGGTTTCTCGAACCCAATAGGCAAAAGAATGCAGGTAAAAATTAATAATGAAACTACAGTCGAACGAAAAATAATAGGTGTATTTAAAGATTTTCATACGTATTCTTTACAACATAAAGTAGAACCTGTAGTATTGATTATGCCACCACAAGCAAGCATGGAAGATAATCTGTATGTGAAAATTAATACTTCAAAAACTAAAGAAGCATTAGCTCATATTGAAAAAACGTATCGTGAGTTTGACAAAATAAACCCTATTGAAATCAATTTTCTGAATGAGAATTTTGCCCGTCAATACCAAGCAGAACAAAAACAGGGAACTCTGTCACTCAATTTTGCTTTCATCTCTGTGCTATTGGCTTGTCTGGGATTATTCGGCCTGGCTGCCTTTACTGCCCAACAAAGGGTGAAAGAAATCGGAGTAAGAAAAGTATTAGGCGCAAGTATTACTTCTATCTTCCTTTTATTGAACAAAGATTTTTTAAAACTGGTAATCATAGCAGCAGTAATAGCCATACCAGTAGCAATAGTTTTAATGAATAACTGGCTACAAAACTTTGCCTACAAAGTAGAAGTACATTGGTGGGTATTTGTCGGGTCGGCTATTATTTCTTTACTGATTGCTTTGTTAACTGTCAGTTATCAGGCCATCAGAGCAGCATTGGTAAATCCGGTGAAATCATTAAAGACGGAGTAAAAGCCCCCGCCCCTAAAGGGGAGCTTCTTTCGCATGAGTAGCATCTTATTTTTTACTCCCCTTTTAGGGCGACCGTCGCGCGGTTGGGGCATATTTTCTAACTTTTAAAAAAGTCCCCCTTTAGGGGCTAGGGGTGTGTATGATACGCAATTATTTAAAAATCGCCTTTAGAAATCTTGTTCGTAACAAGGTGTATAGCTTTATCAATATTGTTGGTTTGGCTATGGGTATTACTGCTTTTTTATTCATTCTGGAATACATCAGTCTGGAGAAAAGCGTTAATCATTTTCATAAAAACCTATCAAGTACCTATCGTTTACTGAATGAAGATATTCATGGGGTAACCTGGACAGAAATAGAACCCGGTTGGGCATTGAAAGCCAAAGAAAATTTTCCTGAAATTAAAGATTTCTGCCGATTTGAGTCAGGTGTATCTAAAGGAGTAGTAAAAAGAGCAAATACCAATGGCGAACCTTTCCGTGAATCAAATATTGGCTTTGCAGAAGGGAATTTCTTTGAGTTTTTCACTTTTCCTTTAGTAATAGGTGATGCCAAAGCGCTTAATAAACCAAACACCGTTTTTCTATCAGCAGCAACTGCTAAAAAATATTTTGGTAATGATAATCCAATGGGGCAGGTACTCACCTTAAATAACCAGTTCGGACAGTCAACGCATACCATTGAAGGAGTTTTTGCCGATATGTCTGATAATTCAGACATCAGATACGATATGGTGTTTTCCTTGGAAACCATGAAAAACCCTGGCTATCTGAAAGGCAACGACTGGGCTTTACTGACAAATCTTGATTCGCAATACATCAATACTTATTTCCAGCTTAATAATGGTGTTGACCCCAAAACATTTGAGAACAAACTATCTGCTTTGCGCAAAAAATTGGGTAAAGAAAATGATGGTATTCGGTTTCGTTTACAACCATTAGGTAACGTACATTTAGCTTCCTCTTTGAATGATAATTATCAGACAACCGGCAATCTGAAATACGTATATATGCTGGGTGGTATTGCCTTCCTGATATTGCTGATTGCATGGTTTAATTATATTAACCTATCAACAGCCAATTCTTTGAAAAGAGCCAATGAAGTGGGAGTTAGAAAAGTAATAGGTGCTACCCAGATGAACCTGATTGCACAGTTTTTAGGAGAGTCAATCTTAGTGAATTTATTGGGTCTGGGGCTGTCTATGTTTTTCATCTATTCATTCCAACCCTTATTCAATGAACTGATTGGTAAGGAATTATCTGTTAAAACTATTCAGTTTTCGTCGGTTTCTATTGTCGGTTTAGGCTTACTGCTTATCGGTTCAATCCTTTCAGGGGCTTTAACTGCCCTGGTTTTATCAAACTTCAATCCGATTGAAACACTGAAAGGAAAATTAGGCAAACAATCGAAAGGGATATTCTTACGCAAAGCCTTGGTGGTTTCGCAGTTCAGTATTTCTATCATGCTTATTTTAGGTACGGTTCTAATATACCGCCAGTTGCACTTCATGCAAAACAAAAACTTAGGCATGAATACCAACCAGTTACTGGTTATTAAAGGGCCTGAAGTAGGTCAGGATAGTACTTATAAGGTACGTAAAACGGCTTTTATTGACGGCCTTTCACAACAAAGTTTTGTAAAAGACTATTGTGCCTCAGGTAGTGTTCCAAGTGGTTGGTATAATTTCACCACCTCAGGGTTTACGCAACCGAAATCAAAACCCGACGACGAGTTGAAAACCTATTCTTTTGCCCTTATCGGAGACCGATTCCTGAAAACCTATGAGATTGATTTAAAAGCTGGCAGAAACTTTACTGCGGCCGAATGTAATGTGGAATGGAATAAAAATAGCAAAATATTGCTTAACGAACAGGCCATACAGTCTTTAGGTTTTGCTTCGGCAGAAGAAGCAGTAAACAAACGTATTCAGTGGGACGAAAGACCATTAGAGATTATCGGGGTAGTAAAAAACTACCACCATCAGGGAGTACAAAAGGCCATAGACCCTATTATCTTCTACCCACAAAACTCATCAGTCTATTTTACGGTAAGACTTACGCCTGATAAAATGCAGGATAAAATCGCAAGCCTTGAAAAAATTTATAAAGCTAATTTTCCGGGTAATCCTTATGAATACTTCTTTGTGAACGAGAATTTCAATAAGCAATACCTTACCGAGCAGCAATACAGCAGAATATTCACTACCTCATCTATCTGGGCTATTGTGATTGCCTGCTTAGGTCTTTTCGGATTAGCGACTTTTACTACCGAAAACCGGACAAAAGAAGTAGGTATCAGAAAAGTATTGGGCGCGGGCGTATTAGGTATCACGGCATTGCTAAGTAAAGACTTCCTGAAATTAGTGCTTATTTCAATTGCCATTGCAAGCCCGGTTGCTTATTATCTGATGACTCAATGGTTAGAAAACTTTGAGTACAAGGTAGATATATCATGGTGGATTTTTGCAGCGTCAGGCTTAGGTGCCATCGTAGTAGCCTTACTTACTGTGGGTTATCAGGCAATCAGGGCAGCACTCGTAAATCCGGTTAAATCATTAAAAACAGAATAACGGAAAAAAGGAGAAAGGAACACGGAGGAAGTAAAATCTATGCTTGTATGTTTCTTTCTCCGTTCTCCATTTTCCTTTAACCCACTACTATGCTTTTAAACTATTTCAAAATCGCATTCAGAAATCTTACTAAAAATAAGGTTTATTCATTCATCAATATCGGTGGATTGGCCGTAGGTATGTCGGTAGCCATGCTGATTGGACTATGGATGTATGACGAATTGAGTTTTAATCAATATCATAAGAATTATGACAGAATAGGACAGATACGCTCTATTTCTACCGAACCATCTACCGGAGTAATTGAGGGTAGCCCTCATATGCAGATTCCGATGGGTACGGCTTTGAGAGAGAATTACAAACATCTGTTCAGCAAAGTGCTTACTTCGTGGGCAGTAGAAGAATATACATTAAAAGTGGGCGAGAAAAATCTGAGCAGAAGAGGGCATTTTGTTGAGCCGGGTATTCTTGAAATGCTTTCTTTGAAAATGCTGAAAGGTTCGTATGACGGTTTAAAAGACCTTCATTCAATTGTTCTGTCAGAATCTACGGCTAAGGCTATATTTGGTAGTGCCGACCCAATTAACCAGAGTCTTAAGATTGATAATAAAACTGATGTAAAAGTAACAGGTGTCTATGAAGATATTCCTAAGAACTCACGCTTTGCTGAGGTACAGTTTTTTACGCCCTGGGCCTTATTTGTGGCCTCAAATGAATGGGTAAAAGAAAATGTAACTTCCTGGGATAATACTTCTTTTGGGCTTTATGTAGAATTGCAACCAAATGTTAGCCTTGAAACAGCGCAGGCTGGTCTGAAAGATTTTTATGCTAAAAATTCTCCCAAAGATTTCTATACAATAATAAAGGCCTATAAGCCTGAAATATTTGTGCATCCTATGAAGCAATGGCATCTGTATTCAGACTTTACGGATGGCCGACCTACCGGGGGACGCATTACTTTTGTCTGGCTTTTTGGTATTATTGGTGTTTTTGTGCTCTTGCTGGCGTCTATCAATTTTATGAATCTGAGTACTGCCCGTTCAGAAAAACGTGCTAAAGAAGTAGGTATCCGCAAAGCCATTGGTTCTGTTCGTAGCCAGTTGGTAAGTCAGTTTTTCAGCGAGTCGTTTCTCATCGTATTAGTCTCATTTGTAATTTCATGTATTATATTGGTTTTGTCTTTGGGCTGGTTTAATGAATTGTCAGATAAAGACATTGCTTTGCCATTTACCAATCTGTATTTCTGGATAGCGGGTATGGCCTTTGTTGCCTTAACAGGTATCCTTACAGGTCTTTATCCTGCTTTATATTTATCTTCTTTTCAGCCTATCAAGGTACTTAAAGGTACTTTTAAAACAGGTCGTTTTGCGGCAGTTCCCCGCAAAGTATTAGTGGTAGTGCAGTTCACGGTTTCAGTAGTGATGATTATAGGCACATTGGTAGTTTACCAACAAATTCAGCATGCCAAAAATCGTCCGGTTGGTTATAGTCAGGACGGTTTAGTTACTATCAGTTTAAACGACCCCAATTACGCAGGCAAGTATGATTTGTTCAAAAGTGAATTGATGAATTCGGGTGTAGTATCAGATGTAGCACTTTCCAATAGTACTTTAACTTCTATCTCTAACAGGTCAAGCGGTTTTACCTGGAAAGGCAAAGCACCTGAGACTCCATCGAGCTTTAATAAATTCAGAGTAACGGCCGATTTTGGCAAAATGCTCAACTGGAAAGTAGTAGCAGGTCGTGATTTTTCTGATGATTATAAAACTGATTCGGCAGGCGTAATCCTGAATGAAGCTGCTGCCAGACATATAGGCTTGAAAAACCCTATCGGTGAATACATCAGAACTGAAGATGGTAAATTTGTATGGCAGATAGTAGGTGTAACCAAAGATATGGTTATCCAGTCTCCCTACGACGAAATCAATGGCTCATTTTACTTTTTAGATTTTAACAAGGGTTCTAAACAAATGACCATGCGCATTAAGCCTACTGTCAGCCCAACCGAAGCTTTACCTAAAATAGAAGCGGTATTCCACAAACTGGTACCTTCAGCTTCTTTTGATTATAAATTTGTAGATGATGTATATAATAAAAAATTCTCTCAGGAACAGCGTATTGGTCAATTATCTGCGCTATTTGCTATTCTGGCTATTTTCATCTCTTGTCTCGGGCTTTTTGGTTTAGCCTCTTTTGTAGCCGAACAACGCACTAAAGAAATTGGTATCCGCAAGGTTTTAGGGGCAAGTGTAACCAATCTCTGGCAAATGTTATCTAAAGACTTTGTGCTATTGGTTATCATTTCATGCCTGATAGCGGCACCCATAGGCTATTATTTTATGAATAACTGGCTGGAAAAATACACTTATCACACCGAGCTTTCGTGGTGGGTTTTTGCCGCAGCAGGGGCAGGAGCATTAATGCTCACGCTGTTAACAGTAAGCTATCAGGCTATTAAAGCCGCTTTAATGAATCCAGTGAAATCACTAAAAACGGACTAAAAGACCCCCGACTCTAAAGGGTAGTTGCTTACGCATGAGAAGTTTTTAAGATAGATTTTTCGTGCAATACAATTTAAAGGGGAATAGAATACAAATTGTAAAACTTTTAAAAAGTCCCCCTTTAGGGGCTAGGGGTGTATTATGTTAATCAATTATTTCAAAATCGCATTCAGAAATCTTACTAAAAATAAGGTTTATTCATTCATCAATATCGGTGGATTATCCGTAGGTATGTCGGTAGCTATACTGATTGGACTTTGGATTTATGACGAGTTATCTTACAATAAATCTCATAAAAACTATGATTCTATTGCGCAGATTCGCAATATCAGCACAGACCCTAATACAGGTATTACCAGAAGTGGCCCTGCGCTGCAATTTCCGTTAGGTACTTCATTAAAAAATAATTATAAGCATTATTTCAAACACGTATTGTTAGCCTTTTGGGTAGGCGATTATACACTTTCTTCTGACAACAATAAGTACCCCAAGAGGGGCGAATTTATTGATGGAGATGTGATAGAGATGCTATCATTGAAAATGCTGAAAGGTTCAGGGGCTTCGTTGCAAGACCCACATTCGGTTATTCTTTCAAAATCTACTGCAGAAGCTATTTTTGGCAATGAGGACCCGCTGAACAAAAATCTGAAAATAGACAACCGCATGGATGTTGTGGTGAGAGGCGTGTACGAAGATCTGCCCAAAAACAACCGTTTCAGGGAGGTACAATTTTTCTCACCGTGGTCATTATGGGTGTCTTCAAACGATTGGGTAAAAGCCTGTGAAAACCAATGGGAGAACAGCTCATTTAATGTATATGTGCAAACACAACCTAACGTATCGGTTGAGCAGGCAAATGTAGCTTTAAAAGATTTTTATAATAAAAATGCACCTAAACAGATAGCAGACGAGTGGCGGAAATATAACCCGGGTATCTTCTTATACCCTATGAAACAATGGCATTTATATTCAGAATTTAAAGATGGTAAGGTAGCAGGCGGGCGTATCACTTTTGTATGGCTATTTGGTATTGTGGGTATATTCGTTTTATTGTTGGCTTGTATCAATTTCATGAATCTGAGTACTGCCCGCTCTGAAAAGCGTGCCAAAGAAGTAGGTATTCGTAAAGCCATTGGTTCTGTCAGAAGTCAGTTGATTCAACAGTTTCTCAGCGAATCTTTCTTGGTGGTTTTATTAGCTTTTGTCATAGCTATTGGCTTCGTGTTGTTGACATTGCCCTGGTTTAATAATCTGGCAGATAAAGATATGTCGGTTCCGTTTACTAATCCTGTTTTCTGGGCAATCAGCCTGGCATTTATTGTATTTACAGCAGGTATGGCGGGTATTTATCCGGCATTCTATCTGTCATCTTTTCAGCCTGTTAAAGTGCTGAAAGGTACTTTCAAGTTAGGTCGCTTTTCTTCATTACCTCGTAAAGTTTTAGTGGTTGTGCAGTTTACAGTTTCGGTAGTGCTGATTGTAGGAACTATTGTGGTGTATCAGCAGATTAAGCATGCCCGTAACAGACCTGTAGGCTATAACAGAGAAGGCTTAATTAAAGTATCATTGAATGACCCGAATTATCAGGGCAAGCAGGATGTGATAAAGACAGAGTTGATAAATACAGGCATAGTAGAAAACCTGGCGCTCTCTTCAAGCCCATTGACCGAGATATGGAGTAATGCCGGAGGATACAACTGGAAAGGCAAAGACCCTGAATTAGCCTCTGATTTTGCAGTAATCAACGTAACCCATGATTTTGGTAAATTAGTTGACTGGAAAATTAAAGAAGGCCGCGACTTCTCCCGCGCATTCGCAACAGACTCTAATGCGATAGTTATCAATGAAACAGCAGCAAAATACTTAGGTCTTAAAAATCCTGTTGGTGAATTTATTACGAATGCAGATGAAGGAGCGAACAAAAGCTGGCAGATTATCGGGGTGGTAAAAGATTTGGTGATGCAGTCGCCGTATGAGCCTGTAAAGCGTTCTTTCTATTTTCTGGACCCTAAGTACGCAGATGTCAGCCAGATGATAATCAAGATGAAACCAGATGTAAGTGCCAGTGAAGCGCTACCAAAAATAGAAGCAGTATTTAACAAAATAGTACCATCTGCCTTGTTTGATTACAAATTTGTAGATCAGGAATATGGTAAAAAATTCAGTCAGGAAGAGCGTATTGGTAAATTAGCCACCTTCTTTGCATTGTTGGCCATTTTTATCTCATGCTTAGGCCTGTTTGGGCTGGCCTCTTTTGTGGCCGAACAACGCACCAAAGAAATTGGTATCCGCAAAGTATTAGGCGCAAGCATTGGCAGTTTGTGGAGTATGCTATCGAAAGACTTTGTAGTGCTGGTTATTATCTCCTGTATGATTGCGGCACCCATAGCTTATTATTTCATGAATCAATGGTTGATAAAATATAATTATCACACCGAAATATCATGGTGGATTTTTGTAGTAACAGGCATGGGGGCTTTGGGTATTACGTTATTAACGGTTAGTTATCAGGCTGTAAAAGCCGCTTTGATGAATCCGATAAAGAGTTTGAAAACGGAATAATTGGAGCCCCGCGCGGCGTCCGCCCGACCCCTAAAGGGGAATTGCTTTCGCATGAGTAATTGCTCAGGTTATGAATTACCAACTGGAGCCGAGAAGTATATTATCTAACTTTAAAAAAGTCCCCCTTTAGGGGCTAGGGGTACATTATGATAAAAAATTACTTAAAAATCGCATTTCGTAACCTTGTAAAAAACAAGGTTTTTTCTGCTATCAATGTATTGGGATTAGCTATTGGCATTGCTACCTGCCTGATTATCATGCTTTTTGTGCAGGATGAATTAAGTTTTGACCGATACAATGAAAAGGCAGACAGGATTGTACGTGTGGTTTTTAAAGGAATGATTAATGGGGAAGAGATGAAAGAAGCTGTAACTATGGCCCCGACAGCTTCTACCCTCAAAAACGATTATCAAGAAGTAGAAGATGCTACACGACTAAGAACCTATGGCTACCATAAAATCGTAGTCGGCGAAAAAACATTCAAAGATGGAAATCTGGCTTACGTTGATGCTAACTTCTTTCAGATATTCACGCTCCCGCTTATCAAGGGAGATGCGAAAACTGCTTTGCTTGAACCGAATACAGTAGTAATTACTCAGGCAATGGCCAACAAATACTTTGGTAATGAAGACCCTATTGGCAAAGTGTTGACCTTTAAGGACTGGAAACAGGTATATAAAGTAACAGGTGTCATTGAGAAAGTACCTGCCAATTCACATTTTCATTTTGATTTGTTTGGTTCAATGACCAGCCTGGAAGATGCCAAAGGTACCAGTTGGATGGAGTCTAATTATTTCTCTTATCTGCTGTTACGCAAAGGACAAGACTATCAAAAACTTGAATCCAAACTGCCACTGGTAGTCGAAAAATATGTGGCTCCTCAATTACAAAAAGCTTTGGGCGTAACCTTAAGCGAATTCAGAAAAAAAGGTAATGATATCAGATTCCATTTACAGCCTTTAACAGATATTCATCTTCACTCTGATTTTAGTGTCAGTATTGAGCCGGGCGGAGATGTGCGCTATGTCTATATATTTGGTGCAATTGCCATCTTTATGATACTGATTGCCTGTATCAACTTCATGAATCTTTCTACGGCCGGAGCTTCTAAACGTGCCAAAGAAGTGGGTATCAGAAAAGTATTAGGCTCTGTTAAATATGAATTAATAGGACAGTTTCTGTTAGAGTCGGTTATGCTGACATTCTTTGCACTGTTATTGGCCTTGGTAATAGTTAAAATAGCTTTACCGTTATTTAATGATTTATCGGGTAAAGAATTAATTCTGCAATTCAATAATTATCCGCTTGTAATCACTGGCCTTGTTTTATTTGGCTTATTAGTAAGCCTGTTGGCAGGTAGTTATCCTGCGTTCTTCCTCTCTTCATTCAAGCCTGCTTCGGTTCTGAAAAGCAAGTTTATGGCAGCAGGCAAAACCATAGGTTTAAGAAGTGGCTTGGTGGTTTTTCAGTTTATGATTTCCATTGCCCTTATTATTGGCACTACTATCGTTTATCAGCAATTAGCCTATATTCAAAGCAAGAAACTTGGCTACAATAAAGACCAGTTATTAGTTTTGAGAAACTCATGGGCATTAGGTCAAAACGAACTAATTTTCAGAGACCAGCTTATGAAAGACCCCAGAGTACTCAATGTTACTGTTTCAGGCTATCTGCCTGTCGGGCCTACCAATAACAATATGTCAGGGACATATCCTGACGAAAAAGTAAATCAGAATAGAAGAACCATTATCTATCAGGTCGATGACCAATATATTCCGACAATGGGCATGGAATTGGTAAGTGGGCGCAATTTTTCAAAAGAATTTGCTACAGATTCATCAGGAGTAATTATCAATGAGACAGTCGCTAAAATTTATGGTTGGGGGAAAGATGCCGTAGGGCATACCATCAATAGATTTATTGATAATCAGGGGAATAAGAAAGCCTATAAAGTGATTGGCGTCGTAAAGGATTTTCATTTCAGGTCATTGCATGAGGAAATTGCTCCATTGGTGATGGTTCTTGAAAACAATTCGGGGTTGATTGTCAAGGTTAAAGCACAGGATATTCCAACATTACTGAAAGACATGAAAAGCCAATGGGCTGCATTTAAAGTAGAAGAGCCCTTTGATTATGGTTTTCTTGATGAATTTTTCAATAAAACCTATATGGCCGAACAAAAAACCGGGGTCATTTTAGGCATATTCACTGGGCTTACTATTTTTATCGCCTGCTTAGGATTGTTTGGTTTGGCCACCTTCACGGCCGAACAACGCATCAAAGAAATAGGCATCCGCAAAGTATTAGGCGCCAATGTATCTCAGATTGTGATTTTACTTTCTATAGATTTCGTGAAGTTAATTCTGATAGCCTGTTTAATTGCCTTTCCATTAGGTTATTGGGGAATGGATAAATGGCTACAGGACTTTGCTTATAAAGTAGATATTAACTGGCCTGTATTTGTACTGGCAGGTGTTAGTGCTATTGCAGTAGCGTTAGTCACAATTAGTTTTCAGGCCATCAAAGCCGCTTTGATGAATCCGATAAAGAGTTTGAAAACAGAATGATTGGAGAAAGGAAAACGGAGCAAGGAAAACGGAAAAATTTCTTTTAACGGGTTCTTTCAGCAGGCAATTAAAAGCGCATTGATAAATACGGTAATGAGTTTAAAAACAGAATAGGTTGCAGAAAAGAATAGCCGGTTTGTTGAAATAGAATAACTGAGTGTCAGTGTAAAAATGTGCTGGATTTCTGCAACGTGACGACTGTTTTTCGCATCTTATTTATAGTAAAAGATATTACTTTAAACATAAAAGATGAAAAAGGACTGAATGGAAAATTTGCTTAAGATTTTTCCTTTTCACTCTTTTTCATTAACTAAAAAATTATGATTCGCAATTACTTGAAAATCGCCTGGAGAAACCTTGCCAAGAGCAAAGTTTACTCGTTTATTAATGTCTTTGGCCTTGCCGTAGGTATGGCAGTTGCCATGATGATTGGTCTCTGGATAAACGACGAGTTGTCGGCCAATAAGCACCATGCTAATTATGCTACCCTTTATCAGGTTAAAATGCACCAGACTTTTGATGGACGCAGAGGTACGCAAGAGGCTTTACCTTATCCGATGGGAGAAGAGTTAAAATCTAAATACCCCGATTTCAAGGCAGTAGCTATGTGCGACTGGGGTAGTACACGCTCGTTGGTAGTTGGTAATCAAAAATTTTTGAAGTATGGGCACTTTATTGGCCAGGATGCCATTGATATGTTCTCATTAAAGATTAAAAATGGCGATAAAGACCCATTGAAAGAACCTTATTCTATTGTATTGACTGAGGAAACGGCCGAAGCACTTTTTGGTAAACAAGACCCTGTTGGCAAGGTGGTGAGAGTAGATAATACAATGAATCTGAAAGTAACAGCTGTAGTAGAAAAACAACCTAAAAATGCCACGCTTCAGTATGATTACCTATTACCCTGGCATTTACAGGAAAAAATTTATGATTGGATTGCTAAATTTCATAAAACGAACTGGGGTAACAATTCGCACCAAACTTACGTACAGTTGAAAGATGGTGTGACTCCTGAAAAAACGAATGCTAAAATCAAGAATGTGGTATTAGACCATTTTAAAGATAATGAGCTAATGCAAAAAAGCATTAAACCGGAGGTTTTCATTCACTCAATGTCGGAATGGCGTTTATATTCAGATTTTACTGATGGAAAACCATCAGGTGGATTCATCAAATATGTAAGACTCTTTGGTATTTTCGGTATTTTCGTTTTGGTTATTGCCTGTATCAATTTCATGAATCTGAGTACAGCTCGTTCAGAAAAGCGTGCCAAAGAAGTAGGTGTTCGTAAAGCTGTTGGTTCGGCCCGTACACAATTAGTCGGCCAGTTTTTGAGCGAATCTATTCTGATTGCGTTTCTGGCTTTGGTAGTAGCCTTTCTATTAGTAGCTCTTTCGTTGCCTTATTTTAATAAACTGACCGAAAAACTGATGACCATTCAGTTTGACAATCCTGTTTTTTGGGCAATTATTTTAGGTTTTACCCTATTTACAGGCTTATTAGCCGGAAGTTATCCTGCGCTTTATCTATCCTCTTTTAACCCTGTCAAAATCCTCAAGGGCGGTGTTCATGTGGGTAAGAATGCCTCATTACCTCGCAAAATTCTGGTAGTAATACAGTTTACCTTCTCAATTGTATTGATGATTGGTACCGTAATTATCTATCAACAAATACAGCATGCCAAGAACCGTCCGATAGGATTTAATAGTAAAGGGCTTATTTCAGTAGAATGGTCTAAAGACCTGGGTGATAATTTTCAGTCAGTTCAAAACGAATTGGCTGCATCTGGCGTGGTATCTTCTATTTGTAAAACTAATTCTCCTCCAACCGACATCTATAGTAATAATAGCGGTTGGGAGTGGAAAGGCTCAACTCCCGAAGACAAATCAGCTATTTTTAATACCATCGCTACCAATTTTGATTATGTAAAGACAATAGGGGTTAAATTAAAAGAAGGTCGGGATTTTTCTAAAGAATTTTCGACTGATTCTACAGGAGTAATTCTAAATGAGGCGGCCGTTAAACGCATGGGATTGAAACATCCGGTAGGAGAAATGGTGAAATGGAATGGTCAAGACCGCCGGATAGTAGGGGTGGTATCCGATGTCATGATGGAGTCTCCTTACCGCGACATCAGGCCTTTGACTATTGTTTTTGAGAAAGATTGGGTAAATTTTATTAATATAAGAATCAACCCGAATGTTTCAAGCGCCGACGCCATCAAACGCATTCAGCCTGTTTTTGATAAATACAATCCGGGCTTCCCGTTTGCCTATAAGTTCGCCGATAGCGAATACTTAAGAAAATTCAATTACGAAGAACTGATTGGCAATTTAGCCGCTATCATTTCAGTATTAGCCATCTTTATCTCCTGCTTAGGATTGTTTGGCTTGGCTTCATTTATGGCTGAACAACGCAAAAAAGAAATTGGTGTAAGAAAAGTATTAGGCGCCAGTGTAGCCAATCTATGGGGCTTACTTTCAAAAGACTTTGTGAAGCTGATAGTAATCTCTTGTGCCATTGCCTCACCTATAGCCTGGTATGGAATGAAAGAATGGTTGAAGGACTATACCTATAAAATCGAAATTGGTGTTGGTGTATTCTTATTAGTGCTTGTAGTGGCATTAATTGTTACTTTGCTTACAGTAAGCTATCAGGCAATTAAGGCAGCGTTAGCAAATCCTGTAAAATCATTAAAAACGGAATAACCCCCGACCGCGCGGCGGACCGTCCCTAAAGGGGAGTTGCTTACGCATGAGTAATTGCTTTATACGCAGTAAAAAAAATCATCTTTTAAACGCCCCCCTTTAGAGGTTAGGGACTGCAAATAAATAGTATCTAATTTTAGAAAGTTCTCTGTTAAGGGCTTGGGTATAATTTTTCAAATCTTTTAAAAGTCCCCCTTTAGGGGTTAGGGGTATTATGCTACGTAACTATCTAAAAATCGCTTTAAGAAACCTTTTTAAAAGAAAAGGATTTACTTTGCTGAATATCTTCGGCTTGGCTATTGGGATGACTTGCTGTTTGCTGATTCTGCAATATGTAAATTATGAACGTGGTTTCGACCAGTTTCATGACGATGCCGACCGCATTGCCCGCTTACGTATAGACAATTACAGCGAGGGGAAACTGCTCTGGAAATCGGCTACGGTTTTTCCGGCATTTGCCCCGACGATGAAAAAAGAGTTTCCGGAGATTGAAGAAGCAGGTCGCCTGATTGATGCCAATTTATTGTTGACCAATGAAGCACGGAATGTCAAATTCAATGAGCAGAAAGGGTACTTTGCCGACCCTTCTATGTTGAAAATATTTACCATACCCATGCTAAAGGGTAATCCGGCTACAGCTCTTAATGCCCCTGAAAAGATTATTCTGTCAGAAAGCTACGCTAAAAAATATTTTGCAGATGAAAACCCCATTGGTAAAGTATTAAAAGTGAGTGGCATGGGTAACCCACGTGCTTTTGAGGTTACGGGTGTGTTTAAAGACTATCCTGCCAATTCTCACCTGATAATCGAGTATCTGGTATCTTACAGTACATTGGGAAAGTTTCTTAAAGAGACAGGAGATACTGAAAATTCTACGGAAACTGCCTGGGGCTGGTACGATTTCTATACCTATTTTAAACTACGCCCCGACGCTACCATAGCACAGGTACAAGCAAAAATGCAGGATTTGTGCGATAGATACATTAACTCCAAAAGAGACCCCAAGAGCAATCGCCGGACAGAGGCCTATCTGATGCCTATGACAGATATTCACCTGTATGCTAACTTTAATCAGGAGGCTGAGGTGAATGGGAATGGGCAGGCTGTATCATGGTTATTTCTGATTGCCTTCTTTATACTGGCTATTGCCTGGACTAACTACATTAATCTGGCAACTGCCCGTTCGTTAGAGCGTGCCAAAGAAGTTGGTGTGCGTAAGGTAATGGGCGCATTAAGAGAGCAGTTAGTAGGGCAATTCATGATGGAAAGTCTGATTCTTAATCTTTCTGCATTGGTACTTGCTTTTACGGTTTCTTATTTTGCCATGCCTTATTTCAGTAATTTTCTGGGGCAGCAAATCAGTTTCAGCTTTAGTAATAATGTAGGTTTCTGGCTCATGATGTTATTGGTATTTGTAGCAGGTACTTTCCTTTCGGGTATGTATCCGGCATTTGTGATGTCAGGCATAAAACCGATTATTGTTCTAAAAGGCATCATGCCAAAACTCACAGGGGGTGTTTCTATGCGTCGGATACTCATTGTTTCTCAGTTTTCGGCTTCTATAGCCTTAATTATCGGCACCATTGTGGTATATCAGCAGATAAAGTACATGCGTAATCAGAAACTGGGACTTGATATTGCTCAGACACTTGTACTTGAAGGAGCCAGTTCTGTACGGGATTCTTTATTTCAGGCTTCATTCAAGCCTTTCAAGAATGATGTGCTTAAACTAAAAGGTGCTGAAAATATTACCTTGTCTTCTACGGTTCCGGGTGATGAAGTTTACTGGACTAATGGGGCAAGATGGATGCGTAAACCGAAAGAATTTAATACAACCATGTATATCATGTCGATGGACTATGACTTTGTTCCGGCCTACGATATGAAAATGGTAGCAGGCAGGGCTTTCTCTGAAAAATTCGGTGAAGACCAGCATCGGAAAAACATACTATTAAATGAGTCTGCTGTAAAAGCATTAGGGATAGAAAATGCACAGAAGGCTATCAGTGAAAAAGTAGTAGTAGGGGGTGACACCGTAACGGTGATTGGTGTAATGGCAGATTTTCATCAGGAAAGTTTGAAAAGAGCAGTTAATCCGATGGTTGCGAGAATAAATCTGCAGAATGGCGGCTTTCATTCAATCAAACTCAGAACAGATGATGTAAGCGGTACTTTAGCAGAAGTGCAGGGACTATGGAATCGTTATTTCCCAAACGACCCATTTAATTATTTCTTCCTTGACAAGCATTTCGACCGACAATATAAATCAGATATTCTATTCGGAAAAGTATTCGGCTTTTTTGCCATGTTAGCCATTTTTGTGGCCTGTTTGGGCTTATTAGGCCTATCTTCTTATAATGTCTTGCAACGTACCAAAGAGATTGGGGTACGTAAAGTATTAGGTGCAAGTGTTTCAAGCATTGTGGTATTACTCTCTAAAGATTTTCTGAAATTAGTCATCATCGCCTCACTAATTGCTTTCCCGCTTGCATGGGCAGTCATGAACCAATGGCTACAGGACTTTGCCAGCCGTATCAATATACAATGGTGGGTATTCCTGATAGCAGGTATTTCGGCACTGATTATTGCCCTCATTACCATCAGCTTCCAGTCAATCAAAGCAGCCTTGATGAATCCGGTAAAATCTTTGAAGACCGAGTAAAAGTACCCCCGACCCCTAAAGGGGAGTTGCTTACGCACGAGTTTACAATAGGGAGAAAAGGAAACATATTTTCTAACTTTAAAAAGTCCCCCTTTAGGGGCTAGGGGTATTATGATACGCAATTACTTAAAAATCGCCTGGCGGAATTTGTTGAAAAACAAAACATTTTCGCTCATTAACATTTCAGGGTTAGCCATTGGCTTTAGCAGTTTTATACTGATAGGACTATATGTGATTGACGAACTCAGCTATGACAGATTCCACGAAAAAGCTGACCGGATTTATCGCCTGCAAGCCGATATCCGATTTGGAGGTACTGATTTACGACTGGCTGTGAGTGCCGACCCGGCAGGAGCAGTTTTAAAAAAAGATTATCCCGAAGTAGAACAATTTGTAAGATTCTATGCCAGTGAGGGTTCTAAATTTGTTAAAAAAGGCAACGAATATATTTCAGAAAATAATGTCGTGTATGCCGACTCTACTCTTTTTGATGTGTTTACTCTACCTGTAATAGCAGGTAATCCCAAAACAGCTTTAGACCAACCTAATACGGTTGTGATTAGCGAGAGCACTGCAAAAAAGTATTTTGGCACAACAGATGTACTGGGCAAGAGTATTGAAGTAGGGATTCAGGAAAAAACACAGTATAACATTACGGCAGTAATAAAAGATATTCCGAAGAATTCACATTTCCATTTTGATATGCTATTTTCGATGGACAATGTGGATTATGGATTCGGGAATTTCCTGAGCCATAATTTTCATACCTATATAGTGCTGAGAAAGGGGACTGATGCCAAGGCTTTTGAGAAAAAACTGGAGCAGGTAATTGTTAAATACGTAGTTCCGCAGGCCAGTGAATTTATGCAGGTAAAAAGCATAGAAGAATTCAGAAAATCGGGTAATAAACTGGAATATAGCCTGATACCGCTGACAGATATTCATCTGAAATCGGATAGATTTCCTGAATTAGACGTGAACGGAAATATCCAGTACGTGTATATCTTCTCGGCAGTAGCCTTGTTTGTATTACTGTTAGCGTGTATCAACTTCATGAATCTGAGTACGGCTCGTTCGGCTAATCGGGCTAAAGAAGTAGGTATCCGCAAGGTTTTAGGTACCGGAAAGGGTACTTTGATAAGTCAGTTTATGGCCGAATCAACCTTAATGAGCTATCTGGCCTTTTTAGTAGCTTTATTGTTAACCTGGGCTATCTTGCCTTATTTTAATGACCTGGCAGCCAAATCATTCAATTTTGGTTCTTTATTCGCTTTAAAAACCTTGCCTTTCTTAGTACTACTACCTGTTGCGGTAGGTATTCTGGCAGGATATTATCCGGCATTTTTCCTTTCATCATTCAGACCAATTGTTGTATTGAAAGGTAAAGTAAATGCCGGATTCCAGAAAAGTAATTTCCGTAATGCCCTGGTAACTTTTCAGTTTTTTACTTCCATCTTCCTCGTTATAAGCACCATCATTGTTTATCGTCAGTTAGACTATATCCAGACCAAAAATGTGGGTTTTAATAAAGACCAGATTTTAGTGGTTAATGGCACAGATGCCTTAGGGCAGAAATCAGAATCATTCAGAAACGAAGTAATGAAACTGACAGGTGTACAAAATGGCACAAATGCAGGCTATTTGCCTGTGTCTAATTCTTCCCGCAACGATAACAGTTTTTCTAAAGAGGCGGTAATGGATATGAAAAATGGCTTTAATATGCAGGTCTGGAGGGTAGATTATGACTATATTCCTACGTTGGGTATGAAGGTTGTTAAAGGTAGAAATTTTTCCAGAAGTTTTGGCTCCGATTCAAGTGGTATTCTCATCAATGAAGCGGCGGCGAAGATTTTAGGTTATGAAAACCCGATAGGGAAAAAATTATATACTTCAGACGGGCCTCCTAATTCAGGTCAGACTAAATACTATGAGATAGTTGGGGTGGTTGAAAACTTCCATTTTTCTTCTATGCACGAAACCATAGGACCCTTAAGTATGCGCTTAGGCAGAAGCGACTGGACGATGGCGTTTAAAGTACGTACTGATGATTTGAAAGGTCTGGTAAATGAAATAGAGAAGAAATACAGAGCAATGGCACCTGAGATGCCTTTCAGCTATAATTTTTTAGATGAAAGTTTTGACCAGATGTATCGTGCCGAACAAAGAGTGGGTAAAATAGCTATTACGTTTGCTATTCTTACTGTATTGATTGCCTGTCTGGGCTTGTTTGGTCTGGTAACCTATATTTCAGAGCAACGTACCAAAGAAGTGGGTATCCGTAAGGTATTAGGGGCATCGGTGCTGAGTATTACTACGCTTTTAACCAAAGACTTTATTAAATTGGTAGCCATAGCCTTAATTATAGCCAGTCCGGTGGCGTATTGGCTGATGAATAAATGGCTCACAGATTTTACTTATCGCATTGATATTGAATGGTGGGTATTTGCGCTGGCAGGTGTTATTGCTATTCTGATTGCTATCCTGACAGTAAGCTATCAGGCGATTAAATCGGCTTTGATGAATCCGGTGAAATCGTTGAAGACGGAGTAAAAGCGCCCCGCGCAGCGTCCGCCCGACCCCTAAAGGGCAGGCTTGATTGGTTCTAATTTTAATCGAAAAACCGCAAAATGTAAAATGTAAAATGCGACAGCCGTTGCTGTAAAAGTAAACCGTAAAAATTGGAACGGTGCGCCGCTGCGATATTATTTGGCAAAAAGTAACTTTTACATTTTTCTGTTTTACATTTTTCTGTTCACTTTTTTTAGAACCAATCAAGCCTGCCTAAAGGGGAGTTGCTTACGCACGAAAATTTGTAAAGTCAAATTTTCGTGCGAAATAGCTTAAAGGGCGGATAAGAATTATGAAAAAACTATTCTCTAACTTTAAAAAAGTCCCCCTTTAGGGGTTAGGGGTTTATGCTTAAAAACTACTTTAAAATCGCCTGGAGAAATCTGATGAGACATAAGGTGTTCTCTTTTATTAACATCTTTGGTTTAACAGTTGGGTTAACCAGCTTTTTGCTGATTGCCTTATATATTTTTGATGAACTGACTTTTGACAGTTTTCATTCGCAAGCTGCAAATATCTACAGAGTAGTAAATAAAAAGGTGTCTGCCGAAGGCAAAGAGGCTAAAGTAGCAAGCGTTGCTTATCAGATTTCAGAAACCGGAAAAACTACTTTTCCTGAAATTAAGAAAATAGCAAGATATACAGGTGCTGGCAGAACCAATGTAGGTACTCTTGAAAATACCAATGTTTTTTACGAAGACCTGTCGTTTGCGAGTAATGAATTTTTAGAAATATTTGATTTTGACCTGATAGCCGGAGACAGAAAAACAGCCTTAACTGCGCCATATTCAGTAGTTCTGACAGAAGAATCGGCTATGAAGTATTTCAATACGGCCAATGTTATCGGAAAAGCCATCAAGGTTGACAGAGATTCGATTCCTTATACCATTACTGCCATTCTGAAAGATATTCCTGTCAATTCACATATCTCATTCAATCTCCTTTTTTCAGAGTCAAGTATCAATGGGCAGCGTTTCCGTGATTTTGTCAGAACAGACTGGAGTTCTGATAGCTTCGTTACCTATTTTCTGCTTGATGAAAAAGCTGAAACCAACAATCTGGAGGCAAAACTCAACCAGTTAATAAAATCTAAACGCTCACCGGAAGAAAAAGACAAGTATACCTATTCGCTTCAGCCGATAAAAGACATTCATTTTTACTCAAACGATTTTGAGGGAGCATCAGGAGGCAACCTTACCTATATTTATGTATTTGCTATACTCGCAGTTTTTGTATTAGTTATTGCCTGTATCAATTATATGAATCTGACTACTGCCAGATTTGCCAATCGTGCCAGAGAAATAGGCGTACGCAAAACAGCAGGTGCAACCCGTGAAAACCTGATTAAACAGTTTATTGCTGAGGCATTTCTGGTTACTCTTATGGCGTTATTGATAGCCCTATTGTTTGTGCAGGCACTATTGCCTTATTTCAATAATTTTACGCATAAAGAACTAACGCTGAATTTTAATACTGATTATCGTATCTGGATAGGTGTTGTAATCGTAGTAATAGTAGCCAGTCTCATGTCTGGCATATATCCGGCTTTGTTTCAGTCTCGTATCAGGCCTATTTTATTACTGAAAAATAAAATCAATGTAGGCAAAAGTAACCTCTCAATTCGTCGTATATTGGTTGTATTCCAGTTTTCATTGTCTATTTTTATGATAATAGCTACCACTATTGTCTATCTGCAAATGAAGTATGTAGATACCAAAGATATGGGTTTTAAGAAAGACCAACTGGTGATAGTAGATATTAATAGCGGAAAAGTAAGACGTGGTGCCGAAACCATCAAGAGAGAGTTTGCCAAGTTATCGCAGGTAAAAGAGGTTTCGGTTAGTTCACGTGTGCCAGGTGAGTGGAAAAACTTAGTAAAAGTGCGGGTGAAAAACGAAACTATCACTTCATTAGAGGGAAGAGATATGTATTTTTTGGGGATTGATGACCAGTTTCTGAAAACCTACGATATAGAGTTGCTAAAAGGAAGAAATTTTGCAAATGCCGGTAATGGAGACTCTACGGCTGTTATCATTAACGAGACTGCCGCCAAACAATTAGGCATTACACAGGTATCAGACCAGGTGATTGAAATCCCAAGCATTGATTTTGGGGGTAGTGTTGAGAGGTTAGATAAATCATTTAATGTAAGAGTAGTAGGCATTGTCAAGGATTTCAACTTTCAGTCTCTACACCAGTCGGTTTCGCCTATGGTGTTGGGTTTCCGTAATAATCCGTTTCAGAATATCGACTATTTCAGTAGTAGAGTTAATTCGGATAATATTGCTGAAACGCTTAAGCAAATGAATAATATTCTGCATAGCATAGATGCCGACCATTTGTTTGAGTACCATTTTTTAGACAAACAATGGGAGCTATTTTATCAGCAAGACCAGATACAACAAACCATCTTTCTGATTGTAGCTATCTTGACTATTCTGATTGCGTGTTTAGGTTTATTTGGGCTGGCTACCTATGCGGCCGAACAACGTATCAAAGAAGTGGGCATCCGTAAGGTATTAGGCGCAAGTATCAGCAGCATTATTATCATTCTGACTAAAGATTTTGTAAAATTAGTATTGATAGCAGCAGTAGTAGCCTTTCCGCTTGCCTGGTGGGCTATGCACAACTGGTTGCAGAATTTTGCCTATCATATTGAGCTTAAATGGTGGGTATTTGCCCTGGCAGGCATTACAGCCTTAACAATTGCTTTATTGACCATCAGCTATCAAACCATCAGGGCCGCCCTGATGAATCCGGTGAAATCGTTGAAAAGTGAATAAAAGCGCCCCCGGCCGCGCGGCGGACCGTCCCTAAAGGGGAGTTGCTTACGCAAGAATTTACAATTGGGGGAAAAGGATACATATTTTCTAACTTTAAAAAAGTCCCTCTTTAGGGGCGACCGTCGCACGGTTAGGAGTTCTATGCTTAAAAACTACATCAAAATCGCCTTCAGAAACTTACTGAAAAACAAGATTTTCAGTATTATCAACATTGCAGGACTGGCTATTGGTATGGCCGTTTGTATGTTGATTCTGCTCTATGTGTCGCATGAGTTAAGCTATGACAAATTCCATCAGAAAGGGGAAAATATTTTTCATACGCTGATAAAAATGAAGTTTGGTTCTAATGAAGTACAGTTTAATCTGGTATCAAAAAACTTTGGGAATGCCGTGAAGCGGGCTAACCCGGAAGTAGTAGATTATGCACGCATCAGCCAGTCTTTTCAGAATGACCTCGTGATTAAATCTGACGAAAATCATCAGTTTTTTGAGCGTAAATTCTATTTCTCTGAGCCTTCGTTATTTAATCTTTTTTCCATAGAGCTTCTGCAAGGTAATAAGGGAACGGTTTTGTCTGAACCTAATACAGTAGTGCTTAACGAAGAAATGGCCCGTAAGTATTTTGGTAATGCAGACCCGGTAGGTAAAACCATTACTTATAATAAAAAAGATGTGCTTAGGGTTACGGGGGTTTTCAAAAAACTACCTACCAATTCTACCCTTGATTTCGATTTTATTGGTTCCTTATCAACCTTTGATGCCCTGATGAAACGTGACAGAGGGCAAATGTATGAGACAGATGATTTAGTAGGAACAGGAAGCTATGAAACCTACTTCTTACTCAACAAACCTGAGTCGGTTACCCGAGTTGAAAAAGTTATCCCAAAGGTACTTACCAAAGATGAGAATAATGGCCTTACATCCCATTCAACATATCTGTTGTTACCTTTTCTGGAAACCCATTTAGGCAATAACTGGGGTGATTTTTCGAATACTAAATATGTTTCTATTTTCTTGATTGTTGCCGGAATTGTACTGCTTCTGGCGCTTATCAATTATATGAGCCTGACAACGGCACGCGCTACAGTCAGAGTAAAAGAAGTGGGCGTTCGTAAAGTGCTGGGAGCTAACCGTAAGCATCTGGCTACACAGTTTTATGGAGAGTCTATCATAGTGAGCCTGATTTCTTTTATACTGGCTTTGCTCTTGTTTCAGACTTTAAAACAGCCTTTCTACAATCTGCTTAACCTGAATATTGACGACTCCTTTATTACAAGTCCGTTGTTTTTAAGTATTCTTTTAGGTTTACTGATTTTTACAGCTTTAGTGGCAGGTAGTTATCCGGCTTTACTTTTATCAAAATTTTCACCTATACAGGTACTGAAAGGTAAGTTTGCTTCAGGTAATCATGGTGTTAGTCTTCGTCGGGTTTTTATTGTATTTCAGTTTATGGCATCGGTTGTCATGATTATTTGTAGTATGGTGGTGCAGAAGCAATTAAATTACCTGCAAACCAAAAAAATAGGGATGAATAAAGAGCAGGTATTAGTATTGCCGCTCTCAAGTGAAGCCCGCAAACACACCGTAGCACTAAGGCAGGATTTAAAACGTGAAGCAGGTATTCAACAGGTAGGTGCTTCGTCATTATCTATGTTTACAGGAGGTTGGAATATGTATTTTACTAAAACCCCGACTACTAATGAAGATGTAAGCATCAATAATATGGAAGTAGATGAAGGTTTTCTGAAAATTCTGCAATTAGACTGGAAAGTGAAGCCTGCCAATATCGAACAGTTAGCTTTGGGCAACGATAAAATTGTGATAAACGAAACGGCTGTTGAAAAACTGAAAATAACTGAAAAACCTATTGGTCAGAACCTGAATTTGGCAGGAACAAGAAAAGAAATAGTGGGGGTACTCAAAGACTTTAATTTTACTTCTCTTCAGCAGAAAATAGATGGTATGCTATTAATGGTAGTAAAAGATACCACCCAACTACGTACCCTTTATCTGAGGATAGACCCTAAAGCAGACCTGCAACAAAAACTGGCATCTATCGGAAAAGTTTATGAAAAATATGAAGCAGATGTGCCTTTTGATTATTATTTCTTAGACGATGCCTTTAACAAACAGTATCGCTCTGAACAACGCATGGGAAGCCTTTTTGCAGGTTTTACAGGTGTGGCTATTCTGATTGCCTGTATGGGATTGTTTGGCCTGATTACCTTTACCGCCGAGCAAAAAGTGAAAGAAATTGGTATCAGAAAAGTATTGGGTGCAAGCATAAGCAATATTGTAGGGCTATTGTCCAAAGACTTTATCCGTTTGGTTTTAATTGCCAATGGTATTGCCTTCCCGATTGCCTATTATTTTATGAACAACTGGCTGCAAGGCTTTGCCTATAAAACAGATATTGGCGCAAGTATATTTGTAGTGGCAGGTGTGCTGGCCATAAGTATTGCATTGCTGACAGTATTGTATCAGGCCATAAGAGCAGCATTAATGAATCCGGTGCAATCTTTAAAGTCAGAGTAGGTAGAGAAAGGGGAAAGGAACAGGGAAAAGTATACTTTTCCCTGTTCCTTTCTCTTTTTACCTTATAATCTTCGTTTTTGTATTAGCCTTTTTCTCTTCTCTATACCCTTGTACGCTGCCGTACACAAATTGTCCACTTGTGGACGGATTATAACTTTGTGTGTTGAAGTAATATATTGATAGTCAACCGTTTATTGGTTTAGGTATGTTTTTTGAGGGAGTATATTTATGAAACAATTACGGATTGAATCACACCAACTTTTATTCTAAGATTTTAACCATTTTTTATTATTAAATACCCCTTCAGGGGTTAGGGGCTATGATACGTAACTACTTAAAAATTGCCTGGCGTAGTTTGTTAAAAAACAAACTGCAAACCCTCATTAACATCACAGGTCTTTCAATAGGGATGGCTTCCTGTATCCTGATTCTGATGTTTGTATTTGATGAATTGAGTTATGATAAATTCTGGAAGAATGGCGATAGAGTCTACCGAATGTCTCTGGAAAGAATTTATCCCGGAAGGTCAACCAAGTATGCCATTATTCCACCTTCGTATGCCCAATCGGTAAAAAAAGAGTTGCCTGAGGTAGAAGAAACTGTCAGAATCTTTAATAATGGTGGTGGAACGCTTATCAGACATAATAATCAGATATTGGAAGAAAATAATGTGCTGTTTGCCGACTCCAATTTCTTTAAGGTATTTCAATTACCAATGATTTATGGCAATCCGGAGAAAGCATTATTAGCCCCAAATACTGTTGTATTAACAGAAAGCACAGCCAAACGTTATTTTGGAACAACCAATGCGATGGGTAAATACCTTGAATTTGTTCAAGGACCTAAAGTGCAGGTAACAGGTATTTGTGCTGATATGCCCAAAAATGCCCATTTTCAGTTCGATTTTTTAAACTCAGTCAAAGGTATTCGTTTTGCTGAGGCAACCAACCATATCAATTTTGCCGCCACCACTTATCTATTATTAAAACCTCATACCTCACCGGAGCAGGTACAGGCAAAATTTCCGGCTATTGTTGAAAAATATGCCGCTGGCGAAGTTCAACGAACTTTCGGTGTATCATTTAATGATTACCTGAAAGCAGGAAATGGTTATTTTTATTTCCTGCAACCCTTACAAAGTATTCATTTGGAGTCTCATTTAGAAGCCGAGTTAGGAGCTAACGGGAGCAGGAATTTGGTATACATTTTTATGGTGATTGCTGTTTTTGTGTTGTTGATTGCCTGCATCAATTTTATGAATTTAGCTACGGCTCGTTCAACCGAAAGAGCCAAAGAAGTAGGTATCCGCAAAACATTAGGCTCAACCAAGTCACAGTTATCTATTCAGTTTCTGACAGAATCTATCCTGTTAAGTGTAACAAGTTTATTTGTTGCTGTCCTGATAGTGGTTTTGGTACTGCCATCCTTTAATAATCTGGCCAATAAAACCCTGGTATTAGACAATTTTTTTACCTGGAAAACCATCCCATTACTATTGATTTTATCAATAACAGTAGGCTTAATGGCTGGTATGTATCCGGCAGGTGTTTTATCTTCGTTCCAACCCATACAGGTATTAAAGGGCAAGTTTACTTCCAAAAAGCAAGGTCATGCTTTGCGCAACGGATTGGTGGTTTTTCAGTTCTCTATTTCCATTATTCTCATTATCAGTACGCTGGTAGTGTATCGGCAATTGAATTATATTCAGAACAAAGAATTAGGCTACTCAAAAGATTTTGTGATTCATTTAAGAGGAGCAGGTTTTTTGGGCAACCGTACACAGGTGTTTAAAGACGAAGTACAGAAAATTACAGGTGTTGAAAAAGTAGGCGGAACAAGTGCCGAACCGGGTCAGGAAAATTTCTTTGGTATTAGTTTCCGTAAGGGAGGAGAGAAAGAGACCGTAACAGGTAAGGGTATGGTTGCTGATGAAGGTTATCTGCAAACCCTGAATATGGAAACAGCAGAGGGAAGATTTTTTAATAGAGAATTTAATGATTCATTGTCAATCATTCTGAATCAGGAGGCTGTTAAGGCTTTAAGGCTAAAGAACCCTATCGGACAGAAAATATTCAGCCCGGATAATTTTGTTCAAGGCGATGGGCCGGAAGTAACTTATACCATAGTAGGTGTGGTAAAAGATTTTCATTTTTCTTCGTTGCATCAGAAAATTACGCCTTTGTTTATTGTGAATGACCGCTTTTTTGCCCGCACAAGCAATTTGATAGGTGTGAGAATTAATACACCTGACTTTCAGTCGGTGGTAGGGCAATTGCAACAGACTTGGAAGAAGTTCTTACCTGAGCAACCCTTTAATTATGCGTTCTTAGATGCCGATTTGGCTGAATTATACAGAAATGAAAAGGTTTCTCAACAGGTATTCTGGATATTCTCATTTTTAGGGATTCTGATTGCCTGTATGGGTTTATTAGGGTTGGTAAGCTATATTGTTCAGCAACGTACCAAAGAAATCGGTATCCGCAAGGTTTTAGGGGCTACTGTTCCCGGCATTATCCTTTTGCTTTCAAAAGACCTTTTAAAACTGGTTCTGATTGCCTTGCTGGTGGCATCGCCTGTGGCGTATTATTTCATGCACAGTTGGTTGCAGGATTTTGCCTATAAGACTGAAATAGCCTGGTGGATATTCGCTTTAGCCGGAATCATGGCCGTTCTTATTGCCTTTGTTACCATCAGTTTCCAATCCATCAAAGCAGCCCTGATGAATCCGGTAAAATCTTTGAAAACGGAGTAAATGGAGAAAGGAAAACGAAACAAGTAGAAAGTAAAAAAATAGATTAACTCCACATCATGGCATTTTCAGTATGAAAAGTCTGGTGTGGAGTTTTAAATTTAAAGACTCTGCCTCAATTGTAACATCATTGTCAGAAGCCTGTCAATTCTTTCAACAGCAATATCCTCATGCGGGTCAATGAGTAGAATTTTCATTCTGGCTCTGTCTTCTTTAATTAAATCCGGTTCATCTATCCTGTTGCCGTCAATAATGCCCATATAAGGCAGAGGAACACCATTGCTTTTATATTTTTTATGTATCCATAAATAACACAACATTTTGCCTTTGTAGCAATACACAGGCATTTTGTATTTCCATGTTTCTGTTATATCAGGGTCGTGTTTCAGGATAGATGACCTCAGAAAAAGCAGACAACTTCTGGTAGGTTCGTTCTGTTGTTCAAAATAATTATCTATGGGGTACAACATATTATTGAATAGCAATGAGTATGGCTATTTCAGCCTTTTCGGGGTTCTGGGCTTTTGCGCCATATACCTCTATATCGGCTGTATAGGCTCGGTTTATATCACTGTTCCATATTTTTATCCACTCCTGTATCACAATTCCCTCATTTATATTGCCTTGGGCAGTAAAAGTGGTATAAATGCCACCATTGATTAATCTGCCTGTCAATCCATCAGGAATATTATCAAGGCTTTCTACTTTGCAGCCTAAAAGCGTGGTATAAGGCTTAGTATGGTCTTTTTCGTAATCTGTGTAGATACAATAAAGCATGTCATCTACTTTATCAGGGATTTTAGCCAATGTGTTCTCTGTAAAGAATCGGGCCCATAAAGCAGGTATATCCTGCATAGCTTGTTGGTTTTCGTTGGTTGTTCGGATACTCAGGCCTATAAAGGCAAAAGAAGGAATGGTTGTTAGCTGCATGTTATTGCTTTTTTAATGATAAGCAAAAGTATCTGCCCTTCAGGACAGCGGTATGTCAGGGGTATTGAAATATATTTTTCTTACTGATTCAAAGTAATCCTGCAAACTGATGTTCTGTGGTTGGAATCTCTCGGTTAAGGTTTCTAATGCCTGTATGCGGTCTAACCTGAATGAGCGGTTTTCTTTCCTTAACCGACAGTAAGCAATCAGCACCCAGTTTTCCTGTGTATTGTACAAAGCAAAAGGCTCTACTACTCTTTCGGTTGAGGTATTTTCTTGCGAGACGTAAGCAATACGGATAGGCGTAAAGTTGGTAAGTGCCAATTGAATAAGTGATAAATAATGACTTGGCGAACCCTGACCTGAATTATTTCTATACACAATTCTCTCGGCGAGTATACGGGCTTTTTCTTTGGTATTGGTGCGTAATACAGCCTTTACTTTAATAAGTGCATCCTGATAATTTTTGATAAAAGAAGTATCACTGTTTTTCAGAACCAATTGTTCGGCTGTAATCAAGGCATTGGCTTCTGATTCTGTAAACATGACAGGAGCTAAAACAAAGCCTTCTACTAACGAATACCCCTTGCCCTCTTCTGTGCAAATGGGTATGCCCGATAACTCCAAAGCTCTGATGTCACGGTAAATAGTTCTGACACTTACATTAAATTTTTTAGCTAATTCAGTAGAAGTAACCAGCCGTTTTGTTTGCAAAAAAGTAATAAGGGCCGTAAGTCTTGAGAGCCTTGGGGTTTCGTTATCAATCATAAGTCTGAATGCTTATTGCTACATCAAAAGTAGTTAAAAGTGTATCAACCCATATGGCTTTTACCAGATTTCATTATAAGTTTAAATACAAATTTCAGTCTTTGCAAGTTATTATCTATTTAGAAGAAAATATGGTTAAATTATGGGAGGGTCTATTATTTATAAGGTACTTATGGTTTTTCATCGCAGAATTATTCTGAATTATCTTAAAACAGGATAGTTTTAACAGGAAATAATTATATTTGAATTCTATCTATTTGACCTACTACAATGAAACAACCTGCGAAAAGATTTTTTTTCAGTTTATGGGCTATTTGTGCCCTGTTTACCGCGCTCATTCCTCATGGCGTATCGGCTCAACAAAAAAGAGTTTTAGTATTTTCTAAAACAAAAGGCTGGCGGCACTCAAGCATTCCTTTTGGCAAAGAAGCCATTAAAAAGCTTGGACAAGAGAATAATTTTGGTGTTGATATTTCAGAAAATTCTGATGATTTCACTGATGAAAATCTCAAGAAATATAATGCCGTTATTTTCAACTCCACTACGGGCAATATTCTTAATAACGACCAACAGGCAGCCTTTGAAAGATATATTCAGGCCGGAGGTGGTTTTGTGGGTATTCACTCGGCTGCTGATACAGAATATGAATGGCCCTGGTACGGACAGTTGGTAGGGGCTTATTTTGAGAGCCATCCTAATAATTCAAATGTCAGAAAAGCAACCGTACTCGTAACGGATAAGTCGCATATTTCAACCAGTCATTTGCCTGATTCCTGGGAACGGACTGATGAATGGTATAACTATAAATCTATTTATAGAAATATAAAACCTTTAGCTTATCTCGATGAAAGCACCTATGACGGTGGTACAAATGGCGGCAATCATCCGATTGCCTGGTATCATGAATTTGATGGAGGCAGGTCTTTCTTTACCGGAGGTGGACATGCCGATGAAAGTTTCTCAGAGCCTTTGTTTCTGAAACACTTGTTAGGAGGTATAAATTATGCGATAGGAGAGGCCAAACCTTTAGATTATTCAAAAGCCTATTCGAAAACCGTGCCCGAAGAAAACAGATTTGAAAAAACAGTGCTGGTGAATGATTTGAATAACCCTATGGAACTGGCAGTATCTAATAGTGGAAAAGTGTATATGACCGAATTAGCAGGGAATCTCTCTGTTTTTGACACTAAAACCAATCAGTTCAAACTCATTCATCGTTTTCCGGTGGTAATGAAAGGCGGAACAGGAGTAATTGGTATTACGCTTGACCCTGATTTTGATACCAACCGATGGATGTACCTCTACTATTCGCCACCGATTGAAGGAGAACCTATTTATTTTAATTTGTCAAGATTTACGCTTTCGGCTAAAGATGAAATTGATCTGGCTTCTGAAAAAATATTGCTGAAAGTGCCTGTGCAAATCAATAGTGGTTCGCATCACGGCGGGTCATTAGCTTTTGATAAAGACCGCAACCTGATTTTATCGACCGGAGATGGTACTACTCCTTTCCCATCTAATGGCTATGCACCTATTGATGAACGTAAAGACCCACAATATTATCCGATGGATGCGCAACGTTCGGCGGCGAATACCAACGATTTCAAAGGTAAAATTCTACGTATTCATCCACAGCCTGACGGAACTTATACGATTCCGAAAGGAAATATGTTTGAGATAGGGCAAGAGAATACCAGGCCGGAAATCTACGCTATGGGTTGCCGTAACCCATACAGAATTGCTATTAATCCAAAAACGGGAACCATCTATTGGGGCGAAATTGGCCCTGATGCAGGCGAAGATAGCCCAAGAGGTCCGAGAGGATACGATGAATTTAATCAGGCAAAGAAACCGGGTAATTATGGTTGGCCTTATTTTGTGGGCAACAACTACGCCTATGCCGAATGGGACTTTGAAACCGGAAAACCCGGCCAGAATTACGATCCTAAAAAACCTGTGAATAATTCGCCGAATAATACGGGTCTGAAAGAATTACCTCCGGCTACGCCGCCAATGTTATGGTATCCGTATGCGTTATCGCCTGATTTTCCTGAATTGGGTACAGGTGGCCGCAGTGCAATGGCAGGTGAATTTTATACATATAATGAAGCCTCAACTGCCAAAAACAAAATACCTAAGTATTATGATGGGGCTTTATTTATCTTCGACTGGATGAGAAACTGGATGCTGGCAACCAGGTTTGATACAAATGAGGATTATGTAAAAACAGAGCCTTTTATGCCAACCAAAGGTGATTTCAGACGCCCGATAGATTTGGCTTTCAGCAAAGAGGGTATTATGTATGTATTAGAATACGGTTCGGTTTATGGGGCAGATAATACAGATGCCCGTTTGGTAAAAATAGAATATAACTATGACAACAGAGCACCGCAAGCCATAGCGAGCATTGTTGACACTGTGATGGCGGCTAAGAAACAAAAAGAGTCGTTTATTACCTCTGAAATAAGAGACGTGCCGCAATATAAAGAATGGGCTGGTAAAGCACCTTTGAAACTGCGTTTGTCGGGTAGGGGAGTAGATTTAGACTTTGATGATAAACTAAGTTATGAATGGTATATCAACGGTACTAAATTACCTGCTGATAAACCTATGTACACGCATACCTTTACCAAAAACGGTAATTATAAAGTAATATTTTTAGTAAAAGATGCCGCCGGAAAAACAGGTACAGATACCTTGAACGTGAGGGTAGGCAATGCTGTTCCGGTAGTGGCTATTAATGCCAAAAAGAATAAATCTTTTTATTGGGATAATGCACCTTTCGAATATACTGTGTCAGTAAACGATGCAGAAGATAAGGTAATTAATGCCAAAAAACGTAAGGTAGAATATAACTATTACCCGAACCCTTATCAGCCTGTTTCAGGTGCTAAATCAGGTTCTAAAATAGAGTTGGGGTCTTTAGGTAAAACATTAGTTGATGCAAGCGATTGTAAGGCCTGCCATACAGTTGATAAGAAATCTGTCGGCCCGTCGTTCCTCGATATTTCAAAAAAATATGGTAGTGGTGATAATAAAACTATCAAAACTCTGTCGAAAAAGATTATTGAAGGAGGGGGTGGTAGCTGGGGTACTGTGCATGTGATGAGTGCACATCCACAAATATCGCCTCAGGATGCCGACGAAATGGTAAAGTATATTTTAGCTATCAACGACCCTAACAAAAACTTTAAATCTATCGGAGCAAATGGTATTCTGCCTCTGAAAGAACATCTTGAAAACAAAACTACTGGTTATTATACCATTAAGGCAGCTTATGTGGATAATGGTGCAACAGGTGCCAAACCTGAAAAAGCAGAAGATATTACACGTTTACGCTACCATCAATTAAGAGCAATGGATGCTGACAGACACCCGGGTTTTGTGTTTGACTGGGGCGAACTTCGTCAGGGTCCTTCTAAAGCATATCTGGTATTTAAGAATATAGATTTAACTAATATTAAAACCATTAGTTTTGAGTATGCTTCGATGGATAAATCGGGCGTGATAGAAGTGAGAGAAAATTCTGTTGCAGGGCCTGTGATTGCCAGAGCCACCTTTAGCCCGACTGAGGGCTGGGGTAAAATGAAATGGGTAGAAAGCAAATTAGAAAAACCTGTAGAAGGTTTCAGAGATTTATATATTATGGGAGTTAAGCATGATAAACCAAGTGATAACTTAATTAAGTTTAAAACATTGAAATTTGACTAATCAATAGTAGTCAGAAGTGAATGATTGACTTTTATTATTAATATTCAATGTTTTAATCACTAAATCACTCAATCATTCATTCACTCATTTAAGAAGAAATGATAAGACATTCAGTTGTATTTAAGTTAAAGTACCCGGTTGGGTCGGCTGAAGAGCAGATATTCTTTACTGCCGTAAATAAATTAGCATCTATAGAAGGAGTAGAGAATTTTGTATGTTATAAACAAACAAGCGCTCATAGTTCGTTTGATTATGGCTTGTTTATGGATTTTGCCAATAGAGACCTCTACGAGAAATATAATACTCACCCCGACCACGTCGCATTTGTAGAGCAATACTGGTTAGCCAATGTAGAAGGCTTTCTGGAATTAGACTACGAACTACGCTGATAGTGTATGAAAAAGCCCGGACAATAAAGTTCCGGGCTTTCTAATTTCTTTTTGCGAGCTATGCGCTGATTACAATACAACTACCGAGTTGTCTGTAGTGAATCCGTTAGCCACATATTTGTCAGCAGCTTCATCATTAATCCAGTTAGTACCATCCAATAAATAACGGAATTGGAATTCTGAACCGATTGGAAGTTCTACTGAAGCTTTATATTGACCATCTTTTTGTTTCTTCAACAAAGTAGCTGTTGAGTTCCAATCGTTGAACTCACCTACAAGGGCTACTTTCTTAGCTTCATTAACAACTTCTGAAGGTAGCGTGAACGTAACTTTACAAACTGATTTGGTTTTAGAAAATTGTTTTACAAGTGCCATTTTGTGCATTAGTTTGATTTTCGCAACAAAATTATATTATAAAAATCATAATTGTATGACTATCAGTTGTTTATATTGTAAAATTCTTTAAAAAGTTATATTATATTCTTGAATGATAATATTTTACTCCTGAATGTGCGATACTTTTACTCTTAAATTATACTGACTGACATAAACCTTATAAAACAGAAAATAGCTGCTTTGCTTTTACGTTTTGTTAGTAAGCGGATAAGTTTTTTTTAAAAAAGCCTTAATTTTGGGCATAGTTTTTGCAAAACTATACCTGTTATGATACTATCCCGGACTTTAATTTTAGCTACCACGAGAACACGATTTGTATGAATATAATTGGACTGATAAAAGATAAACTGACAGATTCGGTTATTGAAAAAGTTAGCAATTTTTTGGGAGAGCATCCCGAGAATATCAGCCTTGCTTTAGATAAAACCGTTCCTACAGTGCTTGGGGGTATAATCCAGCATACTACTACAGAAGAAAGTGCAGGTAAAGTGATGGACGTGCTAAAAGACGGAGGGCATACAGGCGAAATTCTTGACGATTTGCCTAATCTTTTAGGAAACTTCGATAAAACACAATTGTTGATTACCATTGGTACAAATATCTTCAATCATTTCTTAGGCAACAAAAGCAATGGGATTGTTGAAACGATTTCGTCGTTAAGTAATATCCGTAAAACTTCTGCTTCGTCTCTGGTAGGCTTGGCAACGCCTCTGGTGCTGGGTGCTTTGGGAAAAGTAATTGCCAGAGAGGGGATGGGTGTTTCGGGTCTGATAAAATTATTAAACGAACAAAGAGATGCCGTATTGGCAGCACTACCGCCTGTGCTGATTAACAAACTGATTACGAAAGAAGAGCCTGTTGATAAAAAAACGGCTAAAGAGCAGGCCAAAGAAAAGAAAAAAGAGAAAGAAAAAAATGCCAATCCAAATCCTAACAATAATCCCGGTGGCGGTCCTGCCGTCTGGATTCCCTGGGTTTTATTAGGTTTGGTTCTGATTGCAATTTTGTTTTATGTTTTTAAATATAAAAAACAGCAGGATAATCAGGCTCAGGTTTTACCTGCGGCTGATTCGATGGCTACTGTAACGCCTGATACCTCTGCCTTTAGTGTAGTGCCAAAAGATACTTTGACCATTACGGCTCCGGTAGAGAAGATAGAACCTAAGCCTGCCGATACAAAAGTGGATACTAAAAAAGCAGATTTACCTGCCATTGAATCTAAACCTGTAACTAATAGTAGTTCTAATACAGGTTCTTTGAGTAGTGAATTGCAAAACAGTACTTCGTGGATTGCTTTGCCAAACCTTAATTTCAGAAAAGGGAGTGCTGAAATCAGTAACAGAGGAGATGTGAATGATTTGGTAAAGTTTTTGAAGAGTAATTCAAAAGCTAAAATTACCATTGCCGGAGGCTCACAAAGTAGTGGTGGTACTTTAAGTGAAGACCGTGCCTATGCTTTACAAGGTGTTTTATTAGAAAGGGGTATAAGCGAAAGTCGGATAGAAGTACAGTCTAAAACAGTAAACGACGTTGATGCGAAAGTAATAGTAAAAGTTAGAAAATAGATTATCCGTATCTGCTGGTGATTGCTATTGGTATAAGCCCACGAGTAAATCGTGGGCATTTTTTTAGGCCGATAAAACTTTTAATGCCTGCACAAAAGTATCCAGTTCAGTAGTTGTCGTATAGATATTAGGGGTAATTCTGCACCCTTTTACTGTAGGAGAGTCAATAGCTACTGTCCAGATTTTATATTTTTCTAACAGAGTTTTGGCAAGGTCGGCAGGTTTCATGGTCTTAATACCTACATTGGCTATGCCACAAGCCCGATGGCTTTCGGCAGGGGTATTCAGCACTATATTCGGAATATTTCTTACCTGTTTTGTCCAGTATTCCTGCAAGTATCTTAAACGTGCTTCCTTGCGGTCTCTGCCAATTTGTTCGTAGAAACTAATAGCATCGGCAATAGTTAAATCTGTATGTACAGGGTTTGTGCCTGTATGATTCAGTTTTCTGATGTCGTCATCTTTATAACCCATATCGCCAAACATTTGCCAGAGTTTAGCAATTTTATCTTTCTTCACATACAGAATACCTGTACCCAATGGCACGCTTAACCACTTATGTAAGCTACTCCCGTAATAATCACATCCTAAATCACTGATTTTATAGTTGATATGGGCAAAAGCATGCGCACCATCAACCATTACTTCCACACCCTTGCTATGCGCCATATCGCATATTTTCCTGATAGGCAGTATATGTCCCGTAATATTAATCATGTGGCAAACCATGAGCAATCGGGTTTTAGGTGTGATGGCTTTCTCATAAATAGAAACTATCTCTTCATCAGATGCCGGGTGATTAGGTACTGAAATAATTTTGTTTACAATACCATAACGGCGAGCCTGTAATTTAAACATATCCAACATGGCACCATAATCCTGTTCGGCCATTACGGCTTCATCGCCTGCTTTCCAGTCTATACCGGCAATGACAGTATCTAATGATTCGGTAGTATTGCGCGTAACGATTAGTTCTTCGTGAGAGCAGCCTGCCAATGCAGCTAATTTTTTTCTGATTTCAGCTTTATCATCAAACTGTCTGGTACGCATATAATAAGACCCCTGAAAATTAATCTCCTCTACATGCCCAATAAAATTTTGTAGAGTTACCTGCGGCGTAAAACAATAGTAGCCGTTTTCAAGATTTATATAATCAGGCTTGATTTTATAGGCACTCCGGATTTCTAACCAGAAGTCATAATTCTTTGCCGCTTCTTCGGGTGTTTGCAATTGTACTTTAGCTAAGGCTTTTTCAAAACCCTTCCCAAAAGCAGGAACAGCCAAACCCGTAGCAGCAAATGTTTTAATAAACTGACGTTTGTTCATTGATGAAAAATAATTTTAATTAGGTTTTAAAAGCACCCCTTTAGGGGCAGGGGGCAATGTCATAAAATACTTCCTCCGCTCTTCTGTCATTTTTTCAATGCTGTATCGAAGCGCCGTTCTTGGTATTTTACCGATATTTTTCTTTAAAAACTGTTCCACTTGTATGACCTCTATTCCGCTTGCCTTTTCCTTCTTCCAAATCTCTCTTAGCATCCAGCCTACAGCCTTATGAATCAAATCATGTTTGTGTGAAAGCAATATTTCGGCAATACGGAAAGTTTCTTCATATTGATTTTTATTGATAAAATACCAAGTGGCAATAATGGCTATACGTTGGGTCCAGAGATGATTGGTACGAGCCATGTCATATAATATTTCCCTGTCTTTGTCATATAGGTAGTAACCTACAATATCACGGGCCGAAGCATCAACTAAATCCCAGTTATTGATTTGCTGCGTGTTTTTCAGATAAAAATCATAAATACGTTTTTGGGTATCTCCTTTGGCTTTTTTTATCTGACTTACCAGAATCATCAATGCCGCCATGCGGTATTCATGAATAGGGTCGTTGAGCAAAACCTGTAAATCTTCTAAGGGTAATGAATTGTATTTTTTACAAATAGCACGCAGGTCTGGTGCAGAAATACCTATAAAAACATCACCTTCTCCATATTGCCCTTTCCCAGTTTTGAAAAACCAGGCAGATGCTTTAGCCCGTTCAGGATTCGCTATGGCCTGTAATTCTGAAATGAGTTCGTTCATTGAAACGATTTAAGGTTTTTTTTGTTAAAGATAATAATAGATAGCATACAAGTAGAGCCAAAGGATTAATTCTTTGACTTGTTTTTAATAATTTTCTCTAAAATGATAGGAGTAATCATTGGCACCAATCGGCATAATTCAATTTCAAAAAAAATCGGTTTATATTATAAGCAATTGTTAGAATCATTAGGTGCAGAAAGTCAGATTATAGATTTATCCGACTTACCGGAAGATTTTGCTTTTTCTGCATTATACCATAATTCAGGTAAGAACGAATTATTTAATGAGTTTCAGAAAATAGTAGATACAACCACTAAATTTGTTTTCATTGTACCCGAATACAATGGCTCTTTCCCGGGCGTTCTGAAGACATTTCTTGATGGATTACGCTATCCCGATAGCTTTCACTACAAAAAAGCAGCCTTAGTAGGTGTTTCCTCGGGTGTACAAGGAAATGCGAATGGCTTGGGGCATCTGAATGATGTATTGAGTTATATGCAGACAGATGTTTTAGGCTTACGTATAAAACTGGGAAAAATATGGGATTATTTTGATGGAAAAGACTTTAATCCAAGACAAACTGATGAGATTAATGCCTATACCAATGCCAAAAAAACCGCTGATATCTACAAGGCTTTTCTGGAAAAACAGGCCAGGCAGTTAATTGAGCTTTGAAAGGTGAGTTATAGAGGGGTGTATTACCTGACAAAACTCATTTAATACCTACTTAAACTTCCGCATCATCTTCCACTCTCTACCCGGATTAATACTGCGGAAGGTTTCCAGACATTTGCGGTCTTGTAGGGTTACATAGCAGGTTTTGCCATCTTTACCACCAAAGCAGATATTCGAAGTCAGCTTACCTTTCATTTTTACATTTTGTATCAACTTACCTTGTGGTGAAACAATATCTATAATACCCAGCCCATGACGGGTTATATATAGATTTCCCTCAGCATCGCACCGCATACCGTCCATGCCGCCTTCTTCAAATTTTATCAGTAGTCGCTTATTGGTTAATGTGCCCTGTGGCGTAATATCAAAAGCCCATACATTTTTCTGTACCGACTCGTTCACATACAATATTTTCTCGTCAGGACTAACCTCAATGCCGTTGGTTGTACCCATGTCTTTTACTAATAATTCTGCTTTACCGTCCTGAGTTACTTTCCAGATTTGTCCGGTGCTTTCTTTCCAGTTGGGGTCGCTGCAAAAAACAGTACCATTGCTCATAATAGCCAAGTCATTCGGCTGATTCATGGTTGGAACGTGTGCCAATACACTTACCTGTTTGGTTTTCAGGTCAACTTTCAGCACATTGTGTTGTGTGTAATCAGCCACAAAAAAGATATTTTCTGCTCCAAAACGAATGCCATTGCCTACACTTCCATTGGGTAAGGTCAGAAAAACAGCCGTTTTACCATCGGGCGTAACTTTAGCAATAGTACCATCCTGATTAATATTTACGGCATAGATATTCCCATCTTTATCTACCGATGGCCCTTCGCAATTATTAGTAAATTCGCCTTCTTTGGTTAAGTCAGAGGCAATAAAAATATTCTTCTGAGCAAAAATGTAGGTAGCATTCAATAGTGCTACTACAATGATAATCATCTTTTTCATGGCAGGTTTTACTATTTCTATAAAAAACAATTAACGTTCAATAATGTTATTTCTTACAATTATCCTTATGACGTGTGTCAACGATGCCTACGATTTTCCAGCCTTTATCGGTTTTCATCAGCGTAAACAAATCCACACCACAATGAATAAATCTATCGCTCACATATAATTCATAGGGAGTCCAGGCCATAGCCATTTCAGCATCAATTTTTATGTCGTAAGACAATAACCTTTCATCTAATATTACCCCTTCACGTTTGGTGCCGACTGATTTCAACCAATCAATGATCTGGTCTTCCTGTAGTTTTACCTCTCCGTTTTTATTTTTCCCGATTGATTTCAGAAAACATGAAGGGTGTAATACTTGGCGGATAAGTGTCGTATCATTTTTGCGCATACCATCAAAAACCTGATTGATACTGGCTTTGATTTGCTCTTCGTCAGTTTGTGCAAAAGAGGATACGGAGATTGCTAAGAATAAGATAGTAAATAGTTTTTTCATCAGGTTTTTTAGTTTAATTGTTTGAAATGTATAGAATTTAAGTATTTCTACGCTATGATTCGGGACTTTTTACGCTAAAATACAACACACATTATGATTACCTTTGCCCTATAAATTTTTCATACGAAAACTTTATAGCCATGAACAAATCCATAAAATGGATGTAATTACCTGTAAAAATCTGCCCCAATCTTATTGATGAGATTGGGGCATTATTTGTAAACATATTTCGGGAAGTAATATCCGGAGAAATCAGGGCGACTTTATCAATCAATCCTGCTTTTCAAACTTGGGCACTTTACTATCATATTTCAGATAATTTCCCGCTACGGTTGCGGCATTACCAAATCCACACTCAAAGGCTTCGTCCTGGTATACAATGGTAGCGCCACCCTCAAAGAAAATGATTTTTAGTTTACATTTGCCAAACTCATTGTTTTCATACAAGGCCTGATTTCCGTTGAGTTTGAGGGTGGTTTTTTCAATAATAGCCTGGTTATAACTTGGTGCGCCTCTGAGCGACTGCATTTCAACAATGATTTTATCTTTGCTAATCTGGTTTACGTATAAGCTACCCGTTCCTCCTTCTTTGCCAAAACTATAGTTATAAGTTCCGGTGGTGTTGATAGGAGCAGATTCTATTTTAATTTCTGAAGCCTTTTTCAGACTAAAACTCATTTCTTTTTCGCTGTTAGGCTTTGACCAGAAGCCTGTAATTTCATCGCCTTTTTTTGTGCCGTAATAAACGCCTGTTACTTCTGTTTTAGAATCGAACTCATGCAGTAACACATTGCCATTTTCTAAAGAACCTACTATTTTAATGGCTTGTCCTACTCTTTTATAGACCAACGTTCCGTAGATAAGGTTATCATCGAAAGTAAGGGTCATTAAAATAGGAATTTTGTTATTGATTAATCCATCAAAAGTTTCTTTCGACAATGAATTCTGTGCAAAAGAAAAGGAACTTAAAAGAGAAAATGACAAAAGAAAAATGCTGAATATCCGCTTTATCATAGAAATAGTTTTTGCTTGGTGATGCAAGATAAGAAATTTATCTTTTCTTTGTAACAGTAAATAAACTCTATTCAAAATGAAAACAAAACTTCGTTTCCTGACTATTACTTTATTATTGATTTCAACTTTAAGTTTTGCACAAAAAAGCAAAGGACAAAAACTTTTTAATGGCAAAGATCTGACCGGATGGGTGGTATATGGTACTGAAAAATGGTATGTAGAAGATGGTATTTTAGTATGTGAAAGCGGACCCGACAAACAATACGGTTATTTAGGTACAGAAAAGAAATTCAAGAATTTTGAACTGACCCTTGATTTTAAACAGGAAGCCAATGGCAATAGTGGTGTATTTTTTCATTCATCAATTGCCGGTACTACCATTACAGGCTGGCAGGCAGAAGTAGCCCCTCCCGGCCATAATACAGGCGGTATTTATGAGTCTCATGGTCGTGGTTGGATAATTAAACCAGACCCTGAAAAAGATAAAGCCTTGAAAATGGGTGAGTGGAATACCATGACTGTAAGGGTAGTAGATAATGTAGTAACTACTATTCTGAACGGAACTGAAATGATTAAATTAGATGACCCTAAGATTGGCGAAAGAGATGGTATTCTGGCACTACAAATTCATAGCGGTGGCGGAATTAAAGTAAGATGGAAGAATATTGTTGTGAAAGAACTCTGATATACCCGCTATAAAAACAGGTCGGATAGTATTATCCGACCTGTTTTATGAAACCTTACCAAACCTAAATAACTATCAAATTTACCTAAACACTATGAAGCAAGAAAAAACTACCTTGCAATATCTTTTTAGTCTTCCTGTAATTGTTGCCGCACTTGGTTATTTTGTTGACATCTATGACCTTCAATTATTTGGTATTGTGCGTGTGCAAAGCCTTGAAAGTCTCGGACTTTCTACGAAGGACGAAATTTCAAAAATAGGCGCAAAGATTATCAGCTATCAGATGATTGGACTCCTGATTGGTGGCGTTTTATGGGGTGTGTTAGGCGACAAGAAAGGCAGGCTTTCAGTACTTTTCGGTTCTATTATTACTTATTCATTGGCTAATATTGCCTGTGGACTTATTCCTCATATTACTTTTATGGATAAAGTAGAGGCTTATAAATGGCTTCGTTTTATTGCAGGTATAGGATTAGCTGGGGAATTAGGCGCAGGTATTACGCTTGTATCTGAGGTATTACCCAAGAATCTACGTGCCATTGGTACTTCTTTAGTGGCAGGTATTGGTTTGCTTGGTGCGGTGGTTGCTACTTTTACAGTGAAACTTTCAGGCGACTGGACAATTGCCTATCTGGTAGGTGGTGCTTTGGGTATTGCTCTTTTACTGCTTCGGGTAGGTGTTATCGAATCAGGAATCTATAAAGATGTAGTGAACAAAAAACATGTAGAAAGGGGTAATTTCTTTGCCTTTTTTAATAGCTGGGACCGATTTACGAAATATATCAAATGTATAGGAATAGGGCTTCCGACCTGGTTTTGTATTGGTATTCTTACCTATTTCAGCAATGAGTTTGGTGAAGCAATGGGTATAACCGAAAAAGTTGACCCGGGTTTAGCCATTATGTGGGCTTATGTTGGTATTTCGGTTGGTGATTTGTTCAGCGGCCTTATTAGCCATTGGTTCCACTCCCGTAAAAAAGCCATTGCGGCTATGATGTCTTTTGCACTGATAGGCGTATTGTTTTTCTTGTTTTCGGGCGGTGTAAAAAGTGCCAATATGCTGTATGCCATCTGCTGTTGGTGGGGGTTAGGAACAGGCTATTGGGCCATGTTCGTTACCGTAGGTGCCGAACAATTTGGTACAAACCTGAGAGCTACTGCAGCCACAACTGTACCGAATATGGTGCGTGGCACAGTAGTAATTATGACTTTTCTCTTTAATTTATTTAAACCGAGTCAAGGCGTAGTTATGTCCGGAGCAATTGTAGGGGCATTGTGCTTTGCCATTGGGTTTTATTCAACCCTGACTATACCGGAAACACACGGAAAAGACTTAGATTTCTTAGAGGAGTAATATTTAGAAACAATAAAAACCCGATAAAGCGTCTCTCTTTATCGGGTTTTTTGTTTTATAATGTTATGGTATTGTTACTTAAAGCCTGTTCTGTAGTCATAAGTAAGCAATAAATCTTCTCTGTATGAGTGCGCCAAAAGCACGTTTTACCAATTTCTGATAAGTTCAATGCGTAAAAACCCCTAATGAATTGCGTATTTTTACGCTATGAGCGTAAATACCCGCTTCGTATCTTTGCAACAACAAATTATAGTCATGAATAAAAACAAAACGAGCTGAACCTTTCAGTTAGATTCAGCACGTCCGTTGAACTCAAAACAATTTATGCTATCGACTATAATTTAGTACCTTTAAAAGTTTCTTTATAAGTGCCCTCCTTGTATTGCTCAAAAGGCTCTTTCTTATAATTATCACCTCCGATAAAGGTGATAATCTGATGAAAGGCCTTCGCATCAAGATAGCCGGGCAAAGGCTGAATCATATTGTACTGGGCATCAAGAAAAACCGTAGTAGGATAACTCAATTTACCTTGTAGTAATGCAATAGCTGCCTGATTGGTTCTGCTGCTCTCGTCAAACACATATTTTGTGCCTCCCACTACTATTTCCTGACGTGTTTCTGCGTCCAACTTTACCATATAGTAGTTTTTATTCAGGTAATCAATCACATCCGGATTGGTGTAAGTTTGTTTATCCATAACCTTACACCATCCGCACCACGCCGTATATACATCAACGATAGTTTTTCTTGGTTCTTTTTGGGTACGCATATACGCCTCTTGCAGGCTTATCCATTGTATTTCTTTGGCTTGCTTGGGAGCTTTGGTTTCCTGTGCAAATGAGTTATAACTACCTGTAATAAGCGTTATTAATAAGAGAATCTTTTTCATGAGCATGATTTTTTATTCAAAAATAGCAATTTGTGTACCAATATACACTCTAAAAAGGATATTTAACAGAGAAAAATACCCCTGCTGTTGCCAACCTGACTTTCCCGTAGCCTATCTTTCCTAAAGGAGCTTTATAAAATGGCTCCGCCTGAAAAGTTAAACGTCTGAAAAGCTGATGTTCGTATCCCATTGACAGATTTAACACACTAAACGGATAGGCTCCTGTTTTGCCTTCCCAACTGGTACGCTTGATATTCGGGTCATAAGGATTTTCATAGTTATAACGATATTCTTCCTTCAACATTATATAACTGGTAAATCCACCGCCTACAAACCAGCGACTATTCGGCTTTTGTGAAATATCATATCGTACATTCAATGGAATGTCTAACATTTTGCAGGTTGCATCAATATCCTTCAGGGGCGATGGCATGGTCCAGTACGCATTCCATTCATATTGGCTTGGCAGTGCGCCATAGTACTTCATCGAACGAATCACACCTGTCTGGACACTCAAACGATTATTGAAACGATATTCGACAATTGCAGCCCAGTTATTACCTACTTTAAATATCTTGTTTGATGGGATAAAACTTAAATCCGGTGATAAGGCTACACGTAAACTAAGTCCTGTTTTGAATGCTGAGTTGTTCATAAGACTGACTATACGGCCTTGAAGCAGATTTTCTACATAATAAACATCAGGCAGTCTTAAATGAACCTCAAACTTAGGTTGATGGGCAGGTAGCATCCTCACAGTTGTCCATTGCATTTTATCAATGGTTTCTGCCGAATCGACCGTTAAAGTCTGATTCTGTGTAATAGGTTTCAAGCTACCATCAATTTCATTAGTTGACCCAATAGTATCAGTTTTAGTTGCAGAGGCCTGCTTGGTATTATCAATACCTATTTTGGTACTATTAACTTGTTCTTCCGGTAAAGCAGTTAATTGTGGTTTACTTCTTAGTTTATATTTAGAAACTTTGGCATTTTTTACACTTGCAGGCTTCAACTCATCGTTAGAATTTTTGCCAGTTTCATAAGTATCACTTTTATCATCAGCTTTTTTATCTGCTGAGGCGATGGCTGGCTTTTTGGAACTTTTAACAGCGTTTGTTTCAGCTTGATTAGATGATTGGGTAGTCGAAGTTAAATCTCTATTATTCTTTTCCTGATTCTGATTGGTTTTTGGTGAAAATGTCTTTGCTGATTTATCGGCTACCTTATCTATAGATTTTAATGCTTCATTAGTCTTTTTGGTATCGTTCTGACTATCAGTATCTATTGTTTTTTCTGGCTGAACTTTACCATTTTCAATGGCCGTTTCTTTGGCATTTTCCTGCTTCTCTGTACCTACTTTATCTGTTGCTACATCTTTTTCTACAACCTTACCTGCTTGCTTTACCGAATTTTCTTTAGCTTTTGCATTTGTTTCTGCTACTACTCCTGAAGGTTTTCTTACCATAAAGTAAGTACCTGTAATCAGTAATAACAATAGAATTATACCAGGTAATCCCCATTTTTTCAATGAATTACCTCCTTTTTTCGAGCTTGACGGAGGCGAAGAAGCCGTATCAAGTTTTTGACTCATTTTGTTCCATGCTTCAGGGTCAAAGCCGATGTCCGACTTTTCAGCAGCATCTCTGAAAAGGTCATCAAACTCTTCATCTGATAAATCATGTAAGTTTTTGCTCATTTTATTTAAACGGCTTCTGCTACAGAAAGCCTGCTAATTTTTATTGTCAGTTAATGCACCCTCAATTTTCATAATCATTTTTCGGAGTGCTTCCCGTGCCCTTGATAAATTTGATTTTGATGTTCCTACCGAAATTTGTAGTTGCTGTGCTATTTCTTCGTGCGAGAACCCATCAATTACAAACAGGTTGAATACCATTCGGTAACCTGAAGGTAATCGTTGTACGAGCTCCATTAGTTCGTCATGATTCAGTTGGCTCAAAGCATTACTTTCGGTTGAAGAAACGTCGTATGCTTCATCAAGATTTTCGTGGAAATAGTGTTTTTGTTGACTCCTGTAATAATCTAACGCTGTGTTGACGATAATTCTTCTGAACCATGCTTTAAAAGGATAAGACGAGTGCCGTCCGCTGGCATCATATTGCTCGCCTTTGGTAAACACTTTCATAAAGCTATCGTTCACGATTTCTAATGCTTCTTCACGATTCTGGTTATACCGTAAACAAACCCCCATAGCAAAGCCATAGAAGAGCCTATAAAGCCTTTCCTGGCTTTTTCGGTCACCCTTCACACTTGCAATAAGTAATTCTTCCGGACTATCAGGCAAATGATTTACCATAACTGATGTGAATACGCAAAAAATGATATGTTGGTTGCGTCTATGCCTTAATCATACTCAACATTAATAAAAATAGCGACAAAAAACAATAAAAGAGAGACGATAAAGAAGATTGTTTTACGATTTTTTCAGACACAAAAGTTTTGCTAAATTTGACTATACTATAAGTTTATCAGATGATGGATTATTATTTAGGCTTAATGTTGCGTGCGGTAGCTGTTTACCTGTTTATGATTTTTGCCATCAGGCTGTTTGGTAAATAAGAATTAGCCCAGCTATCGGTGATTGACCTGGTTTTTATCTTGCTTATCAGCAATGCCGTACAAAATGCAATGGTAGGCCCTGATAACTCATTAATAGGAGGGCTGACAGCCGCAGGAGGCTTGTTTATAGCCAATTTTATTCTGAAAAAGCTGATAGGCAGATATGACTCTATTGGCAGGCTGATACAAGGGCAACCTATGATGCTCATTTATAAGGGTGCTGTACAGGAAAAAAACGTAATGATAGCAGGTTTTACACATGCCGAACTTGAAGCCGCCATCAGAGAACATGGCATTGAACGAATAGAAGATGTTGATTTGGCCATGTTAGAGGTGGACGGTAACATAAGCGTATTGACCGATGATTTTAAGACAAAATCACGCCGCAAACGTATACATAAAACCTTGCAGAACCCTAATGCTACTACATAAACATAGTCTGAATTTCTTCTTTCAGAAATTTCAACGCATCAGTAGTTGGTTGTTTATTTTCAGTGATTACCCGCTCAAAAACCCGCTTCGATAAATCAATGGCAGGAGCATCAGTAGCCAGGTCTCCGGCTGAGGTATTCAGCAAAGCTACGACTTCATTCATCGCCTGACGGATTTTTTCCCAGGCTTCGTGCGAAAGATAGACTTGTTGCGAAAGGTTATGATTAAATTCTTCTCTGATTTCTCTTAATAGTAATTGCTGAAAATCAAGTACCTGCATACCACTATTGCCTAATCTTACCAATAGATTATTGGGGGTGATGCGTTCTAAAAACAGGGTCATGCGTTCGTAAGCCTGTAAACGCAGAGGGGTAACGAGTTCTGAATTTTTTTGCTTGATTTCTAATTGTTTCTGCTCAAACTGTTTTTGTAAAAAAGTCTGAACAGTTAGGTACATGCCATACAAAACGGCTGCTACAGGTATAAGAATTTTTAGTAATTCGGTCAATAAGGCCATTATCTTTCTTTTTTCAGAATCTTGTGGTGCAAAATTATACATTACTCCATTAGCGAATGTAATGAAAGTGTGATTATTTTTGTTGATGCTGATGAATAACGTGCTGAAACAGATGATAGTATTTACAGAAATAGCAAAAGAAGAAATTAGTAAAACACTGAATTCGCCACAAGTTCCGGACGGATACGCTTTAAGAATAGGTTTGAAAGGCGGGGCTTGTTCTGCAAATTACCTTTTAGGATTAGATAAAGCTACCGAACAGGATGAGGTATATGAAGTAGATGGCGTAAAGGTAGTAATAGACCGCAAACATCTGATGTATCTGATAGGCGTAAAGATAGACTACACACAAACTGAAGCCGGAATGGGCTTTGTAATTCTGAAAGACTGATTGGTTTTGGCATGGTTTTCGATTAGTTTTCCCCGAGAATAAATTAGTGAACATGGATTTGAAGTTATTAAAGAAACATCTCTTCCTTATTCTCTCTATAGTATTTGCTATCACTGCTGCCCTGAATTTCTTTTTATTTGAGAAAAATGCCCCCAGGGCATCACAGGAACACTATGTAAATGCTATCAGAGAAAGAATAAAGACTGAAATTGTGCGGTCTAAAGATGAACTATTCAGCATTGGTACAAAGTATCAGAAAGCCCCTGAAAGCACATTTCTGAACTTTGAGGCCGTAACGGTTTATCCTTATTATATTTTTCGTAATGGGCAATTATTGTATTGGTCAGACCATCGCTTTGTGCCTACCTATCAGCAATTAATCAGTAATGTAGAAACAAGGCTTTTAAGTACCGACAATAGTAAATACATTGTTAACACAATTAGATTCGGAGACAAAGGAGGTAAGATAGAGATTTTCTCACTGATTAATCTTTATCGCAAATTCCACAACGAAAACGATTATCTGCACAATGGCTATAACCATAAAATTTTCTCAACCGAACCACAACAGGTATCAGAGCAGGCAAGTAAAGCATCGTTTCTGAATATTACTGATGATAAATCCCATTTCCTGTTCTCAGTTATTCCGCCGCAGGTAGAAAAACTTGCTAACTCCAATATCCCGAGCAATACGCTTTTTCTATTAGCCATCAGTATTCTTTTACTGGGGGTTTATATTGCTTTATGGATTGCTAATCTGATAAAGATACATCAGTTCGGGCGAGCCTTTGCTTTGTTGGCTGCTTACCTGATTTTCATTCGGCTGATGATGCTATCTAATAGCATCCCTTTTATTGTCTATGAGTCAAACCTCTTCAATCCCAAGTTTTTAACCATCAGTGCTTTAGCACCATCGCTCGGCGATATGTTGCTTAATGCGATTGTTGTATTTATATTGGTAGGGTATCTGGTTACTTTTTTCTATCGGTCAAATACTTACTTTAATCTTTCCAAGACTCCCAAAATATTTCAGAGTATTATATCAGTAGTACTTGTGGCTACTTCTATTGGTATTACAAGTCTGTTTTTCAGAAACTTGTGTAGTGTTTACGAAAAATCGCAGTTTACTTTAGATCTTGCGCTGACTATTTCATTTTCGTCCCTTAAAATTGCCAGTCTGCTGTTTTATATTATTCTGTCAATTATATTCTTTCTGATTAATCATTTGCTTTGCAGCCTTTTTTTAAGGCTCAATAAAGACTTTAGAATGGCTGTTGTCAAGTGGTTAATAGGCACATTGATAGGCCTGGCAGCTATCAGTCTTATAGACCAGTTCCGTTGGATATATCTGGTGGTCGGGTTTTATTTCTTATTGATATATGCCAATAGATTTCCAAGATTCTTTTATAATTTCAAATATAGAACAACCATTTATTTTTTTACTGGGGCTTTTGTTTTTGCGTTTATAGCCATGTTTGTTATTTATCATGAAGAGCAGAAGAAAGACTTTTTTGATAAACTGAAATTCGGACAGAAGTATCTGGCAGAGAATGATGTGTTAGGAGAGGGCCTATTAGCAAGGGTTGTTCAAACCGTGCAAAAAGATACGGCCATCAGTACTGCCCTGGCAAGAGCTACACTTGCACGTGAACAAACCCAGCAGATTGTGAAAAGTAAACATCTGGATTTATATTTTGACAGGTACGATACAGATGTAATGGCATTTGATAAAAATGGCAATTCTTTAGATTTGTCAGAAGGAGCCAATAACCTGGCTTATTATGAAGAAAATTTCCGCAAGCCTGAATATAAAACCAATAATCCGGATGTGTTTTTTATAGACGACATCGGCAACAATTTCATTAAGCAATATGTGGCGTTTATTCCTGTCAGCAAGAATAATACCCTGATAGGTAATGTGGTGCTTGAATTGAAACTGAGAGATGAGTTTGCCGAGAGTGTTTATCCTGAATTATTGATGGATAAAAAATTTGCACAAACACCAGAAACCAAAAATTACAGCTATGCCATTTACGACGAGAAAAACCAATTGATTTTCAACTCGGGCAACTATAATTATATGCGTAAACTGCCGGTATCGGTGTTAGAAAATAAAGATTTGTATGAAAAAGGGGTAGAGTTAAATAACTACAATCATATAGGTAAAATAGGGCAGAATGGCCGTAAAATTGTTATTTCGTCGAAATACCAGATATGGCAGAGTGTCTTTCCCAATTTCTCCTTTCTATTTTTGTTATCGGTACTTTGTATTGTATTTGTGATGTCGCTTTATACTTTAAAGTATAGCTTCAGAAATATGAATGTCAATTTTTCTACCAAAATTCAGTTGTATCTCAATGCCGCATTTTTAGTGCCTCTGGTGCTGGTAGTAATTATTACATTAAGCGTAATTAACTCAACTTTTGTAAATAATCAGGAAAAAGCCTATCTGGATAATACCAAAAATATTACTTCAACTGTTCAGCTCCAGTTAGAGAACTTTACGCAGAAACGCATGAGCCGAGCGTTTTTAGAGCAAGAAATAAACGATTTAGCACATGATACTAAGTTAGATATAAACCTTTATAATTTAGATGGTAAACTGAATCTGACTACACGCCCGTTGGTGTATGAGTATGGCTTGATTTCTAATTTCATAAATCCGGTAGCTTATCGACGCATTATTGAAGAAAAGGAAAACGAGGCATTACTGACAGAAACCTTAGGTAGCCTGAATTACAAAACAGCGTATATGCTTATTAAAGGGCAGGATAGCAAGCCATTAGGTGTAATAGGTATTCCTTTTTTTGATGCCAAGCCTGTGTTAGACCATCAGGTAACAGAAGTGGTAGCTTCTATTTTGAATATCTTTACCTGGCTTTTCCTGATTTTATTGATTATCTCTTATTTCGCTTCTAATGTCTTGACGAACCCATTGAGAATTGTGGCACAGAAACTGAAAAAGACAAATTTAGATAAATTACACGAACGATTAGACTGGAATTCGGACGATGAAATCGGGCTTTTGATGCGAGAGTATAACAAGATGTTGAAAAAATTAGAGGAGAGTAAGGTAGCACTTTCGTTAAGCGAAAAACAAACAGCCTGGCGGGAAATGGCCAAACAGGTAGCGCACGAAATCAAAAACCCGCTGACACCGATGAAGCTATCTATTCAGCAATTGCAGCGTACATTAACTGTAGACAACCCAAAAGCGAAAGAAAGAATAGAAAGAGCCCTGAATTCATTGACCGAGCAGATTGATAATATCAGCGAAATTGCCAATTCGTTCTCAGAATTTGCCAAAATGCCTGTGCCGCGCAATGAAACTTTTGATTTAGTACCATTAATTCAGAAATCGGCCGATTTATATGCCGAAGATGAGAAAATTGCTTTAAATGCCTATATCAAAGAAAAAGAAGCATGGGTAGTGGGCGACCGCCAGTTTATGAGTCGGGTTATTACTAACCTTATCATCAATGGTATTCAGTCAGTTCAAGCCGGAAAAAGACCCATCATTAATCTGCGTCTTTATAAAAGTGAAGAGGATAAAGTAATTATTGAAATACAGGATAATGGCTCAGGCATACAGGAGAATCACCGTCAGAAAGTATTTTTGCCAAATTTCACAACAAAAATCGGAGGTTCAGGCTTAGGGTTAGCGATGGCTCGCCGAGGGGTAGAGCATGCCGGGGGTAATATCTGGTTTGAAACCGAAGATGGCCGTGGTACAACGTTTTTTATTGACTTACCTTTAGCATCGGTAAAATAACAGTTTATCTGAATTGCTTCCTCCACCAATAGGAAAGGCGGATAATTATTGCCCTCCAGCCTGATTTCTTGATATTCTTTTTCTTTTTTGGTGCGGCTATTACATAATGAGTTCTCATTGCTACAAAACAAATAAATTCCTGCTTCTTACTGATACAAAGCTAATTAGTGTATGAGGAAGATGGAAATAGGAATATAGGAACGGCAGTACTCAGTTTATTTTCGGTAAAAACGGTTTGCTCATCATAAAAACAGATGGTTGAACAAGTAGCAATTTTTATCCTAAGTAAGCATACAGATATTGTTTTTCTGAGGAATAGTAATAGCGGAATGATTGGCTTTGTTTACTGGTCTGTATTGATACAGGCAGCCAATGATTAACAATACAACACTAATAACTGAACAAATAGTACGGACATGGTTAAGTCTATTCCATGTATTCTCAAATATTATTCTCTGTGCTTGAATGGCTTCATTATTAGCACTAAGAATTCTGTATTTCTCTATTAATAGATTGCATGGCTTTCAGGTATTCTACATCATTGAGTTTGCCTAAACCTATCACTGCCAAGCAAGAGTAAGCATAAAAAAGACGCGGCCGCCAAAATCTCTAAAAAAGGAAATCATCGCATTAGAAGAGCCTTATTTATGCCCGCTTTTAATGTCATAAAGTACCAACAAACACCTTTTCTCAACCTATTTGAATGAGTTTTTGAACGTACAAAAATCAAAATGAAAGCCTACGTTGCTGTCCAGAGAAAGTTACTGGTACTTATTTTTTCCCTATGGAAAAATGACTAAAAATATGACCAGAATTACCTATATAAACACGTAGCCCCGACAAGCGGGGCTACACAGAATGAAGCTCTTAATGAACTTCTTCTTTTGAGGTTGTAAAGATAAAAAAAATTATACTTTTTTGTTGTTTTTTAAGACAGTACCTAAAGCCAATTAGATGATGTCAATATAGTACCCTCCATTTAAAAATGGAGGCAATTGATTAAATAAATATTATTTCAATAGCCCCGCGCGGCGTCCCTCATTTTCAAATGGGGGTAAAAAGAGAAAATACCTGAATTGGCTTTAGCCAAACATAAGATAATAACCAAACTGGCAAATCAACCCCCTCACCTCACTACCTCACTCACCAGAATCACCGGAGCAACATTGGTATAATTGGGGAAATCAGCCCTGATAGCTTCTCTGTTCGGACCTACAGCTGCCTGATACTCGCTAAGACTTTTTACATAAAAAGTACCGATAGCCATATACGGCAACGGTTGGTTAGGAAGACCACTGGCAAGTCCTTTTTCGATGGTGTATTTAACCAGATTTGCCCCTAAATAGCCTGCCACCATAGGCATGTGTTTGGTTTCATAATACTCCATATTAAAGGTTTTACCTTCGGCATAAGGGTACATAACCGATATTTTAATCAAGCCTTTTTCAGCTTTAGCAGATGGCTTTTCCTGACCGAATGCAGCAGAGCCGATGGTAAAAAGTAATAGCGATAAAACAAGTTTAACATTCATGATTGATTAGATTTTAAGTAATAAAATTTTCTGTTTGAAATTGTATTCTACAAATATCAGAACAGTATCTATATTTGCAAAACGCTATTTTTCGATAAAATCAATCGATAAAACCGATTTAGAAATATGGAGCTACGCCAACTCAGATATTTTCTGAAAGCCAAAGAATTACTGAACTTTACAGAAGCCGCAAAAATGCTGAATATCAGCCAGAGTACCCTCTCACAGCAAATCAAGCAGTTAGAAGATGAACTGCATGTGCCGTTATTTAATCGTGTCGGCAAACGCATTAACCTTACTGAAGCCGGAGAAATATTTGGTGAATATGCTTTGCAGAGTATCAATAGAGCCAATGAAGGTTTATTAGTGCTGAAAGATTTAAAAAATCTTAATGCAGGAAAAATCACTATCGGCGTGATTTACTCTATGCGTATTCTTTTTGCCAGAACACTCATTGAGTTTGCCAAACAATACCCCAATATCAAAATACAGGTGGTATTTGGCACTACCAAAGACCTGCTCGAAAAACTCAATTTATACCATTTTGATTTTATTCTGACATTCCATGAAAACCTCAAAGAGCCGCATCTGAAATGTCAGACACTGCTCAAAGCAAATATGGTTCTGGTAACTGCTAAAAAATCTTTGCTGGCCAACAGAAGAAGCCTATCGCTGACCGAAGTGGCAAAACTGCCATTGGCATTGCCTTTCAGTGGCTATAGCACCATTCAGTTTTTTGTGGAATCATTCGGCGAAGAAAACTTGGAGCCGAATATCTGTATGGAAATCAATGATATTCCTACTTTATTTGAAATCGTAAAAACAGGTAATTGGCATACTATTCTGAGTGATACCAGCGTAAACGACCCTGAAGTAGTAGGTATCCCAATTGACGGAAAAAACATGAAGCGAAGTATCATGATTCTGTCAATCAAAGAAGTATATGAAAAAAAAGCAGTGAAAAAATTCTATGAACTTCTGAAAAGCATGCACGCTAAAAATCTTGAATAGTCCTATGCTTAATGTCTTTTTTTCTCATGAATCGTCGCCAGACTGAGCCGCAACGCCATATCTTATGGCTGCTTCAAGTATATCAATATTTATATCTTTCAGGCTTTTGAACCTGATACAATATCCGGTTACACTTGCTTTACCTATTATTGACCCATACGTTTGGGGCAAGTAGGTCTTATCTTTTATACCCAATATATGTACAGAAATTCCGGTTTTGTTTGCCAGCAAACCAATTTGAAAAAACTCTCTCGTTGTGCCATTAGCATAGTGTATGGTATAAGAGCCATGCCCTATAGTAGGGTTAGTAATAATTTTACCATCGCTGTCTTTCCCATCCAGAAACCACAATTTTCCTGTTGGTAATAGCTGAAGTATGCGCTCGTGCAACGCCTGCATCTCACTACGTTTCGGTTCAGGTTGACTGTTAATATAGTCGTTGATTTGTTCTTGTACGTCCATACTATTGTGAATTATTGAATTAATAGTAAAACATAATAATCAAGACCTGCTTTAACCAAATTAGATAATACAATTTTGCATTCCCCCCAGCTAAAGCTGAGGGGCAATTGATAGAAAGAAAAATATTTCTACCTGACTTTGTTTTACGCTATTTTTTCAAAGTATCCAACCATTCATCAAGGTTACCAAAACAAGCCGACATACCTTCTATGAAACCATTTTTCACTATAAATTCAAGCGTTTCTACACTGCCATACTGGGCATGAATAGTAACTAATGTTTTACCATCTGCTTCGCTGAAATCATTAGAGCAGGTAGTACGCGCAAAATTAGGGTTGACAGTTCCGTTTTCATCGCAGAATCCTCTCAATTCAATTATGGTTTTCTCAGGTTCAATCTTCTGGTAGTCGTAACGGCTATACCCTTGCTTTTCACCCTGCGGATTAATCATGGCATAGTGCCAGAAACCACCTTCTCTGAAATCCATCTTCTGGGTTTCAGCTCTGAACGGTTTTGGCGCATACCATTTATCAAGAATCTCGGGGTTCGTCCATGCTTCCCAGACCAATGCAAGGTCAGAATCAAACTCACGTTTAATGGTAATCGTTCTATTCTCTTTATCTACGATAAAGTCGAATAATAATGCTGATGTCATTTTTTTAGGTTTTTAAGTGTTGCTAATACATCATCTAATTGATTAAAACGTGCCTCCCAAATCTCCCGGAATTGAGACAGCCATTGGTCTATTTCTTTCATTTTATCTATTTCAAGTTGGTAATAGATTTCTCGGCCTTGTTGCTTCTGCGTAACTAATTCGCACTCTGTCAGAATGCGTAAATGTTTTGAAACAGCCTGCCTGGTAGTATCAAAGTGTTCGGCAATGGCGTTGGGTGTCATTGCCTGTAAAGCAATGAGTGTGATAATTGCCCGTCTTGTCGGGTCAACTATTGCTTGAAAAATATCTCTTCTTGTTTCCATTTTGCAACTATATGGTTGCAAATATATATGCAACTATCTGGTTTCGCAAATTATTTTTGAGAAAATTACAGAGGTAGGATATTAATTGAATTGAGTGCTGAAATAATTGAAGTAAATAAGTGAAAGTTTTAGCTTATTCACGAATTAGTAACTATATGTTTAAACGATTTTTGAAGATAAAAATAACTTACTCAGAAACTTTTATAGTACATACATCCCCTTATTTCCCATACACACCTGCTTAAGATTGAAGGATAGAAAAATCACTTCTTCACCACCTCTAAAGCATCTATCCAGACCCGATACCCTTGCTTTTCTCTGTTGCCTACTGCGTAGTAGGGGATAGCAGTAAATGATAGTTTTTTTGACTGACCATCAGTAGCTACTCCTTTTATGACATTGATACCGTTTAAAGTCTGTGGCTCAAAATCAAGTTTCAGTGATTCGCTTTTGATAATTTTCAATTGGCTGAGGTCTGCATTGTCAATGCTTTCGAGACTGTAAATAATTGGGCCTGAAGCAATAGCCACTTTATCTTTTAAATCTCTTACATTAGCATTGGCAGTAATAAGTCTGGGTTGCATGGGTAGTTCTAAGGTTACCACATCGCCTTTTTTCCATGTTCTGTTTACCACTGCATAGCCGTCTTTAATGGTTAACTCCTGTGCTTTGCCGTTTACCGAGAGTTTAACAGGGGCTTTTATGTCTGAATGGTATAAACTATAAGGATTTTCTTTGCTCTGCGCCCAGCCGGGAATGCGCACTAATAAGGTAAAGGTGCTTTGTTTTTCCGGTGATACTTTTAAGTCTACTTTGCCATTCCACGGATAATTGGTCTTTTGCTCAATGGTCGTTTGAATGCCTTTGGTTACCTCTATATTGGCCGAACTCCCCACAAACAGATTGACATAGAGTTTTTCAGATGCCTGACTGTAAATATACTCAGGCAGTGCCGACACGATTTTCAGAAACATAGGCGGACAACAAGGGCAAGAATGCCAGTCCCAACGGGCATGTTTGTCAGAGTTAAGCGGATTCTGATAGGTGTATTGGGTGCCTGATAGCGAAATACCCGTGAGTACATTGTTATACATGACACGCTCAAACTCGTCCATATAGTTGGCGTCGCCTGTCAGTTCGTTCATACGCTGGCTGAAAAAACCTGCGCCAACGGCCGCACAGGTCTCTAAATAAGCATCGGTAGGTAAAAAATTATCCGGGCCGAATTTCTCATCGTTGTGGATAGCACCCACCCCGCCTGTAACAAACATACGTTTGCCTACCATATTGCTCCACAGTGCATTTGCCGTACGGATATATTCAGGTGAGTGATTTTCCAGAGCAGCGGCTGTGATACCTGTAGCCAATAGGGTGGCTCTTACGGCGTGTCCTTCAATAGTTTTTTGCTGAAAAACCGGAATAGAATCCTGTGCATAATCGCCCCATGTCGGACGGTTGGCTTTGCCGAACTCCTGATTTTTATATTGCTGGTCTTTAATCCATTTTTCCGATTTATCATTCCCCCAACTCAACCATAGCGGATAGCCTGTATTTCGTCCCCGGTTTTCTATCCAGAAAGTAGCAAGGTCAAAATACGATTGGGCATTGACAGGCACTTTCAGTTTGTTTTTCAAATCAGGATTTTGCTTATAAAGCCAGTATAGTTCAATCAAGGCTTCTTCGGGGCCAGAGTGCGCCGGAACGATGTTTCTTTTGGGTGAAGGTCCCATGAGTGCACTCATATAATTGGCAAACCTTGTGGCTACTTCCAATAACTTGGTTTTTCCGGTAGACTTATAGTAATGCACGCCTGCATCCACCAACATGCCTGCATTATATACATCGTGTTGCCAGCGTAAGAAACCGCCATTATCTCCCCAACGGTGAGTAGGTTCCATCAGGTCGGTATAGGTATTGATGTACCCATTAGGGTCGGCCTGTTGAGCTTTCTCAATCCGGTCAATCAGTTTATCAATGCGTTCCTCGACCTGTTTGTTGGGGTGTTGTTTCAATAAATCGCCAATGCCACGTATCGACTCATACACCAGTCCATCAAACCAGGGTAGTCCGGCGTGGTGGTTTGTGCCTTTTTTGCCTTGCGCTACATCATCAAAATTTTTAAAGACATTGTTTTTCTCCCGTTCTTCTGCCGTAGCCAGGTTTTTAGCTTCAAATTTATCCAGCACATCGTTGGCGGTGGTAGTAGCCCATAAATCTAATTTCGGCTTCCAGAAAGTATCGGTGATTTTTACATTAGTAACTTTAGTGATTTGATTGGCAGATGCTTGTGCGAGGGCATTGTTTGCTACTAAAACAGTACTTATAGCAAAGCCGATTAAATACTTTTTCATGCGTTAGGTTAAAGTTATATGAGGTTGAATTATGTGCTGTCAAAGATAGGGTTTAATTTGATGTGAGGAGTGGAAGATGGGAGTTTTAATTCTTGAAAATGAGGATTATTTATGAAACTAAAGGGGTTTAGTGGCTTTCAGTAAGGATACTTTCAGGAATCAAAAAAAGCTGCCTTTTGATAAAGTAATTATATCTGCTAAAGTTAGGGTAATTGTATTACTCTTTCTTTTGTATGATTGTCATGAATTAATATCCTGTATTAAATCTTTCAAAACTTTGCCAGTATTTGTCTTTATAGATGTCATACTCTATTTTAATTCTATCAGTATATGCTTTCTGTATATCGAAGAATATTCGGGAGGGTTTTCTGAAATCTTTACAAGCAAAATAAATCTCTCTTGTTCCATCTGCAGTCTGACGACCAATATTAATGTAGCCATCAAAATCCTTTAGGTTTGCTAATACACTATCTTCTATTTCTTCGAGCAAAGCCATTGTGTCATCATCAGGCATACCATTATTACCTGCGTCAAAATGAACAATTAACACGGCAATCCAAGGATGAGAGCCTTTACTATCCCAATCCAATAAATCGGTATTAATCACTGCTAAGAGCATATTTCCACTCTGAAGTTTGGCTTCCATCAGTGAATAGTTACCTGCACCATTGTCATTTCTAATACCCTGATATTTTTCTAAAAACTCTTTTTCTCGCCAGATTAAAAAGTCTTTTAATTTGCTTATAGGTACGAGTTCTTTTTCAGCTTTGTATTTTTCAATAAACCTGATTTCATCAATACCAGTTATAAAATTAAGTTCGCCTAAGTAATTATCTAAAAATATATAAACTCCATTGACAATCTGATCTCGATTGTCTTGATTATAATCATTATGGATAATTGTTATATCAATTTCATCAGGGTATTCAAGAAGTTCGTTAGCATAGAAATAAATATTATCACCACAAAATTCATATCCAGCCATTGCAATATTTACATCTTTAATATCCAAAGGTGGTTTTAGTGGGGTAAATTTCCAGTTTTTAAGGTTAGGAGCAGTAGCAATTAGCTCTTCTACAAATACAATGTTCTTTAAATTTCCTTCTGCCGTTATAATCAATTCGGCAGTATCATCATTCTCCATCCCTGTTAGATAATAATATCCTTCTTTCAGTTCGTCTAATTTAGGCCCCAGTTTGTCGAAAAAGCCTTTTTCAATATAATCACCATTCTTCACTACATCAAAAAAGTCTTTCTCATGGATTTGAAACCAGTTCCAGAAATCTGCATATGATTGAATAGGCGTTTCTTTTGCTTCTTTTTTCAGGAAAAGTTTTTTCAAAAAGCTCATTTGAGGTAGATGGTTACGTGGTTTTTTAAAGTTTCTAACTTAATTAGTCGGTTTCAATTTATAGAATTTTACTCATAAGCCAATGAGATATATAGTATTTTTTCTCTATTATAACGTGAGTTTTACCCATAAGTACGGTTTTTTTGTAAAAATAAGTTCTTTGACATATTGAGACCATCAACAAGTGCCTGGAAATAAATCCAACCTTTCCAGATTGTTTGCCATCCGGGCATACCAGCCTGTTTGATACCCTGATGCCCTCCCATCCTGGCTAAAAGCAGCATAAACCATAAATTGGTATGCTTCTGGGCAAAAGTTAAGTCAATAGGCATCAGATATTTATCGGCAGCTATGTCAGCCATCATTAACTCCTCCTGTGAGAGTAATTCATTAATCAGATGATTAGTCGTCTTCTGGGCATGCTCTTTGAGAGCTAAATATCTTGTTCTTAATAAACCAATCGCTATTAAACTCAATAGACTGATGGTATTAAAGAGTGCTTGTGGGGATTGTAATTGTCTTTGTTGGATACTACAACCCGTTTTGAGACATTTATGAAAATCTTCACAGGTAGTCCATCTGCGGGTATAGGTATCAATAATAGCTACCGCCTCTGCTAAAGTCTTTACCGGCACATTGGTAAGTATCATCCAATGGGCTAAGTCTTGTCCTTTGATAGGTTGAAGTTGCTGCAAGGTGAGTACATAAATAGGTTTAATTAAATCCTGTAAGTCAACTTTTGCAAAAGTAATCTGACACTCACATAGGTGTGCTTTGCCTTTGGCATCTAAGAGCGAACGTTCAACAATCCCACCAGGGGTTAAACTTTGCAAATAGGGCTTCAGGGTTTGAGTACTGTTTTTGAGTTTACGGTCATGTCTGCCATTGATAATAAAGAGTTGTCGATGGGTAAGTGCATAATTGAAGACCTCTGCCACATCAGCTTCTTTATCAGCTACTTGTACAACCGATATACCCGTTTTACGTCCATATTTACGGGCAAAATCAATGGCTTCAATCCATTTAGCACTCTCCTTTTCTTCAAAAGGACGCAGGTGTCTTTGATGACGTTTACCATAATCATCCCTATCTCTTTGTATGAACTCTTGGATGGGTAAGCCTAAAGGTACATAATGGTTGTCTGTCAGAATACCATTATGTATTAATACTCCATTATCGCTTCCGGTTTGAAGGTAGCCTAAATCCATCTGACGGGTAGGATAATTGCCCACTGTACTATCCTG